>JAEZKY010000086.1 GCA_023435985.1 Bacillota bacterium | reverse complement strand
ATGTAGCTCTTGAAGTTCTGAAAAAATTAGGGATAAATATACCGGTGTGTGGCTTAGTCAAGGATGATTATCATGCAACACGAGGAATAATTTATAATAACAATGAATTGATAATAAATAGGAATTCAAACCTAATGCAGCTAATACGAAGAATTCAGGATGAAGTCCATAGATTTGCTATCACATATCATAGAAGCTTAAGAGATAAGAGAACACTACATTCAATATTAGATGACATACCGAATGTTGGGCAAAAGAGAAGGATGTCACTTCTTATGAAGTTCGGAAGCATTGATAATATAAAAAAGGCGACGTTAGGTGAATTAATGGAAACTGAGTCGATTGATAGTAAAGCAGCAAATAGTATTTTGTCATATTTTAAAAAACATGAACAAAACAAATAAATTATGCTATAATAATACGGAATAAAAATTTACTTGATTAAACTAGTATGGATGGAAGTTATTTTTAGTTTCATTTGGAAGTTAGTTATTTCATAATCGTGTAAATAAATGAGATTAATAGAAATTTTGAGGAGTTTTAACATGAATCATTACGGAGAACATAAGGATTTGTTTAGCAAGATATATGAAGAATCACAAATTCAGTTGGATGCAAAAATGAGTGAACATATTTACTTTAAAGTTGGAGGGCCAGTTGATATACTTTTAACTCCAAATAGTGTTCAGCAAATAAAGGAAACTATTACTATTTGTAAAGAACATAAAATTCCATTTTATGTTATTGGAAACGGATCAAATCTTTTAGTAAGAGATGGCGGAATAAGAGGTATTGTAATAAAATTATGTGAACTAAATAAAATAGAGCGTATAGGAAATAAGATTACAGCAGAATGCGGAGCGTTGCTTAAAGATGTTTCAGCAGAAGCTGCATCAAGAGCTTTGGCAGGATTCCAATTTGCATGTGGAATTCCAGGGAGTATAGGCGGAGCTGTATTTATGAATGCAGGAGCTTATGATGGAGAAATATCCTTTGTTATTGAAAGTGCGGAAGTATTAGATGACAAGCAAGAAATAAGAACTCTTTCAAAGGAAGAATTAAATTTAGGTTATAGACAATCTGTAGTCATGCAAAAAGGATATGTGGTATTAAAGGCTACATTTGCATTGGAATCTGGAGATAAAGAGAAAATAGAAGCAAGAATTAATGAATTAACAAGAAGAAGAGAAGAAAAACAACCTCTGGAATACCCATCAGCGGGAAGCACATTCAAAAGACCGGAAGGACATTTTGCAGGTAAATTAATTGAGGATGCAGGCTTAAAAGGTTTTTCAATAGGAGGAGCTTGTGTTTCAGAAAAACATGCTGGTTTTGTTATCAATAAGAATAATGGAACAGCAAAAGATGTATTAGATGTAATAAATCATGTTAAAGAAGAAGTTAAAAAACAATTTGGAGTTGATTTGTACCCAGAAGTTAGAATTTTAGGGGAAGATTAAGGACGATTTAGATATAAAACATATAACTTGTCACTGCTTTAATAGTTGTCTTAACCTATGAAAAATATCAGTTCTAAGTTATAAGTCTAGTTTGTGTGTTAGATATCTATAAATTGTATGGATAAAAAAATTTTTGGGTGGAGTTTTTTACTCCGCCTAATTTAGTTACATTGATATTATTGGAATATTTTAACATGAAATAAAACTTTTTAGATAAAGTTTTAAATAATATATAAATACGAAAATTAGGACTAATGGAGTTTGGAGTTTTTGTGATTTAATTAAAATAGTATGATATAATTTTAATATTAAGATGCAGAGTATTACAAGATAATGAGAGCATGTATCTAAAATTATCTTTGGCAAAAGGGAGTGTGTGATATGAGATTTGTTATAGTTACAGGATTATCAGGAGCAGGAAAGACAGAAGCAACAAGGACCTTAGAAGACTTAGGATATTTTTGCGTAGATAACCTTCCACCAAAGTTAATCTCAAAGTTTGCAGAAGTATGTACGCAGAGTGTAGGAAACATTGAAAAAGTAGCATTGATTATAGATATTAGAGGCGGAATTTTCTTTGATGATTTTTTTGAAGCTTTAAATTACTTAAAACAAAATGAGTTCAAATATGAAATATTATTTTTAGAAGCAACTGACGAAGTTCTTATAAAGCGATTTAAGGAGACAAGAAGAAGTCATCCATTATCACCAGACGGAAGAGTGTTAACTGGTATTACACAAGAAAGAGAAAAACTAAAAGAGATTAAGAATGTTGCAGATATAATTATTGATACCTCTAAGTATGAAATTAGACATCTAAGAGAGAAGATAAATAAAACTTATGGAGATCATACGTATCCTGAAAAACAACTATCAATTACAGTATTGAGCTTTGGATTTAAATATGGAATACCTGTAGATTCAGATTTGGTTTTCGATGTTAGATTTATACCAAATCCGTTTTATATTCCTGAACTAAAGCAATATTCAGGAAATGATGAACCAGTTAAGGAATATGTATTAAAGCAAACAGAAACAGTTAATTTTATAGAAAAATTAATTGATATGTTAAAATATTTAATTCCTAATTACATTAAAGAAGGGAAAAGGCAGCTAATAATATCAATAGGCTGCACAGGCGGAAGGCATCGATCTGTTGCTATTGCTAATGAGGTTTATGAAAGATTGAACAAGGAAAGCTATAATTCTAAAATAGAGCATAGAGATGTAGCAGAAGATCTTCATAAAGGAGAAAAGAAGCTATGAGGATACGCGACTGGCTTAAAGTAGGAATTAAAGTAAAAAGGTGGTTAGCATTCGGATTTTTTGGCATATTGCTAATAGCATTTGGTTTTACTGAACTTGCAAATCATAGGGTGTATAATTGGTATTACTTAATCTTTTATATATCTTTGAATATTACAGGCGTGTTTGTTTTATATATTTCGGTTACGGAAATTATGAGATCTATAATCGCTTTGGTAAATAGAGGTTATCTAAAAATATCTTTAGATAGTAGAAAAATTGAGAGTTTAATATATGAAAAACGATTATTAGTAAAAGGTCCAAAAATAGTTGTAATTGGTGGAGGAACAGGTCTTTCAACAATGCTTAGAGGGCTTAAGTACTATACATCAAACATTACAGCAATTGTAACTGTTGGAGATGATGGCGGTGGTTCTGGAGATTTAAGAGAAGATTTAGGCATGCTTCCACCAGGAGATATAAGAAACTGTATTTTGGCACTAGCTGATACTGAACCTATAATGGAAGACTTGCTTCAATATAGGTTTGCAGATGGAAGATTAAAAAATCAAAGCTTTGGGAATTTATTTTTGGCAGCTATGGCGGGTATATCTGATAATTTTGAAGAAGCAGTTCAAAAAATGAGTTCAGTACTTGCAGTAACAGGTAAAGTTATACCGGTTACACTTGATAATATGCAGTTAGTTGCAAAACTTCAAAATGGGAATATAGTACAAGGTGAATCTCAGATTCCAGAAGAAGCTATTGAGCAAAATTCTAGAATAGAAGAATTAAGTATAGTTCCAGAAAACGCAAAGGCACTTCCAGAAGCGCTGGAGGCATTAAAGGAAGCAGATGCTATAGTTATGGGACCAGGAAGTTTATACACAAGTATAACATCTAATTTGCTAGTTAAAGATATTGCAAGGGCTGTAAGAAAAAGTGATGCTGTTAAAATTTATATATCTAATATAATGACTCAGCCAGGAGAAACCACAGGCTTTAAGGTATCTGATCACTTAAAGGTTTTATTAAAATATGGTGGAAGAGATATTGTAGATTATGTAATTGCCAATACGGGTGAAATTAACGATGAGCTGAAAGAAAAATATCAAAAAGATGGAGCTGAACTTGTTAAATTAGATAGAGAAGATATAATAAGTTTAGGTATAAAAATAGTTGGTGAGGATTTAGTAAAAATAAAAAATGGATTAGTAAAACACGATTCTGATAAATTAGCAGAAATATTAGCAGACACAATCATGGAAAAGAAACTGCTATATGATAAAAAGAAGATTATAGAATATATGTATTTATCACAGCGTATTAAAGAAAGAATAAGAGAAGAAAAAGGGCAGGCAATGGATTGATGCAATTATCAATTGAATCATAATACTTAAGGTAAGGAAGGAAACGAAATGTCATTTTCATCTAAAGTTAAAGGAGAAGTATGTAGATATGTAGATATTTCTAAGGAGGAAGCCTTAGCAGAAATATCAGCTATAATGAAGGTTAGTGGCACATTAGCTTTTAGTGGAAGTGGATTAAGTTTTAAAATGACCACGGAAAATCCAGCTAGTGCTAGATTGATTTTTACACTTTTAAAAGATCATTTTGATATTCATTCAAAATTAATGGTTAAGAAAAGTAATTCATTAAAAAAGAATAATATTTATATGGTAGTGATTTCAGAAGAAATGGGTGTAAGAGGGCTGTTAAGTGAAACTGGTATACTCAAAGAAATCGATGGAATAATGAGTTTGGATTATAGAATAGAAGATCATATATTTAAAGATGATGATATAAAAAAAGCATATATAAGAGGGGCATTTATAGGTGGAGGAAGTATAAGCAATCCCGAAAAGACTTACCACTTAGAATTTGTAACTCATAGTGAAGAGTATGCTAGAGATCTATCCAATTTAGTTAATACATTTGATTTAAATTCTAAAGTAATACAAAGAAAAAACAGCTTTATAGTATACATTAAAGAAGGAGAACAAATTGTAGACTTACTTAATGTTATTGGAGCTCATTCCTCTCTATTAGAAATTGAGAATATAAGAATAATGAAGGAAATGAGAAACAATGTTAACCGGCTTGTTAACTGTGAAACTGCAAATCTTTCAAAAACAGTAAATGCAGCTGTAAGGCAAGTAGAAAGCATAAAATTAATACAGTCCCAAATAGGGCTTCAAAGGTTGCCTGATAATTTGCGAGAAATTGCAGAGTTAAGATTAAATTATCCAGATGAATCATTGAAGGAATTAGGAGAAATGTTAAATCCACCGGTTGGGAAGTCAGGAATAAATCATAGATTAAGAAAGATAGAAAAAATAGCCGAGGAATTAAGAACAAGTAAATAATTCAGACAGTTATCATCTTAACAATTATAGAAATCATACTTATGTGGTAGCTCATTGAAAGAAGGGTATTTTGTTGTTTCTGGTGTAGAATATATCCCAAAGTATAGAGTTAGTTTTAAGATTGCTTATCTATAAGTGTTAAATATGTACTGTTAATTTATAATTGAAGAAAGCAGGGATAAATATGTTTACACACATTGTATTATTTAAATTGAAGGAATCAACTACAGAAAACTTGGAATTTGTAGCAAAAACATTATTATCTATGAATGGAAAAGTTGAAGAACTAAAGCATCTAGAAGTAGGTGTGGATGTAGTAAGAAGCGACAGAAGCTACGATATAGGTCTAATAACAAGATTTGATAACAAAGAAGATTATTTGGCATATGATGTGAATGAATTTCATGTGGAAAAAGTAAAGAAGGTTATAGGGCCATATTTGGAAGGAAGTAAAACATTAGATTTTTAAATATAAATTTAAATATTATATTTGGAATAGAAATTAGAATTAGGAATGTTTTAAAGTTTTTTTAGGTAGGCTATAATAATTAATATATAGACAACTAAAGAAATAAAAAATATGCATTAATTAGAGAGTAAGAGAATAAATAATAAGTTTAACGGCGGTTGATTGTATAAAAACATAGTTCAGCTGCTGTTTTTCGTATAAAATTGTATAAAAAATAGAGCCAGATTGTTATAATTAAGGAGCAGATAATTTTAAATAAGTTATTGATAAATGTATTTTAGAAGATAACAGTTATAGACAGCTAAAACTTAAAAATAAGATATATTAGAAAATTGCAAAGATATTTTATCCACAACTGTTAATTGTGAACTTTCAACAGTTAACTGACAAAGGGGGGACTCACGTGGAAAAGGAATTTGTACATCTACATTTACATACAGAATATAGTTTGTTAGATGGATCGGGTAAAATAAAAAATCTCATGAAAAGGGCAAAAGAACTCGGAATGAAGAGTATTGCCATAACTGACCATGGAGTTTTATATGGGCTTGTAGATTTTTATAAAGCAGCAAAGGAAAATGATATAAAGCCCATTTTGGGATGTGAAGTATATGTAGTGCCTAAATCTAGGCACATAAAGCAGCCAGATAAGGAAAACTCAACCTACCATTTAGTTTTATTAGTTAAGAATCAAACTGGATATGAAAACTTAATGAAAATAGTGTCAACAGCATCAATAGAAGGGTTTTATTATAAACCAAGAATTGATCATGATTACCTAAGAAAGCATAGTGAAGGATTAATTGCATTAAGTGCATGTTTAGGGGGGGAAGTACAGTCATATCACCTTAAAGATAACTACGAAAAGGCTAAGGAGACAGCCTTAATATATAAAGAAATATTTAATGGGGATTTTTACATTGAGTTGCAGAATCATGGTATGGAAGAGCAGCAAAAAGTAAATGAGGAGAATATTAAACTAGCAGAGGAAACAGGTATACCATTAATAGCAACCAATGACGTTCACTACATAAAGAAAGAAGATTCTAAATCTCATGATATTTTAATGTGTATACAAACAGCTAAAACTGTAGATGATCCGCATAGGAGAAGATATCCTTCAGACCAATTTTATTTGAAATCAGCAGAAGAAATGTGGGATATGTTTTCTTATATACCAGAAGCCTTAGAGAATACTGTTAAGATTTCAGAAGAATGTGATTATGACTATAAATTCCATGAATCCAAGCTGCCTAAATTTCCTCTAGAAGAAGGTCAGGATCCATATGAGTATTTAAGAGATACTTGTTACAAAGGACTTATAGAAAGATATGATGTATTTGAAAATATAAGAAATAAAGACTTAAACTATAATGAAATTAATGAACTTACAGAAAAGTTTGAAGCGGCTAAGGAATTTGTTGACAGACTAGAGTATGAACTGGGTGTAATCAAACAGATGGGGTATGTTGATTACTTTTTAATTGTTTGGGATTTTATTAGATTTTCATATGAAAGTGGAATACCAACAGGCCCAGGTAGAGGATCTGCAGCCGGCTCAATAGTAGCGTATACACTTGGAATTACTAAAATAGATCCTATTAAATATAGCTTAATCTTTGAGCGTTTCTTAAATCCGGAAAGAGTATCAATGCCCGATATTGATAGTGACTTCTGTTATGAGAGAAGAGAAGAAGTTATTGATTATGTTGTTGAAAAGTATGGAGTAAATAATGTTTCGCAGATAATAACTTTCGGTACAATGGCGGCAAGATTATGTATAAGAGACGTAGGAAGAGCTATGAATTATAGTTATGCTGAAGTTGATAGAATTGCTAAGATGATACCAACAATGCTTGGAATAACTATAGAAAAGGCTTTAGATTTAAATCCAGAGCTTAAATTAGCTTATGATACTGATGAAAGGGTGAAAACCCTAATAGATGTTTCTATGGACTTAGAAGGGCTGCCAAGGCACTCATCAACTCATGCAGCAGGAGTAGTTATTGCTTCAAAACCTTTGGTTGAATATGTACCACTACAGAAGAATGATGAAATGATAGTAACTCAATTTGGTATGAATACTTTAGAAGAGCTTGGATTACTCAAAATGGACTTCTTGGGACTCAGAACATTAACTGTTATGAATGATGCTATTAAAATGATTAAGGAAAATAGAGGAACAGATGTAGATTTAGACAAGATAGATTTTGAAGATGAAGAAATTTATAAGATGATTGGAGAAGGCAATACAGCCGGTGTATTCCAGTTAGAATCACCAGGAATGACTTCATTTATGAAAGAATTAAAGCCTGATTCCTTTGAGGATATAATTGCGGGAATCTCTCTGTATAGACCAGGCCCAATGGCTGAAATACCAAGATATATAGAGGGAAAGAGAAATCCAGAAAAAGCTACTTATCTGACTCAAGAGTTAGAACCAATATTAAAAGTAACTTATGGATGCTTAGTATATCAGGAACAAGTAATGCAGGCGGTTAGAGATCTAGCAGGATATTCTATGGGACGAAGTGACATGGTTAGAAGAGCTATGTCAAAGAAAAAGCACAAGGTCATGGAAGAGGAAAGAAAGAATTTTATTCATGGTATTATTGAGAATGGTGAAGTAGTAGTGCCTGGATGCATAAGGAATGGTATTTCAGAAGACGCAGCTAATAAGATTTTTGACTCAATGATGGACTTTGCATCTTATGCATTTAATAAGTCTCACGCAGCAGCTTATGCAGTTGTAGGGTATCAGACGGCATATCTTATGAGGTATTATCCTGTAGAAATGATTGCAGCCATGCTTAACTCAATTATGGGAATAAGCGAGAAGGTAGCTCATTATATTGGAATAGCAGAAAGCTTAGGAATACAAGTTTTACCTCCTAATATAAATGAAAGTTATTCGAGATTTACAGTTAAGGGAGATAAAATTAGGTTTGGTATGGCTGCCATAAAAAATGTTGGAGCTAATGTTGTAGACGGCATAGTAAAAGCAAGAGAAGAAAAGGGAAAATTTGAATCTCTTGTAGACTTTATAAATAAAATGGATACATCATCAATAAATAAACGTGCAGTTGAATGTTTAATAAAAGCAGGAGCTTTAGATGACTTTGATGTTTTTAGATCAAAGATGCTGGCAGTTCATGAGAAGTTGATTGATAATATATCAAGTGATAAGAGAAGAAATATTGATGGGCAAATAAGTTTGTTTGCAAGCGAGGAATTAAAGAATCCAGAGGTTAATTATCCTAATATTAAAGAGTTTGATAAACGAAACTTGCTAGCCATGGAAAAAGAAATGACTGGACTTTATATTACAGGGCATCCTTTGGATGATTATGCTCAAAGCTTAAAGATGCAGACTACAAATGAAATATCCAAGATATTCATTGGACAAGAAACCCTTGATGATGTATTAGAAGCTGATATGCCAGAGGTTACTATATTTAATAGAGAGGATACTCTGCAGGATAATGATAGGGTGATTCTTGGAGGAATTCTCGCAAGTGTTAATCAAAAAATAACAAGAAATAATTCAATAATGGCATTTTTAACCCTTGAGGATTTAACAGGGACAATAGAAGTAATAGTCTTTCCTAAAACATTAGAAAAAGTTAAATTACTCTGCGTGACAGACAGTTTAGTAATAATAAAAGGTCGTTTAAGTTTAAAGGAAGATGAACAGCCTAAGCTTATATGTGAAAGTATAGAACCTTTAGAAAAGGTGAATAACTCAAAAATATATTTAAGAGTTGAGGATACAATAGCAGCTAAAGCGTTAAATAAGAGGCTTAAGGAAATATTAGTTTCAGATTATCTGGGAGATACGCCTATTTATATATTTGAGAATAAGGGAAAACAAAAATTTAGAGTCCCAAGAGATCGATGGGTGTCATTAAATAGTGACGTTACAACATTGCTTAGAGAAACATTAGGAGAAGAAAATGTTAAAGTAGTAGATTTATAAATAAATTATAAATTAATAGCTAATAAATAGCTACATTATATCAAATATGTAAATGAAAAATATTACAAAAATTAATATGGCAAAAATAATAATAATTTATATAAATTTATCGATTATTGGTTATAATAGAAGGAGTGATTAAATTCACATATAATAATATTGTTATCTGAAAAATAGTTAATATATTTTAAAGTATTTGTATATAAATTTATGAAATGGTAGAAATTATGGATAATATGTATAAAAATAAATAGGAAAATAAATAAATTATTCAAGATATAAAACTTTTCATAAAATTAAGACAATTATTTCAGAATTATATCAGAAATTGGTTAAATGTGATTGATAATTCAGTAAATTTTATGTACAATTAATCTTGGTTAATGAAAAATGGTTAAATTATGTACATAAGGGTCTCCAAAGGTCCCTTAAAGGTATTTAAGGAGGAAATATATATTATGAAAAAGATAGCTGTGTTAACAAGTGGTGGAGATGCACCAGGAATGAATGCTGCAATTAGAGCGGTAGTAAGAACTGCACTTTATAATGGAATTGAAGTTATGGGTGTACAAAGAGGATATAGTGGATTAATCAACGGAGAATTATTCAAGATGGATAGAAACTCTGTATCTGATATAATCCAAAGAGGTGGAACTATCTTAAGAACTGCTAGATGTCCTGAATTCAAGAATGAAGAAGTTAGAAAAAAAGCTGCTAAAATACTTCAAGCCTACGGAATAGAAGCATTAGTAGTTATAGGTGGAGATGGATCATTTACAGGAGCAAAATTATTATCAAAGCTTGGAATAAAGACAATAGGTCTTCCAGGAACTATAGACAATGATTTAGCTTATACAGATTTTACTTTAGGCTTTGATACAGCATTAAATACTGTAGTAGATGCTATAAATAAAATCAGAGATACTTCAACTTCACATGAAAGAGTTTCAATTGTAGAAGTTATGGGAAGAGATTGCGGAGACTTATCTTTATATGCAGGTATTTGTGGTGGAGCAGAAGCAATTATAATTCCAGAAATGGACTTTGACAGAGATGAACTTTGCAAAACTATTTTAGAAGGAAAAAATAGAGGAAAGATGCATAACTTAATAATTCTTGCAGAAGGAATTGGTGGAGCATTTGAACTTGCAAAGTATGTTGAAGAAATAACAGGAATTGAAGCAAGAGCAACAATCTTAGGTCATATTCAAAGAGGTGGAAGTCCTTCAGCTACAGATAGACTATTAGCTTCAAGAATGGGAGCAAAAGCTATAGAAGTACTACTAGAAGGAAAAACTTCAAGAGTAATAGGAATTAAAAATAATCAAATAATAGACCAAGATATAGATGAAGCTCTAGACATGGAAAGTAAATTTGATAAAGAGTTATATGATGTGGCTCAAATATTATCATAATAGTTTATTTAGCTTATAGTTTATTTATATAAATTCTATAAATTAATCCAAGAAAGAGGAGTGTTAGTTTAATGAGAAAAACTAAAATGATTTGTACTATTGGTCCAGCAAGTGAGGATATTGAAATATTAGAAAAAGTTATGCTTGCAGGAATGAATGCTTCAAGACATAATTTTTCACATGGAGATCATGAAGAACACGGTGGAAGAATTGCAAAGGTTAAAGAATTATCAAAGAAATTAAATAGAGAAATCGCTATAATTCTTGATACTAAAGGACCAGAAATCAGAACAGGAAAATTCGAACCAAAGAAAGTTGAATTAACTAAAGGTGCAGAATTTACAGTATATGCTGGAGATATGGATGTAATTGGTGACACTACTAAATGTGCTGTTACTTATGCAGGCTTAGCAAAGGACGTAAAACCAGGAAACACTATTTTAATAGATGATGGTTTAGTAGGATTAACTGTAAAATCAGTTGAAGGAAATGCTATAAAGTGTGAAGTTCAAAACACTGGATTTGTTGCAACTCATAAAGGAGTTAACGTACCAGGAGTATCTATTAAGTTACCAGCACTTACTGAAAAAGATAAGGAAGATTTAATCTTTGGATGTAAAGTTGGAGTTACTATGATTGCTGCTTCATTTATAAGAAAAGCAGAGGACGTAAAGACTATCAGAAAGATTCTTGATGAAAACGGCGGAGAAAGAATATTAATCTGCTCAAAGATCGAAAATCAAGAAGGTGTTGATAACGTAGATGAAATATTAGAAGTATCAGATCTTTTAATGGTTGCAAGAGGAGATATGGGAGTTGAAATTCCAATAGAACAAGTACCTGCAGTTCAAAAGATGATGATTAAGAAGTGTAATGAAGCTGGAAAGCCAGTTATCACTGCAACTCAAATGTTAGATTCTATGATGAGAAATCCAAGACCAACAAGAGCAGAAGTATCAGACGTTGCTAATGCTATCTTAGATGGTACTGATGGAATAATGTTATCAGGAGAAAGCGCTAATGGAGATTATCCAGTAGAAGCTGTAGCTACAATGGCTAAAATTGCTGAAGAAACTGAAAAATCTTTAAAGTATAAAGTAGCAGTTTCTCAAGCTAAGTCACATGTTCCAGCTATTGCAGGAGTTATTTCAAGAGCAGCTAGTAATGCAGCTAACGAATTAGAAGCAGCAGCTGTGATAACTTCAACTCAAACAGGAGCAACTGCAAAGAGAATTTCTCAATGTAGACCAGAATGTCCAATTATAGCTGTTACTCCAGATGAAGTAGTTGCTAGACAATTAGCATTCTCATGGGGTGTATATGCAATAGTTGCTGATAAAATGGTATCAACTGATGAATTGTTAGAAAAATCAGTTGAAATAGCTAAAAACCACGAATTTGTTAAATCAGGAGATACTGTTGTAATAGCAGCAGGTGTACCTGTTGATCAAGTTGGAGCAACTAACTTATTAAAAGTTGATGTTGTTAAATAAGATTAAAATTTAACTTTTTGTACATAGAGAGACTTTAGTGATTTTCACTAAAGTCTTTTTTTATAAACAATTAATTTAAGAAAAGAAAAGTTAACAAAAAATTAACAATTATATATGAGCAATTTAATATATAATGTATATTATTGCTCTTAACAGGGAATAATATTTGAGTAATTATGGAATTAAATGGCAACTGATTCTGTATTAAGTACATGAAAAAATAGCAAGTTAATAAATAGGTTGACTCAATATTTTTGAATGTGCCCTAAGCACCGAAAGGTGCTCTTTTTTTATGTTATAACAAATTAAATATAGTTGATTGGTTTATTATAGATATTATAATTTTTATTTATATATGATAGAATGTAGAAAGGAATTTTAAGCAGTTATACCTAACAACGAAGGAAGTGTGTATGTGTTAGAAAAAAATAAGGAATATATAGTGAAAATTGACTCTTTGGGGTATGAGGGAGAAGGAGTAGCTAAAATAGATAGATATCCAGTATTTATACCAGGGGCATTAAGGGGAGAAACTGTTAAAGCAAGTATTGTTAAAGCTAAGAAAAATTATAGTTATGGAAAGCTTATAGAGATAGTAGAAAAATCTAATGAAAGAGAAGTGCCAAAATGCATAAACTATGAAACTTGTGGTGGTTGTGCATTAATGCACTCTAGTTATAAGGGACAGTTAGATTTTAAATATAACAGAGTTAAAGAATGTATAGAAAGAATTGGGGGATTAAGCAGCGAAGTAGTTAAGTATCCTATAGGCATGGAAAGTCCATATAGATATAGGAATAAGGGTATATTTTCTGTTGGATCAGTAAATAATGAACTTTCTATAGGATTCTTCAGCGAAAAGACTCATGAGATAATTGATATGAATACTTGTCTTCTTCAAGATAGGGAAAGCGATGAAATAATAAAGATAATACGAGAATGGATGAAAGCTTATTCTATAACAGCAGCAAAAAAGGATGGAGTATTTTTTAAGCAAGGATTAGTCAGAAGTATAATGGTTAGAAAAGGATATAATACAAATGAAATAATGGTTGTATTGATTACTACTGATAAAGAAATACCTCATAAAAAAGAACTAATTAATAAGTTGAAAACAGATGTAAAAAATGCAAAGAGCATAATTCAAAATATAAATGCTAAAAATACTGGTGTGGTTTTTGGTGACAAATGCGTTACGTTGTGGGGAGAAGATTCTATATCTGATTACATAGGCAAATATAAATTTAACATATCACCCTTGTCTTTCTTTCAAGTAAATCCAGTGCAGACAGAAATTCTTTATAATAAGGCTTTGGAATATGCTAATTTAAGTGGAGATGAAGTTGTCTTCGATGCTTATTGTGGAACAGGTACAATAACATTATTTCTAGCTGAAAAAGCTAAAAAAGTATATGGTGTTGAAATAGTAGAGCAAGCAATTGATAATGCTGCAATTAATGCAAAAGTTAATGGAATAGATAATTCGGAATTTCTTGTTGGGAAATCTGAAGAGGTAATTCCAGAGCTTATAGAGCAGGGAATTAGTCCAGATGTTATAGTTGTCGATCCTCCAAGAAAAGGGTGTGATACTAAACTATTAGATGTCATTGGAAAGACAAAGGTAAAAAAAATAGTTTATGTATCCTGTGATCCAGGGACTTTAGCAAGAGATTTGAAGTATTTAGCAGATATGGGATACAAAGTATTAGAAGTGCAGCCGGTGGATATGTTTCCTCAAACTAAACATGTGGAGACGGTGGTTCAGATGACGAATAGCGGCTTTGATGGAAAAGCAGAGAGTTAGACAACGATATGTTGTGGTTTTGGAGTGGAAATTAAGCAAAAATCGGGCCTAAAAAATGCATTTTTCAGCCCGATTTTTTTGCCCTTTTTATAGATGATATCTGAGGTTTTCATTGGTTGCTAATTAATGGCTCATTGTAATAAGACAGCATAAAATTCTATTGTTCTATATGCTTCTTTAAACTCATTAGAAATAATTAATTTATCTCTTCTCTTTAAAATTTGGGATAATAATTTAATATTTTTCATAAAACCAAACCTCACTATAAATTTAATATCTATAGCGAGGCTTCATTTTTCCTAATTATTGTAAAGTATTTTTTATTAATTTTTTATATATTTCCTTAAGTTGACGACATTGTGCGTACGGTGATGAAAGGTTGGCTACTCAATTAATGGGTAATCTCCTATCCGTTTTATATTAGAAAGTAGCTAAGGACTTAACACACACCACACATTCTATACAGGCAGCAAGCCCTTACGGCTTGCTTATTGAAATATTTATTTAGCTTGTTGGGAGCACTTCATTCCTTGGGGAATAACCTTTTATTCAAAATATAAATTCCACTCCAGCCTAACAATAATAACACTTGTGCCAAGACAACAAGCCATAGTACCTCCAGGTACCCACCAATAATACAAAATAAGGTATTAGCCAGAGGAAAACCCAGAAAAGTAAACATGATAGGAAAATCTTTTCTGTAATTCAAAGAGCTAACAACCCTATGATCCCAGAATTTGACGGAGGCTAACGCTGAAATTACCAATGAAATTACAGAAAGAGCGACCAACATTACCCATTGCATATTAGAAGTTCTGGCCAAAAATGGTCCCATATAATTAAAAAAGTTGGATATAGGTGAAACCAAACAGGCTAGAGAAAGAATTGCAGCCAAAACCGGATATATATAACCAATTAGATTACTGTAGCCTTTCTTTTTATGCCACCATTCACCGATTAAAATAAATGCAGTCCAGTATCCGGCTATATAGATCTATCCTGTAAAATTCATGACAGGTTCTCCATATATTACAGGTTCACCAGGGAGCGGATAATAACTCCACCTGCCAATGGTTCCTTCCGAAGTTTGAAAAATCTGTTTTACTGCGACTGGATCCAGTGAAAAGTCAAAAATCATAGCACTAAGTCCAGCAATGAATGGTTTAGTCCATGACGGTATATTTATTGTCTTCAAAACACGTAAAGTTGAGTAAACGATAAGAAACTCGATAATTGGAACAGTTATTGGTACATTGAATATCATTAGGATACTGTGCCCATATGAGTAAAAACCTTCTTTCCCCATAGATCCCATAAATACAGCAACATTTTCAAAGATCGAGGCGCAGAAAAAGACAAAGCATACGAATTGCATTAATACAATCTTTGGACGCTCTTCGTTATTAATTATATAAAAAATCATTAAAGTGGCAATTATTAAAACTAAAATATCTTGAATAATCCATACAGGAACTATCGTTATATTTCCAATTGTTTTACCTCCATTTAAAATTATGATTGAATTGTAATTTAAAATAGTTTTTAGTATCCTTAGCTGATACTATTCAGCAAAGGGGTATTTTCTCATTCACTTCTCTATTTTTCATTTGTATATTTTTCCTTAATAGAGTCTAGTTCTTCCTTGCTTTGATAGGAAGCTGCACGTATAACAGCGTCAATCTTATGAAGATTTTGACGAGACCTATTTCAAGTCCATATCGGGAAGTACATGTCCCACGACCGGAATACCGATTCTAGACAAGTTAGTCAGTAAGGAATATTTGAACCCCAATATTATAAAGATACAAGTATCTCCGGATTGAGTTAATTCGATCATTGTCGTGAAAAATCCTGAGTACAAAAAGAGCTTAGACAGGCTTTGCGACAATAAGAAATATATTAAAGAAGTATCGGTGTCTTGGTTATTTTGTGTACCTTATTATAACTTATGCATCATAACAAAGAAAAAAGGTAGAAAGCCATGGGTTTTGCAGTAAAATTTCTATTAAATCATATGATCGAAAATAAATTGTTATATAGTCTTAGGATCGATCATCTGCAATATGCAATATAGAAAGCAAAAAACGATAAGCTTAAATATTAGTTGATTGGTGTTAATAGGATTTACTTTTACTGGTGTGGTCGATCTATTTGATATTAAGAAAATTTACTGAACATATCTACAATGACTATTTAACCACCAACTCACGAGTCAATGCTATTAATATGTATCTTTTAAATCTACTGGAAAAAAATTACAGCTATAAAACGATAATATGGAAATAAAGATAAAATATTGTAAAATAACCGTTTATATGGTAGAATAAGCTATCAATTATCAATTATCAATTATCAATTATCAATTATCAATTGAATAAACTTTGAATGGATATAGCATTATGAAAAATATAGAAATTATTAAACATATTAAACTTATTTTTTGTATAACCGGATTATATATTTTCTACAGTATTATTGGTATTGGATGTCCTATTAGGTTCTTAACTGGTATATCATGTGCTGGTTGTGGAATGACAAGAGCATGGATATGTTTATTTCATTTTGACATAAAGGGAGCATTTTATTATCATCCATTATTTATTTTACCAGCAGTTTATCTATTTATATTTCTATTTAGGAATAATATATCTAAAAGTGTATTCAATTATGCGATAGTTATTGGAGTGATATTGTTTATTGCAACATACATATTTAGACTTTTAAATCCGGATGATGTTGTTAATATAAATATTGAAAATGGCTTTATATATAGGTTATTTGAATTTGTGAAAAATGGGGGATTTTGATGATTTCTACAAACAGGGGACTTGGAAAGTATATATTATTTACAATTTTAACTTTAGGAATATACAGTTATTGGTTTATTTATAAAATAGCACAAGATATTAATAAAATTTGTGCAGGAGATGGAAGGAAAACAGGAGGGCTTTTAAAATTTATTTTATTGTCTATAATTACATGTGGAATTTATTCATGGTTTTGGTATTATAATATTGGTAATAGATTAGCAGAGAATGCACCACGCTATAATTTACATTTTTCTGAAAACGGAACTTCAGTACTTATGTGGATGATATTTGGTGCTTTTTTATGTGGGATAGGTCCATTTGTTGCTATGCATATTTTAATTAAAAATACAAATGCACTAGCATTTGCATATAATTCACAAGTTGTTAGATAATAATACATACGTAAATTTATTTTAAGTTTGATAAAGATATAAACTAAAAGAGATAGTTAATGTGCCGGATTCATTAACTATCTTTTTTATATACAATAAAGATTATATATGGTGAAAATATAAAAAAATTCCTATATAATATTTTTTGCGGAGATAATTATTTTGGAAAGGAGTTATATCTAGTTAATAAAGAGATAAATAGGTACACGAAAATGTATATAGTATGAAAGGTGGTTTAGCAATGAAGATTCTTATAGTCGGATATTTTATAGAGGCATCAAAATTAAATGCTACAAGGTACTTTCCAGAAGAATGGGACGTTGTAATTGTTCCACCGGGAAAAGAAATGCTGCATCATATTGAAGATTGTCAGGTAATCATACCAGAACATATTAAAGTGGACAGCAGCCTGCTATCTATAGCAAAAAAGTTAAAGCTGGTACAGACGGGTGCAGGATTTGATAATGTAGATATTGATGCCTGCACACAGAGAGGCATTTGGGTGGCCAATGCTGCAGGAGTGAATGCACAGGCAGTGGCAGAGCACGTAATGGCACTCATATTATCTTATTATAAAAACATACCATTTCTTGATGCTTTCATGAAAAATAAGATGGATGAAAATCAATTGGATTATACAGGGAGTGAATTAAATGGTAAAACGATTGGGATTATCGGCTTGGGAGCTGTAGGTAAAAAAGTGGCTGAGTTTTGCAGGGTTTTTGATATGAATGTGTTGGCTTATGCTAGAAATGCGGTTGTACAGTCTGACGGTTTTGTAAAAATAACGGATTTCGATACTCTTGTAGGTACATCAGACATAGTAAGTGTACATGTATCCTTGAATCAGCAGACCAAACAGCTGATAAACAAAGAAGTATTCAAGAAAATGAAGAATACCGCACTTTTTATCAATACAGCTCGTGGCGGGATTGTCAATGAAAGTGACTTGATAGATGCATTAAAAAACAAGGATATTTCAGGAGCATGCTTGGATGTGTTTGAATCTGAACCGCTTCCTATTGACAGTGAGCTCCGGAATCTTGGTAATGTGATACTGACTCCCCATACAGCCGGCATGCCTGATGGTCTCAAATTCCACAAAAAAAGATATGATTTCTTTGTAAATAATATAAAACGTGTAGAGAATGGTGAAGAGCCTGAAAGCAAGCTAAATCAGTTACTATAATTTTTGTACAATAAAAATAAGAGCCTTTTAGATTTTTGTATCATTTTATTCCAAATTTTTTATTGTAGGCTTTAAAGTGAACAGGAGAGTAAAAGACCAGTAGTGGATTGGATAAAATTGATTCAATTCTTTTTAAGATAAATAAGAAAACAATACATGTAAAATAAGCAGATAATTACTTAGACAGTACTCTAAGTAATTACCTGCTTATTTTTTTGATTTGTATACCAGTGCTTATAAGACAGCAGGTAAGGTTATATCACTTTTAGGTTGCTGTTGGTTTTGGGTGAAGTGAAGAAGTCCTTATTTGTACTAAAAGTGAGTTGCATATACTGAAGAACGCAGATTTCCTGGATTTTATTGATGTTATACATGGCTTAAAATCTTCTTAAAAAAATCTTTAAATATGCTTGACTTATATAAAACTCTAAGTGTTAGTATTAGTACAAAGTACAATACAAGAACTTTTAACATCTTTTATAAATCTAGAAAAGAAGGTGAAAATGTACTTTAAATCGCACAAGAATATACAGAAGCCATGTATATTCCGTAAACAGGATATAAAAGTGGAATTTATGATTTTATTTAAAAAAAGACATGCAATGTAAATAAGGTTTATATTATAAAATAAGTAAAATCAATCAGTTTACAAGCAAGTACAGTAGATAATAAAAGGAGTGTTTATTATGGCAGAAAATATGAAACGAAATTGGACTTCGGCAGATATTCCTTCACAAAAAGGTCGCTCAGTTGTTATTACAGGAACAGGTGGAATTGGCTATGAAACAGCATTAGAGATGACTCGTGCAGGAGCTGAGGTTATAATGGCTGGTAGAAATAAGGATAAAGGAGAAGAAGCTATAAAAAGGATTAAGAAAATAAATCCTTCTGGAAATATACGTTTTGAAAAACTTGATCTAGCAGATCTTGCATCTATAGAAGCATTTGGTGAACGAATGAGATCTGAGCGCAAAAGCTTAGATATTCTTATAAACAATGCAGCAGTAATGGCTCCGCCTAAGCGCTTGGTTACAAAAGATGGGTTTGAACTGCAAATGGGTACAAATTATTTTGGTCATTTTGCATTAACAGCACATATGCTTCCTCTTTTAAAGAAAGGAAATAAGCCAAGGGTAATCACCCTGAGTAGCTTAGCTCATCTTTCAGGAGTTATAGACTTTGATGATCTTCAAGCAGAATACAGCTACAAACCAATGGTAACTTATTCTCAGTCGAAACTCGCATGCCTTATGTTGGCATTTGAATTACAGCGAAGAAGTGATGCAGCTGGCTGGGGAATTAGCAGTATAGGTGCGCATCCAGGTATATCAAGAACGGAATTAATACCTAATGGAGCCGGAAAGAATAGCCCAACTGGAATTGTGCGACGTTTATTTGGACCGTTTTTATTTCAGCCAGCAGCTCATGGAGCGTGGCCATCACTTTATGCTGCGACAGCAGAAAATGCAACAGGTGGAACATATTATGGACCTTCAAAAATGAGTGAAATGAGAGGGTATCCTAAAATAGCTAAAATTGCACCACAAGCTATAGATGTTAAGGATGCTTCAAAGCTTTGGGAAGAATCTGAGAAGTTGACAAACATAAAGTTTATTTAATTAAAACTTAAGTAGTAAGAAATAACTAAAAACATATTATTAATCTTAAGATAAGCAGGCAGTCACTTAGATACTACTTTAAGTAACTGCCTGCTTATTTTTTATTTCAAGTTCATTTTAAAATTATTGCCTCAAGGTGATTAATAATTATCTGTTTCCTAGCAGGAGTAGTTTTCTTTGCTATGCATGCATAAATGGGTATGTTAATTTTTCTGTTCTTGTTCTACGAATATACTAGAAAGAGATAAGCCATCATCAGAATCATAGAGGGCAATTTTTAAATCGATGATATTTAAATTTTTCTTTAAATTATCTATTTGCTTTACAACCTCTTTCCTATGGTCGATCATTATCTGCTTTCTCTGTTCAGAGGTTTCAACCCCTTGCATTGCTAAGTCAATATATCTTCTAATCTCCTTAACTGGCATACCGCTATTTTTTAAACAGCAAATAAGTTTGATTACGTTCAAATCTGAATCGCTAAACTGTCTATTTCCAGTACTATTTCTTGAGACAAAAGGCAAAAGCCCTTCTTTATCATAGAAGCGAATTGTATAAGGTGAAATATCACAAATATCGGCTACTTCATTTATTGTATACATTGATTTATTCTCCTCAAAAATTTTATGAAAAACTTTAAAACTCAGTAATACTTAGATAGAGCTCTAAGTATTACTGACAGTATAAACTTAACTTCGAGAATTTACAAGGCTTTAACAGCTAGAAAGTATATGTATTCAAATTAAATAGACACAGAAATATTTAATTTGAATTCATTGTGTCAGCTTAAAATCACATTATTCTAAATTAATGATGTGTTTTTAATTCGATTATTATTTTATATGGCAGAAGTTTAGAGAGAGGCACTTAAAAATAAAGATAATAGTGAAGCTAAAAGAAAATCTGTTAAGCCTTTTATTCTATTTTTTTGTAGAGTATTATATTCTGAAATATAGCTATAGAATCGCTTATATTTTTATAAGTATGCGATTTGTTTGCTTTAAAATTCAAAGAATTTCCCTTTTTTAATCTAAAGCTTTTATTATCTATAATCATTTCAATTTCGCCTTGTGTGACTAGGATATATTCTTCAACTTCATCATTATGTGGTGTGGAAGGATGAATACAGCCAGACTCAAGTTCTATTGTAAATATTTCAAATCCTTTACTAATATCAAAAGGAAATATGGGATATAATCGCATTTTACTGTTTTCTTCTATTATTGGAATTATATCTTCTTGATCTATTATATTAAGCTCATCATTACTCTCATCGATAAAGACAGAAAAAGATACCTTAAGTCCAGTTGCAATTTTCCATAAGGTTGAAACCGTAGGATTAGATTGTCCTCGCTCTATTTGACCAAGCATTGCTTTGCTGACACCGGTTAACTTAGATAGTTCATCCAAACTTAAATTTCTCTTACTTCTTATATATTTAAGTTTATTTCCTATAATCAAATTTAGATTTTCCATAAAAACCTCCTTGCTATTAATCAATAGTTTTGTACATTATGGAAGCGCAATTTTCTAGATATATTTTATAGCATTCTAGAGGAAAAGTAAATTATATATTGAGCAATATAGCGCATAAATATATAATATAACATATAGAAAGGGGAGATATATATGATAAAGGCATTTGCACTTGGAATAGCTGCATCATTTTTCTTTGCATTCACTTTTGTATTAAATCAACAAATGAGTGTCTCTGGAGGAAATTGGATTTGGAGCGCATGTCTTAGATATGTTTTTATGCTACCAATTTTATCTGTTATTGTTTTTTTAAAAAAGGAATTGTTTTATGTTTTAAAAGATATAAAAGAGAGAACATTTCAATGGATTATATGGAGCACAGTAGGATTTGGAATTTTTTATGCTCCACTAAGCTTTGCTTCAGCTTATGGTGCATCATGGTTAGTTGCAGGCACATGGCAGATAACAATAGTTGCGGGAGCACTTATGTCACCTTTATTTTTTAAAAATGCACAAACCGGGGCTAAGGTTACTAGAGTAAGATGCAGAGCGCCTAAGAAATCTATTTTGATGTCTAGTGTGATTTTATTTGGGATATTACTAATGCAGCTTGAGCATTCAAAGGCTGTGTCTGTATCACAATTAGGTATAGGCATTATACCTGTGATTTTAGCTGCTTTTGCTTATCCACTTGGAAATCGTAAAATGATAGAGATATGTGAAAATAAGTTTACTACTTTTCAGAGAGTATTCGGGATGACCCTTTGTAGTATGCCATTTTGGTTTGTTTTGTCTTCCTTTGGTATAATTTTTGATGGACTTCCAAGTAAGGGACAGTTAATTCAGTCTTTAATAGTTGCTATTTTTTCAGGTGTTATTGCAACTGTACTATTTTTTAAGGCTGGAGATATAGTTGGGGGAGATACTCATAAAATGGCTATTATAGAATCAACTCAAGCTGGAGAAGTGATGTTTACATTACTTGGAGGAATATTTGTTTTTGGTGATAAAATCCCAAATACTTTTGGAATTATAGGCATAATATTTGTGATTGTCGGCATGATTTCTAATAGTCTTATGGGAGGCAGGGAAAACAAATAAAATATCATAATATTTTAGTCCATCTGGTGTGATATATCTAATTGGAGAAATTAAAAGCTTATCTGTTTTCGTGGATCGAAACATCTACTTGGAGTATTTTAAGAGAATTAATGGTAAATTAGAATATTTAAAGCAAAATTAACCATATATTAACCATCACTTAAACTGAAAGGAGTAACGTTAATAAGAAGGAATTATTTATTTTAGGAGGTCATATTATATGAAAATTAGTAAGAAAACTAAGTTTATTCTTCCAATAGCAGTAGCTGCAGTGGTTGCTACTTCTGCATGTCTACCTTATATAGCAGACGTTAATGCTGCTGTTACAGGAACCTCAAGCATTGAAGGTTTTTCTTTGCCTCAGGTAGCAGGTCCTTATAACATTAATGCAGGTGTTGGTTCAAATCCAAAGGAACTTGATTTCGCTTGGTTTACTCAAGCTGCTGGAAAAGCTCAAGTAAAAATTTCACCTACATCTAAAATGAATGGCACACAATTTCCAGACTCTGCTGTGGTTCAGGCTGCAGATCAGGCTGCAGTAAAGGCTACACAAGCTATTGATCAAGATGTAACTGTTCTTGGTCATACTAAAGGAACTCCTGAACCTGCTAATTATGGGGATAACGCTTTTAATGGAAAACCTTCAGCGGGTACTCTAACTGGTGAATATTCAAATAAGGCAACAGTAACAGGATTAGATCCAAACACACAATATTCATATTCTGTAAGTGACCAGAAAGGTAATTGGAGTCCAGTTTATACGATTACTACTCTACCTACTGATAAGGTAAGCTTTGCCGCTTTTGGTGATCCACAAATTGGTGCATTTGATGATTCTAAGGGGACTGCTAAATCTAATGCTACAGGTGGACATAAGAACTTAAATGATGATAAAACTGGCTGGCAAAACATGCTTAAGCTGGTAACTCAAAATAAAGATTTAAACTTCTTATTTTCAATGGGAGATCAAATTAACGATTATGATTATTTAACTCAACCTTCAGGTGTTCCTGATGGACAATGGTATCAATATAGAGACTTTTTCAATCCTGATCCTTCAATAAATTATATACAAAGCATGCCTTTAGCTGCATTTTCTGGTAACCATGATCATCAAATGGGTGAATATTATGGTTATCATTACAATCAACCAAACATAAGCAAGCTTGGTGCTACACGCTATGGAAATGACGGTGACTATTGGTTTAATGCTGGCCCTGTTTTATTTATGGTACTTAATGCAAATAACTATGCTACAGCTGGTCATGATCAATTTATGAGTGAAGCTATTAAAGCTAATCCAAATGTAAAATGGAAAGTAGCTGTATGGCATCAATCTGCATACAGTGAAGCAAATCACAATACTAAGAATGAGATTGATGATCCAGTTTTAACAATTCGTAACACTTGGACAAAGATGATGGATAAATATAATGTAGATGTTGTATTACAAGGCCATGATCATTATTATACTCGTACAGCTCAAATGCTTAATGGAAATGTCATTAATCCTGATACTGGAGCATCTGAAAATTTAGAAAAGACTAATACTACTTCTATACCAGGAACTACAAATCCAAAAGCTACTTATGCAAAAAAAGATTATCCAGACAGTGTAACAAATCCTAAAGGCACAGTTTACTTTACTCTTGACACTGGAACAGGAAGTAAATATTATGACTTTAATGCAGGCAGTAACGATACAGTTGGAGGAAGTGCAGATCATTCTTTCAGCGTCGTTGGATGGCAAGGTTATGTTCCATCTTATTCTGATGTATCTTTCACAGACAATACATTTACAATTAAAACTTATGCAACAACAGATTACACATTAAATAATGAATCACTAATTGATAGCTATACAATTACAAAAAACTAATTAATAAGTATTAAAAATCTTTAAAAAGATCAAGCAATCTAGTTTATATTGACTAGATTGTTTGTTATATAAAATTACGCTGCTATTATATAAGTGCAGTATAGAAATAGGAGAAATGACATGAAGGTAAAATTAGATTGGATTTCATCAATTAAAATAGGTGGTAAAGTTATTGGGCCAATTGCTGTTTTGTTTGTTTATATCATAATAGCTGTACTTTTTAGTTCTCACACGCCGATCTATAACCCATATAGTTCAGAAGCTGGCGGAGAAATGCATTACGAAACAGGTAAGGTTGTCTCAATTGACGAGCAATCAATAAACCCTTCAGGTTTTTCAGGATTATATAGTGGAAGACAAATTGTCAGTGTCCGTATAGAAAGTGGACAATATAAGGGAAAAACTTTTCAAATTAATAATGCACTTAACTATGATACAAATTTTGTTCTTCATAATGGTCAAAATATTGTAGTGTCTGTAAATACATCCACTGGTGACACATCCTTCGTGAATGCTTATATGTTTGCACCTTATCGTGTTGTTCCTTTGCTTGTACTTATCGGTCTTTTTATTGGGGCAATCTGTTTGGTAGGAGGCTGGCGTGGTTTCCATTCTGTGCTAGGGATTATATTTACATTGACCACAGTACTATTTATTTTTGTTCCATTACTTTTTCATGGTGTACCTGCTATTGAAGCAACTATTTTACTTGTTGTGGTCACTTCCTGCGTAACACTTTTTCTTGTGGGAGGCTTTGACAGGAAAACTTTGTCCGCTATATTAGGAACTGTAGCTGGGGTAATTATCTCAGTTATCCTTATGCTTGTTTTTAGCAAAATTTTAGGAGTATCTGGTTATACATCTTCTGATACAGATGCACTGCTCAATATTGCTGGTCAAAGTAAGCTGCAAGTGAAGGATCTTCTATTTACAGGGATTATTATTGCTTCACTAGGTGCTGTAATGGATATTGCTATTTCTATTGCAACTTCAATAAATGAGCTGCAAATGCAAAAACCAGATGTTAGCTTTACGGAATTATTCAACTCTGGTATGAATATAGGACGAGATATGATGGGTACCATGACAAACACACTTATTTTAGCATTTTTAGGTGAGTCCATTTTTTCATTTATCTTGATGTATTCTTATGAAGTGCAGTTTAAACAATTGATAAACTCTAACGGCATCGCAATTGATATTCTTAATGCTGTCTGTGGCGGCTTTGCAATTATTTTGACAGTTCCTATTGTATCAGGTATCACTGCTAAACTTCTTCAAGGAAAGAAAAGTTCTGATAACGAATAAGCTTTTATAGTATTATAATATACATCATGTGGACTAAGTGAAAACTTAGTCCATATTTTGTAATTTAATATATCTATAATTTGATTGCGTGAGATGTCGATTATCGGGCTTAAGATAATACGATCGTTTTATTACAAGGTGATATAATTATGTTAATAAAGGTTATATAACCATATTTTTACTTAGCATAGTGTGTAAAGTAACTTTAAGTAAACGGCTACAAATTGAAGAGCATAGGGATATCAACTTTTTATAGTCAGCAGATAAAGTTTGTGACAGCAATTACAATTGATATGATTCATTGTAATTTTGACATCAAAAAAAGATAACATACCATAGGAAAAGGGGGAATGAGGAGAGATTGGGAATAATATGAATCTAATTTTATTATTTAAGGAGGATGTATTTATGAAAAGATTAATGAGAAAAAGTGTTGTGTTTATTATTGGTTTAGTACTAATAACATCATCATTTGTATCGGCAGCAAGTGCAGCAGCAAATCCTAGTCCGACATGGCATGTAGGTGAAAGAGTTATTAATCATGGTCAAGCAAAACCATATGATTATTATGGTGCTAAGGACCCGAGCATTGTTTACTATAATGGCAAATATCATGTGTTTTATACAGGAGCAAATCAAAGTGGAGGGTGGCAGATGCTTCATACATCTGCAAGTACAATTTCAGGACTTAAGACTGCACCACGTAATTACATGAGTTCAATTGGAGAAAGCTATTTTTGTGCACCTGAGGTATTTTATTATGAGCCTAAGGGGTTATGGTATTTAGTATATCAAGATGGAACTTATGGAGCAGCTTATGCTACAACAAAAAATATAGATGATCCTAATTCTTGGTCAGGACCAAAATCATTTGGTATATCTGGAAATATGGGATGGGATTACTACATTGTTTGTGACGATTCATATGCATACATGTATAATACACCAAGTGATGGTTCTGGAAAATTGTATGTACGTAAGACCTCTTTAGCTAATTTCCCAACAGGTTGGAGTGCACCTACAGTGGCTATAACTAATTCCTTCGAAGGTTCACATGTTTATAAATCACTTGCAGATGGTCAATATTATATGATTATTGAAGATCAGAAAGATGGCCGCTATTATGAATTATGGACATCAAAGAATGCTGGAGGACCATGGACTCAAGTAGCTGAAAAGTGGGCATGGCATGGTAATTTAACTTATGATGCAGATAAGTGGACAACTAACGTATCACATGGCGAAATCCTACGTTCAGGATATAATCAGAAAATGGAGATAAACGATATTAATCATGTTGATTTCCTCATTCAAGGTACTACTAATTTGAATGGCGATTATCAAAAGCTTACCTGGGACTTAGGAGTAATAAAAAATTATTAATTTAAGTATCCTAACATGTCTTTGCATGTTAGGATATTTTTGGTTAATGTTTTATAAAGCTTTTATATTTTGGTGAAACTAGGGCATATGAAAATAAATAATCAATGCTTATTAATATTGTAAAAAATAAAAAGTTATGTTCTTTTTAAGTAAAGTTATGACATAAAAATTTAAAAGTTATAGACAAAATTTCAGGTATATGATAGGCTAGACTTATAAAGTCTTGCTAATGTTTAGTGTTGTTTTTTGAATGTTAATTTGAGGGGATTAGTTGATCAAAAATGTAATAATAAGGCACATGAAAATAAATAGCAAGTCCGAAATTGCCATGGATATTTTCCATTAGGCAAGGAGAAAAATTGACCTCATAGGGGGACTATTAGGTCAATTTGTTGATGTAGTGTGATGGAAAATAGGATGGCAAATGGACTTGTTATTTTTTGATTGTGCCTGAAACGTTGTTAGGAGGATGAAAGATGTATTTTAAAGAAAAGCATGGTTTCCCAAAAGACTTCTTATGGGGAAGTGCATCGGCTGCCTATCAAGTAGAAGGTGCAGCAGAAGAAGAAGGAAAGGGAAAAAGTAATTGGGATGAATTCGTAAGAATTCCAGGAAAAACATTTAAGGGTACTAATGGAGATGTAGCTGTTGATCACTATCATCGTTATAAAGAAGATATCGCTTTAATGGCAGAAATGGGATTAAAGACATATAGATTCTCTATCTCTTGGCCAAGAATTTATCCAAAGGGAAAAGGAGAAGTTAACGAAAAAGGATTACAATTTTATGATAATGTAATTGATGAATGTTTAAAGTATGGGATTGAACCAATGGTCACAATATATCATTGGGACTTACCATTAGCGCTGCAGGAAGAATATAATGGGTGGGAAAGCAGACAAATCATTGATGATTTTGAAAATTATGCTGTAACCTTATTTAAGCGTTATAAAGATAAAGTTAAGTATTGGATAACTTTAAATGAACAAAATATATTTACAGCACATGGATGGATGATGGCTATACATCCACCAGGCAAGAAGAATGATTCAAAGATGTTTTACCAAGTAAATCATCATGCAAATTTAGCTCATGCTAAGGCAGTGCTTGCTTTTAGAAAGATAGTTCCAAATGGAAAAATAGGGGCCAGTTTTGCATTTTCACCAAGTTATGCAATAGATTGTAATCCAATAAATAACATAGCGAAAGCAGATTATGACGATATACAATCATTTTGGTGGATGGATGTATATGCATATGGAAGATATCCAAAAGCTGCATTTAAATATTTAGAAACACAAGGTGTTGCACCTGTTTTTGAAGAAGGAGATGCAGAACTTATGAAAGCAGCTGCACAAGTAGATTTTATGGGTGTCAACTACTACCAAACTGCAGTTGTCGAGTACAATCCAATTGATGGTGTTGGAATGGCTGAAATGAATACAACAGGTAAAAAAGGAACAGCACAAGTTAGTGGTACTCCAGGATTATTTAAAAATCCACCAAATCAATACTTAAAAACTACAGATTGGGATTGGACTATAGATCCAATAGGTATAAGAATGGCTTGTAGAACTATTACAAGCAGATATGACTTACCAATAATTATTTCTGAAAATGGACTAGGTGCATTTGATAAGAAGACTGAAGATAATAAGATTCATGATGAGTATCGTATAGCATATTTAAAGGCTCATGTGGAAGAATTAAAGGAAGCTATTAATGAAGGATGCGAAGTACTAGCATACTGCACATGGTCAATAACAGACTTATTAAGCTGGTTAAATGGATACCAAAAACGTTATGGATTTATTTATGTAGATCGTGAAGAAGAAGAAGGTGCTTCAATGAATCGTTATAAGAAGGACAGCTTCTACTGGTATCAAAATGTAATAAAGACTAATGGAGAAGAACTATAATATAAGTGCTAATCAAGTTATGAGTTATAAGTTGAGGAGGAAAAGCCTTCAGGTTTTTCAAAAAAATATATTTCAGAAATTCTCATTTTGGGGAAAAGTGAGATAAGTGAGAGTCCAAATTTTATATTTGGGTTCTCGAACTTAGTTAAATTGTGCATACAATTTAACTTCCTTTTGTATTTGAGTTCTTGAACTTTCTCTTTGAGCTTTATCCTTAACCTGTCACTTATAACGTATAACTTATCATTTCCCAAGTCCGTCCCAATGTTCATAAGCCTCATTTAATTCAATAAGGGAGGCTGACATATCTTTTGCTGTTATAGCACCACGAAGACGAGCCAAGCTTGTATCGAAGGCATTTATTTCATCTCTTTCAGAACTGAATTGAACTCTTTTAACAATTTTATCCCATGTGTTTGATAAATTATCTGTATTTTTATTTGCGCTTTCCCAGTTTTCGGATTTTACATCTTGAGCAATTAATTGTATTGATTCAGGAATGTTATCATTTTTTCCTAATGGTTTCTTTAAGAAGCCGCCACTCAGCATAATTAATACAAAAGAGACTAATGCTATTATGGGAATAGATATAACTAAAAACTTTCGCATAAAAATCACCTCGCTTATTTTTCATATTCATTGGTTTACAGTTAAGCATGGAATCCACTTATAAAATTTCTCCTATGTATAATTTAAGAAAAGCCGTAGGCTTTTCCACTACAACTAATAATTCATAATTGTCTATTAGTATGGTCCCTTATAATCTCCAATATCGGTTACTTTCCTAATGTGATCTTCATATTTATCTATGTACAAAGAGCCAGAAGGGGTAAGTGTAGCGAGAAACACTTCTGAAATGTCTTTAACTTCATTCATCTTCAATTGATCAGTAAGCCACTTCTCAGTTTTGTTGAGTTGTCTCAAATTTTCATTTATGAGAACTCCATCGTAAATAAGTTCTGTACTTATGCCGCTTGGTGCTTTGACGATATTCATATCTTTAGGGGTCAAAGGTTCATAATCAGGTTTCTTCAGTACTGATAATTGACCATTAGGCTCAATAATTGCAAAATCCACCTGTGATAAATCAAAAACATCCTTATTTCTTAATAATGCCATTATATCAGCGGCTGTATATCTCATTTTTCTTAATACATCTTCCATTATCTTTCCATTCATAATGACAATTGCAGGTTCACCTTCTATATATTTTGCGACATATCGCCATTTTTCGGTAATATACTCCATAAGGTATCCAAGTAATGCCCAAGCGAAAAGACCAACAAAATGTGGCCATGCCCTGCTAGATAAATCTGTAGTAAGAGTTGCAGCAATGGAACCAATTGTTATTCCAAGGGCATAGTCAAAAAATGTTAATTGGCTTATTTGCTGTTTACCTAGTAGCTTTGCAAAAATGAGCAAAGAAAAAAATGCGATAATTGAACGTACAAGAACAACTAATCCTTCATTCAACGTTTATTCCTCCTAATCTTAAATAATCTATATTTATTATTTAACTTAAAGTAATTTTTATACTAATTTGTAACTAATATTTAACATAAGTAATACTTTCGCAATATAAGTGATGATACCGATTTAATGAGCGTTCATGTCGAAACAGATGAAAAAATAAGGTTTTCGATTGCCAAATATTATGGTATTATATTTTTATAAGAAAATACATAACTCAAAGCATAAAATGGGATATCATGTAAATAAAGTAGTCACAATGTCAAATAAACAAATTAAATGTTAAATTAATTGAGGGGTTATGTGATAATAAGGGGGAGAAAAATGGACATATTTTTGGTTTTAGGTATGATTGGTGGATTGGTAGTTGTTGTTACCGCAATGGTTCTAAAAGGGGCTAGTATATCTATACTATTAAGTGGTGAGGCAATAATGGTAATTCTTGTGGGAACAGTAATCGCATTATTAAATTCGTTCCCAAAAGGCGAATTTGTCAAACTTCCTAAAATTTTTGGAGTACTTTTTAGCAATAAAGGTCAAGAAGATCCTGCTGAAGTAATAACAATGCTTGTAGAAATGTCTCAGCAGACAAGAAAAGACGGATTATTATCTCTTGAAAGTACAGTACAAAACCTGGATAATAAGTTTATGAAAAAAGGACTGGAAATGGTAGTAGATGGATTAGAACCTGATCTTATAAGAGAGGTCTTAGAAATTGAAATTGAAGGTCTTGAAGAGAGACATCGTCTTGGTGCTACAGCATTTGCAACTGCAGGAGGTACAGCACCTACACTTGGAGTTTTAGGAGCGGTTATCGGATTAATTGGAGCTCTTGGAAATCTAAATGATATTGATAAACTTGGAGAAAGTATATGCTCAGCCTTTGTTGCAACTGTTTATGGTATTTTCACTGGATACTTAATTTGGCATCCATTTTCAAACAGATTAAAAAGAAAATCTTTAGAAGAAGTAAAAAATATGAACATTATGCTTGAGGGGATATTGGCTATTCAAGCAGGAAATAATCCAAAGAGCATTGAGAGAAAGTTAGTGGGTATGTTAGAGCCAAAACAAAGAGTTAGATTCGAAGAAAACAACGATAAGTAGTTTAGAGGAGAATAGCTATGAGTAAGAAAAAACAACATCATGAAGAACATGTTGATGAAGCATGGCTTCTTCCATATTCAGATATGCTAACTCTTTTACTAGCACTATTCATTGTTATGTTCGCAATGGGACAGACAGATAAATCAAAATTTCAGGCAATGGCTCAGGAATTTAGCGTAATTTTTGCAGGTGGCAGTGCAATGATGAACAACAGTGGTGATTCCGCAGTTATTCCTACTGGAAGTCCTACAGAAGATCAAGCAATTAAAAGTGATTCTGAATTAGAAGAAGATAAAATGAATGAAGTGAAAAAACAGTTAGAACAAGAGATTCAGCAAGAAGGTTATGCAGATAAAATTAAGGTTGAACTTAATGGTGATGGATTAGATATTGCAATACAGGATGTTGTACTTTTTAATTCTGGAGAAGCAGATGTGCTACAAAATGTATCACCATTGCTTTCGAAGATTTCTGATATGCTTCAAGGATTAGACAATAAAATTAAAGTAGTAGGCCATACAGATAATGTTCCTATAAGCAATTCAAAGTTTCGTTCAAACTGGGATTTAAGTGCAATGAGAGCAATAAATGTAATGAACTTTATGACTACTACAGGGAAAGTTGCTCAAGATAGAATGTCTATTCAAGCATACGGTGACCAAATGCCTAAATATTCGAATGATACAGAGGAAGGCAGAGCGAAAAACCGAAGAGTTGAAATAGTTGTAGCTCGTAAATATCCTTCAACTACAGATGGAAATGCAAGTAACTAGTACATATTTTTAAAATTAATAATTTACATAGACAATTAATCAATAAGCATAAAATTCCTTAAGAGGATGTAGAAATTATTTAAGGATAAAAATGTATCGATTTAATTAGAACTTACATATAAGTGGAAATTTAGAATAAAAAGTTTTAACAATAAGAGGCAGGCAATTAAATTAATTGTCTGCCTTTTAGCAAGTGTATGAGGAAATTATGGAACTTTATGAGGAACTAACCTTAATTAAAGGAGAATTTAAATAAAAATAAATGAATTGTTCTGAAAGTTATTTAATTACATTTTGTGCAATAAGCATCTTGTATTATTATAGTAGTGCAATTTGCATTTAAAACTATGACCTATGGTACTTAAAAGATATTGATAAAGAATTTAATATAAGATATATGGATAACTTATGCATTTAGTTATTATTAAGAAAAACCATTGGAGGAAGAACTATGAGATTTCTAAAAGATATAAAAATTAGAACGAAATTAATAATAGGTTTTGTAATAGTAGCACTTGTAGCAGTAACTGTAGGGGGAATTGGAATCTCGAGAATAGGAAAGATCGGTGCAGATTATACGGATTTATATGAAAATTATGGAGCGAGTATTGGAGATATTGAAAGTGCATCAGTTTCATATCAAAAGATAAACATTAGTTTACATAACCTTATTATGGAGAAGGGCACAACCAATAGGATTAAATATATAAATGAGATAAAGAATTATAGGAATGATATTCAAGAAAAATTATCACAATTTGAAAAGTCAGTTAAAACGAAAGAAGATAAAGCAGGACTATCTAGTCTTAGAGCATCATTAGACAAGTATAATGCTATTGAAGATGATGTTATTGATTTGATTAATTCTGGGAAAGAAGATCAGGCCTATGAAATGATGATTTCAGATACAGCTCAGAATTTATCGGATGAAATAAATAATTCTATAGATAATTTATATGACTCTAAAATATCTAACGGTCATGATAAATCAGATAAGTATACATCAGAGGTGGGGGATTCAATTATAATTATGATTGCTACGATTACTATAGCAGTAATTTTGGCTATAAGTTTTGGTATTATAATCTCCAAATCAATAAATAAAGCAATATTAAAACTTATATATGTAACAGATAAAATAAGTAATGGAAATCTTGAAATAGATATTATAAGTGACTCAAAGGATGAAATTGGGATACTCACAGAATCAATGAGGAAAATGAAATGCAGATTAAGTGAAGTTATAGAGCAGATAAGTTTTGCCGAGCAGCAGATTACTGTTGGGTCAAAGCAGATAGCAGATTCAACTACAGCGCTATCTCAGGGAACTATAGAGCAGGCTAGTGCAGCTGAAGAACTAACAGCATCCATTGAGGAAATATCTTATCAAATTAAAGCAAATGCAGAGAATGCAAAAAAGGCTAATGTTATAGCTGATAATACAAAAGTGAGTGCAGTTAAGAGAAATGGTGAAATGAAACTAATGCTTAGAGCAATGGATGAAATTAATGCATCTTCTAATGATATATCAAAAATAATTAAAGTAATTGATGAAATAGCATTCCAAACCAATATACTCGCGTTAAATGCGGCGGTAGAAGCAGCTAGAGCGGGACAATATGGTAGAGGATTTACAGTTGTAGCAGAAGAGGTGCGCAGCCTAGCTGCAAGGTCAGCTAATGCAGCTAAGGAAACTACAGAGATTATAGAAGAATCTCTCATTAAAATTAAGGATGGAACAAATATTGCGAATCACACTGCTGAAGCACTTGAAAGTATTGTAGAAGATATTGAGGAAGTTGCAGGAATAATTAATGACATATCAGAAGCATCGGATGGACAGGCTGCTGGAATGGCTCAAATTTCACAAGGAGTAATACAAATATCGCAAGTAGTACAAAGTAATTCAGCTACAGTAGAAAAAAGTGCTGCTGCAAGCGAAGAATTAGCAGGGCAGACGGAAGTTTTAAAGCAGCAGGTTAATATGTTTAACTTATCAAAAAATACTGGTAAAGACTTTCTAATAGAACAAAAGACTACTAATAATACTGATTCTTATACTAAGGAAAGTGTAAAAAATAATATTAATGTAAAAAAAGTAGATAATTTTATAAAAGATACAAAAGAATTAAAATCTAAGAAGATAATACTCAGTGATGAAGAATTTGGAAAATATTAGAGATAAGGTGAAATTATGATTACAATTACAGAAAAAGAATTTGGGCAATTGTCTCAATATATAAAAGATAATTATGGAATAAATCTTAAAGCGGAAAAAAAGATGCTTGTGATAGGACGCTTACAAAATGTATTGCTGGAACATAATTTTGAAAGCTTTTCTCAGTACTATCAGTATGTAATATCTGATAAAAGTGGAAAGGCGGCTAGCATATTAATTAATAAGATTACTACTAATCATACATATTTTATGCGTGAAAAGAATCATTTTGAATACTTGAGAGATACGGTGCTTCCATATTGGGCGAAAAATATTACAGATAAAGATTTTAGAATATGGTCAGCAGGATGTTCATCTGGTGAAGAGGCATGTACGCTCGCAATGATATTAGATGTTTTTTTTAGTGAGAAAAAGTTATGGTGGGATAAGAAGATACTTGCAACAGATATATCAGAGAAGGTATTAAGTATTGCAAGGGAGGGAATATATCAGAAAGACAAAATCTCATCTTTACCTGAGGCATGGAAAAGAAATTATTTACAAAGTTATGATGAAGAAAATCTTATATTTGCAGATAAAATAAGAAATGAAATTATATATAGAAAATTTAATCTAATGGATAAAGTGTTTCCATTTAAGAGAAAATTTCATGTGATTTTTTGTAGAAATGTAATGATCTATTTTGATAGCAAAACTAAAACTGAATTAGTACATAAATTCTATAATAGTATGGAGCCAGGAGGATATCTTTTTATAGGCCATTCAGAATCTTTAACTGGAGAAAATGTAGGCTTTAGATATATAATGCCGTCTGTATATAGAAAAGAATAAGGCACATGAAAGAAAATAACAAGTTTAAAGTTCCCTAAGTTAGGATGTAAAGAGAAGGTGACATATATGAGTGTAATTAGAGTATTGGTAGTTGATGATAGCGTTGTATTTAGAGAGGCTATATCAAGAGGAATATCAAGGGACCCTAAAATAGAGGTTGTTGGGAAAGCGGTAGATCCATATGATGCAAGAGATAAGCTTTTAGAATTAAATCCAGATATAATGATTTGTGATGTGCAAATGCCTAAATTAAATGGTGTAGAATTTATAAAAAGGCTTCTTCCACAATATAAAATTCCAATAATAGTCGTAAGTTCCTTAAGTGATGTTGTTTTTGATGCCTTAAATGCCGGAGCTGTAGATTTTTTAAGTAAGCCGGATGCTAGCATTCAAAATGGTTTTGAGAATTTTATAACTGAACTTACAATGAAGGTAAAAGGGGCAGTAAACGTAAATTTATCAGCCAATTTAACTAGTTTAATAGCAACAGGCTCAGATAAAATTGGAGAAAAAAGTGATATACGTGCTTATAAGAATAAAGTAATTGCCATAGGCGCATCTACTGGTGGTACGGAAGCTATTTATAGTATATTAAAGGTTCTGCCAAGATCAGTACCTGGAATAGTAATAGTTCAGCATATACCACCAGGATTTTCAAAGATGTTTGCAGAAAGACTGAATATGCAGACACACTTTGATGTAAAAGAAGCAAGGACTGGTGATATAATTGAACCTGGAAAAGTATTAATAGCACCAGGTGATAAACATATGAAAATAAAAAAATTAGGTGATAAATACATGGTTGAAACTTTAACTGGAAATAAAGTTAATGGTCACTGCCCGTCTGTAGATGTACTTTTTGAGTCTGTTGCTAAAATAGTAGATAAACATGCAATTGGAGTGATTCTTACAGGAATGGGTCACGACGGAGCAATAGGACTTATGTCCATGAGAAAGGCAGGAGCAAGAACAATCGGTCAAGACAAACAATCTTCAGTTGTATATGGAATGCCCAAAATGGCTTTTGACTTAGGAGCTGTAGAAAAGCAAGTTTCTTTATCAAAAATACCTAGAACTATATGTGATATTATAAGTTAAAGCAACAACTAAAACAGTAATAAGTTGCGTAAGAAAATTCTTCTGATTTTCAAAAATCATATTATATATATTCTGAAAAATTACAGGCGATAAATAAAGGATCTGATTTGTAAAACTATATAGATAAACAAAATAAATACTCACATGTTTGCTAGACCTTAAATGGATAACTTCACTAGAAATAATAAATATTTTTGTGAAGAAAACATTTAAAAATGAGCTGTTAAAGGTTCTTAATTGCAGGGTCTTCCACTTTAGCTTGTCAAACTGAAAGTTGGAGCATGCTAAAGTGGGCACAACCTGCAACTTAGAACCTTCAGCGACATTTTTATAGTTTTTCGGAATAAAAATATTTATGCTTTCGGTAAGTTACCACATAAGTAAATCAAAGCTGTATATATTTATACAAGCCTATTTTTTACGGCATATACTGCAAGTTGGGTGCGGTCTTTTAGTTGAAGCTTTGAGATAATCTCGGTGATTATATTTTTTACAGTGCCTTCAGCAATAAACAGAGCGGCTCCAATTTCTTTATTGTCCTTTCCATCAACAATCATAGCTACTATATTTAATTCCCTTTCTGTTAAAGATACATTTATACCTTCAATAGCAATAGTCTTTTTCTTGGTCTTCTTATTTTCTTTATGTAGATTTGATACAATGGGATTTAAAATATCCTTGGTGATTATCCCAAGTCCTAATGAAGCACTTTTTATTGAAAGTATAAGTTCTTCAGTACTTATATCTTTTAAAATATACCCATCTGCACCGCTGCTTATGGCATCAGTCACATCATTTGTATCGTTAGATGCAGTAAGTATTAGAACTTTTATTGATGGAAATTTAGATTTTATTAATTTTGTAGCTTCCATGCCATTACATACTGGCATAGATAAATCCATCAAAACCACGTCAGGCTTATATTCCTTACATAAATCATAAGCTTCGTTACCATTAGTAGCACAAGCAACAACCTTTATATCACTATTATTTTCAATTATATTCTTAAAACTTTCTCTCAAAAGCTTTTGATCTTCAGCAATAATAACCCGTGTCATAAAAACCCCTCACTATCCAATAAAGTAATCTATTAAAATTTCCCCCTAATAGACAAAATTCAACATAAATTAAACACAAATAAATTTATATCAATATAAAAATTATAACATGTTTATATATGATAGAACAATGCATAAAGAAGTGTGCAAGCTTGTTTAATTTCCTAAAAGATAGAACTAAAGGCATAAAATTAAATTTAATGAAGCATTTTGTCTAAAAATGCATTTTGCATTTTTGGGTTATTTGTTGTGCAATTTGCATTTTATTGTATGACTTGCGGTACTACAAAGACATTACAAAAACATTTAAAATAATAATGTTAATAGAAAAAGGTAGAAATTTATATAAATTAAGCGAAGGGAGAGTAATTTATGAAGAGAGCATTAGTTGTAGATGATGCCGCGTTCATGAGAATAGCACTAAGGAGGATTTTAGAAAAGAGTGGTTTTGAAGTTGTAGGCGAGGCAGATACAGGGATGAAAGCGGTGCAGCAATACAGATTATTAAAACCAGATATTGTAACTATGGATTTGACTATGCCGGAGCTTGGAGGGGTAGATGCAATAAAAATGATTAAGTCAATTGATAACAATGCTAGAATCATAGTTATTTCATCTATGGGACATGAAATTAATGTTAAGGAGGCTATAATAGCAGGAGCAGTATCATTTATAGTAAAACCTTTTAAAGAAGAAGTCATATCCAAGCAATTGATGAATCTTGGTGAAAAAATAGTGTAATGGGAAATTTCCACTAAGAAATACAAAATAATTACGGGTAAAATTTGAGTATGAAAACTAAATGATTTAATGTTTTAGGGAGGGAATTAAGATGTTTAATATGGGGAATTCAAAAATAAAAAGTAAGATAAGTCTGGCCTTTATATTGATAGTTGCAATAGAGTGCATATTATTTGCTGTAGCATATAAAGGGATGGAAAATATAGAAGCTATAAAGCAGGTGCAAAATAATATTTTGATAATTCTATTAGCAGGAGTATTTTTTACAATAATTTTAGGAGCCTTACTTATAAGTTCAATTAGTAAATCCATTAGAAATCTCAATAGTATAGTTACTAAGGTTGCAAATGGAGAATTTGATGAGAATATAAATATAGAAATTAAGGATGACTTTGCTGAATTAGCGGATTCATTGAAAACAGTAATCAAAGATATAAAAAATGTGATTAATGATTCTAATTCTGTTGCAGAATCAATTAAAAAAGGAAATTTTGATATAAAGCTAGATAGTACAAAATACAAAGGATCATGGAAAATAATGGGTGAAAATAATTTAAACACAGCGAACATATTTATAAATAATATTAGAACTACTTCAAATTACATAGAAAAAATAAGCAAGGGAGAAATTCAAGCTAAATATAGTGAAGATGAATCTGGAGAATTCGGTACTGTAAAGAAAAACATTAATTGGCTTATTGATAACCTGAATGCTTTTGACAAAGAGATACACTGGTTAAAAGATACTTTCAAGTTAGGGAATACAAGAGATAAAATAGATCCTTCTAAATTTGAAGGTGCGTTTAAGGAAATGACGGAGTGCATAAATGATACAGTATGGGTATCAATAGATGTATTTTTACAACTATTTGGCATGCTTAAAGCATATTCAGAAGGGGACTTATCAGCTCAGCTTGAAGAACAGCCAGGAAGATATAATTTGGTAAAGGAACATTTGGATAAATTAAGAGGAAACTTATTGTCTATAGCTAAGGAACAGATTGATGTAGCTGACGAGATTAAAAAAGGTAATTTATCTAAGAGAATAGACTCTTCGCATTTCAAGGGCTCATGGGCTGAAATGACAAATGGAATTAATGGAATAATAGAAGCTTTTGTAGAACCAATAAATGTAACGGCAGATTATGTTAAAAGGATAAGTAACGGTGATATACCAGAAAAAATAGAAACTGAATACTATGGTGAATTTAATAATACAAAAAACAATTTAAATATGCTAATTGATACTTTAAATATGTTCATAAAGGAAATTAATTGGATGAGCGACACCTTTAAATTAGGAAATACAAGAGATAAAATAGATGCTTCTAAATTTAGTGGCGCATATAAACAAATGGCTCAAAGCGTAAATGACGCAATGTGGATATCTGTAGATGTATTAATAAAAATCTTTGCTGTATTAAAATCATATTCAGAGGGTGATTTAACAGTTGAACTTGAAAAATTACCAGGAAGATTTGGAATTGCTAATGATAGTTTGAATGGATTAAAAGACAACATTCTTAAAGTCGTTGATGAACAAGTAAGAATTCTTTCTGCTGCAGCAGCAGGAAATTTACAGGTAAGAGGAGAGGAAGAAAAATTTGAGGGAAGCTTTAGGGAGCTTGTAAACATAGTAAATAGAGCTGTAGATGCATTTGCTAAACCAATTAAAGAAATAAATAATGCACTGATAGAAATGTCAAAAGGCAACTTAGATATAACTGTTGAGAATACATATAGTGGAGATTATGGAAGCATAATAAATGCTTTAAATGCATCCATACAGGAGCTTAATCAAGTACTTACAGCCATAAATGTTTCAGCAAGTGAAGTGGCAGCAGCATCTAGTCAAGTTTCAAATGCAAGTCAAAGCTTATCACAAGCATCAGCTGAACAAGCAAGTGCTGTTGAAGAAGTAACAGCTTCATTATCAGAAATAGGAGAGCAAACAAGATCAAATGCTTCAAGTGCTAATGAAGCAAATGATTTAGCTGTAAAAGCTACAACAAATGCCATAAATGGAAATACAGAAATGGATAATATGCTGAAGGCTATGAATGAAATAAATGAAGCATCTGAAAATATTTCTAAGATAATAAAAGTAATAGATGAAATAGCTTTCCAAACAAATATATTAGCACTTAATGCAGCTGTAGAGGCAGCAAGGGCAGGACAACACGGCAAAGGCTTTGCAGTAGTTGCAGAAGAGGTTAGAAATCTTGCAGGAAGAAGTGCAAATGCCGCTAAGGAAACTACAGTTCTAATAGAAGGATCAATTAAAAAAGTAAATGCAGGAACAGAAATAGCTAATAATACAGCGGAGTCATTAAATGCCATAGTTGATGATATCAGAAGTACTTCTGAAATAGTGAGCAAAATAGCAGCATCATGTGATGAACAGGTATTAGCTGTATCTCAAATAAATGAAGCTGTACAACAGATATCAAAGGTTACTCAAATGAACTCTGCTACATCTGAGGAGACAGCATCTTCAAGTGAAGAGATGTCAAGTCAGGCAGAAAATTTAAGAGAGAGAGTAACTCAATTTAAATTAAGAAGAAAAGCTCAAAATAGAATATTTTTAGATAATAATGAAAAAGAGAACATGCTAGGAATGGATAATACTATGGATAATGGACAACTTAATAGGCTATCTGATTTAAAGGCGAAAACAGATATAAATTTAGATAATATGGATTTTGGGAAATATTAATTTTTTGAGTTGTTTATTTATATAGAAACAGAGGAGTGATACAATGAGTGAAAATGTAGTTAGCAGTATTGAAGAAATAGGAGAGGATACTCAAAAGGAAAAATATCTTACTTTCTTACTTGATAATGAGTCCTATGGCATAAGTATAAATAATGTTATAGAGATCATTGGGATACAGCCAGTAACTTTAGTTCCAGAACTGCCAGATTATATAAGGGGAATAATTAATCTCCGTGGAAAAATAATTCCAGTTATGGACGTTAGACTAAGGTTTAAGAAAGCATTTAGAGAATATAATGATAGAACCTGCATAATAGTTGTAGATATAAATGATTTATCAATAGGGCTCATTGTTGATAGTGTGTCAGAAGTATTAGTAATATCAGATCAAGATATTATGCCGCCACCAAATTTAAATAATGTAAATAACAAGTATATAAAAGGTATAGGGAAGGTTGGCAAGGAAGTTAAGTTGATTTTGGATTGCGATGAGTTAATAGGTGATGAAGAAGCTGATGTTTTAAATAATGCTGAATAGCTGTCAGGAGGAATTACAATGGCATGGTTTTATAATATGAAAATAAGGTCAAAAATATTGTTAGGATTTTTAATAGTGATTTTTATAGCTGGATTTATAGGGATTCAAGGAGTCATCAATATTAATAAAATTAATGATCTGGATACACAATTATATGAAAAAATGACTGAACCGCTAGGAGATGTAATTGATATTTGTAATGAATCTAACAATATACGATCATACGCTAGTGATGTATTACTTGCGCAAAATTCATCAGATGTACAGAATTATGAAAGTAAAATTAAAGATTCAAGTGGCAAGTTTGATTCAAGCCTTAGTAAGGTGAGAGAAACCACACTTACAGCTAAAGGAGAAGATGCTCTTAAAGAATTAGAAACTTCAAAAGCTAATTATATGGACATTGTAAACAAAGTGATTCAGTTAAAAAATCAAGGAAAGGATACAGAAGCAGTCAATCTTATTAATAGTGAGGGAAAACCAGCATTAGAAAAACTACAGAGTAATGCTGACAACTTTGTTGACTTAAAATTAGAACTTGCAAAAGAATCATCTAATGGTAATAGCAAAATGGCAGCAAATACAACAGTATTAACTATAACAATTTTAGTCGTGGGAATAGTAATAGCTATATTTATAGGAATATTTATTTCAGCAGCAATAAGCAAACCAGTTCGTAAAATAATAAAAATAGCTGATAAAGTAGCTGATGGAGATTTTGATGTAGATATTAATATGCAAAGTAAAGATGAAATTGGTTTATTAGCAGAAGCTTTTAGAAGAATGACTGAAAAATTAAATAGTACTATGCATACTATAAATGCAGCAGCTGAACAAGTTGCAGCAGGATCAAGACAAGTGTCGGATTCCAGTGTATCTCTTTCTCAAGGTGCAATGGAGCAGGCAAGTTCCATAGAAGAATTAACATCATCTATGGAAGAGATATCTTCTCAAACAAAAATGAATGCTGAAAATGCTACAAGTGCTAATGATATTGCAGTAAGTGCTAAAGCAAATGCAGAAAATGGATATGAACAAATGAAGGAAATGCAAAAAGCAGTGGTTGAAATAAATAATTCTTCAACAAATATTTACAAAATTATAAAGGTAATTGATGAAATTGCATTTCAAACTAATATTTTAGCATTAAATGCTGCAGTAGAAGCGGCTAGAGCAGGACAGCATGGTAAAGGCTTTGCGGTTGTTGCTGAAGAAGTAAGAAATTTAGCGGCAAGATCTGCAAAGGCTGCTAAGGAAACAGCAGATATGATTGAAGGTTCAATTAAAAAGGCAGAAGCAGGAACAAACATAGCGGATAAAACTGCAGGAGCATTAAACAAAATAGTAGAAGACACTGTGAAAATTGCTGAGTTTATTAGTCAGATAGCAATAGCTTCAAATGAGCAGGCAGAAGGTATTGAACAAATTAATCAGGGAATCATGCAGGTATCAACTATAGTACAGAGCAATTCAGCAACAGCAGAAGAAAGCGCATCAGCCAGTGAGGAATTGGCTTCTCAGGCTGAAATGTTAAAGGACCAGGTTAAACAATTCAAGTTAAAATAAGGATGATAATTTATTTAGATATGATAAAGAAGATATAGAAATATAATATATCAGGATAATTATTACATAAGATAATTTAAAGCATATTTAATAAATATAAAACACGCTGTTATCAAGTATATGAGACAGCGTGTTTTATAATATTGATATTTATGCAATATTAATAAAGACAGAATGTTCCTTGAAAAAATTTGTAATCTCTATTTCTGCCATACTGCTTATAATAAATAATTCATTTAAGTCCGATTCCAAGTATGTAAGATAATTAGATCTCAGAGAATTGTTAATTTTAGAAGCCTTTTCATAAACATCAGTCAATCTATAGTTACCAGAGACTCCTTTAATATTATGAATTATCTTTTGCATACTTTTTAAATCTTTTTTAATAATAAAGATCTTTAAGTCTGATAATGAAGAATTTATTTCATTAATTAATTCAGCATAAAGTTCTGATATTTCAGAAATGCTCAACCCTAAGTCTTTAGCAAAGCCAGTTATATCATATTTACTATAATAATTCATAATTAATCCCTTTCTACAGCAAGTTTATTTAGTCTTTAATATATTTGAAATTTTTTTAGCGAATGTCGGTATATTAATTGGTTTGGTAATATAATCTGAAAAGCCGAGAAGACGAGCTTGTTCCATATCCTCTGGCATCGCATTTGCACTAATGGCAATTACAGGTATATTAGAAGTTTCATCATAATTTTTTAGTATTTCAAAAACTTTGTAACCATCTATCCCAGGAAGATTAATATCAAGTAATATTAGGTCTGGTTTGTTTTCTATGGCTAAATCTATGCATAATTCTCCAGAAGGTATTGAAAGCATTTTTATATTAGAGTTAATTTTATTAATAATATGCTCAACAAGTCGTAAATTGGCAGGATTGTCTTCAACATATAATATTTTATGAGTTTTAGATTCTACAAAAGGCTTTTTAACCTTTAATGAAGTTAGAGTTTCAGATTCTTGTTTAACATTAGAGACTATATAAGGCAGCTCAATCCAAAAATGACTTCCAATATCTTTTTTACTACTTACAGAAATAGTACCATTCATTAATTCAGTAAGCTGCTTAACAACAGAGAGGCCAATGCCTGATCCTTCTATTACATTATTCACGTTATTTAAGCGACAAAAAGGTTTAAAGATTAAATCTAAGTCAGACTCTGATAAACCAATACCTGTATCAATAACATGAAAGTTGTACTTTCCATTAATTTTCTCATAATAAAAGACTACTTCACCATTTGGTTTATTATATTTAATTGCATTAGATAATAAGTTGATTAATATTTGTTTTAGGCGAGTTCGATCAGCATAAATAGATTCGTTTAATTTTGATATATTTGGAGTAATAATTTTAATATTATGTTCATTGACTAAAGGTTTTACTATGGAAAGAGTTTCTTCCATAATTGATTTAACGGGTACTGAATTCATGGAAATATTTAATTGTCCAGATTCTATTTTGGCTAAATCTAATACTTCATCTACTAGCTCAAGAATATGGTTACTAGCTTTTAATATTTCATTAACGCTTTCATTTTGTGAAGCCGTAAGCGGTGCTTCAGAATCTAATTGTAGAATTTGTGAGAAACCTAAGATTGCATTAAGCGGGGTTCTAAGTTCATGACTCATATTTGATAAGAATTCAGATTTTGCTTTATTGGCCTTTTCAGCTTCCTCTTTAGCTTTAAGAATAGATTGAATAGTTTCTTTTTGTTTAAGTCTATATTGCAC
>JAEZKY010000026.1 GCA_023435985.1 Bacillota bacterium | reverse complement strand
AGACTATAGACAGCTATTTTCTGTATAATCTATTGAAGTTATATATCTTAGAACTGCATAGGAATAGTAGTTAATTATAAAAAGTGCATCAGGATATAATACATTTGGTGGATAGCTCTTGTAAACGATTATCTGAAAATGTAACAATATGATGATTACCATACAAGTATGGTATAAAACATTAATAGGAGAGAATATAAATATGACTTTTAAGGTAAGTAAAAACTCTACAAGTAAAACTATATACTATAAGCTTAGATACGAGATCGTTAATTTATATATTGAGCCTGGTACTAGTATTTCTGAAAAAGAACTTTCAGAGAAATATAGTGTAAGTAGAACTCCAGTTAGAGAAGCACTTGTTCGTTTAGCACAAGAAGGCTTAGTAAATGTTTATCCACAAAGAGGTACAATTGTTTCTTTAATTGATTTATCTGCTGTGGAAGATGGCAGATTTCTACGTGAACATTTAGAGAGAGCAGTAGTAAAAGAAGCCTGCAAAGAATTTTCAAAGGAAAATTTATTGGCTTTAGAAATGAATTTAAAGCTTCAGCAAATATATATAAAAAATCATGATAATAAAAAATTGTTTGAAGCAGATGAAGAATTTCATGAGATAATTTTCGAGGGAAGCGATAAAAAAAGAATATGGAGCAGCATTAATGACGTAAGTACGGAATTTCAAAGAATTCGTATGCTTAGATTAACAGCTAATTCAAGCTGGAATAATATTTTTAATCAACATAAAGAGATTTTTTATGCTATAAGAAACAAAGATCCAGAAAGGGCTGAAGAATATATGAAAGAACATTTAAACATGGTTATTTTCGATAAAGAGAAGGTAAAAGAAAGTTATCCAAGCTATTTTAAATAATGAATCAAGTTAGTATAAACAGAATTTCAGTTGTTAGAATAGATCTTTAATTTGAGGAGGTGAGGCTTATTAGAGCATGAAATTTATACTTGTTATGTGCTTGTGAAACTTATGCAATAAAAAAACATTCCTATCATTCCTGTTTATTATATTCTGCCAAATAATATAAACAAGGAATGATAAAAATGTTTAGAAAATTATTAAGAAATATATTATAACACAAATTACATTAACTAACAATCGTACGTGAACTAACAATATTTTTAAAAAAGTATCAGAACTTGAGATCGAGATTAAGCAAGAAAAATTAAAATATACAAAGATCAGTGTAAACAGATAAAAGAAAACGTTATACAAAGAAAGAGGTAGATTGTATGTCTAAAATAGATAAAAAAATTACATTACCTACATGTATAGGTTATGGATTAGTAGATTTAATGGGCGGTGGTGCCTTTACAATTATTGGAGCGTTCTTATTGTTCTTTTATACAACTTTTTGTGGACTTACACCTATAGAAGGTGCTTCTATTGTTGCAATCGCGCGTTTTGTAGATGCCGTTGCCAGCTTGTTTATAGGAAGTTTATCAGATAATTTTTATAAAACTAAACTTGGAAAGAAGTTTGGAAGACGACGTTTTTTCTTATTAATTGGAGCGCCTTTAATGGCAATTTACGTATTAATATGGACAATAGGAATGGGATATTGGTTTTATTTAAGCTGTTATTTATTATTTGAAATAGTTGCGGCTATGGTATTAATTCCATGGGAGACACTACCAACTGAAATGACAACTAATTATTCTGATAGAACAAAAATTTCAACTTGCAGGTTAGTTATTTCTTCTTCAGGTCAGTTCTTAGGAACTTTTGTTCCAGCTCAATTAATTGGACATTTTGGTCAAAAAAATCCATATGCATATTTCTATAATGGATTGTTTTTTGCAATATTATATGCAGTTTGTATACTTATAACATACAAAGTGACTTGGGAAAGAGAAATTACACCAGCCATGGAACAAGAATTAATAGAGTTATCTAAGTCTAAACAGCATAAAAGCTTTAGTGAATATTTAAAAGTACTTGTTGAATATGGATCTACATTTAAGCTTAAAAGTTTTAGAAAACACTTAGGACTTTACTTATTATCCTTCACCGCTGGTGATATATTTAATGCTGTATTTCTATTTTTTTGTGTGTATAATTTAAAGATTTCATCATCTTTTGGAGCATATTTGCTTTCATTTAGTATTATTGGTATACCAGGAACTATTATAGGAGGAGTTTTATTTTTAAAACTTGGCCCTACTAAATTATACAAGATTACTTATACGTTTATGATATTAAGTATGTTAGCATATTATGGTGTTTATGTAGTTAATCCTGAAGCTAAAACTGCTATCTTACTTGTAATTTCTATAGTTTATTTCGCATTTAGATCTTTGGCAGTTTTAACTCCTTGGACAGTGTTCCCATTTATTCCTGACGTAGATGAGATTGTTTCAATGAAAAGAAGAGAAGGACTTTTTGCAGCAGTTATGACTTTCACTAGAAAAAGCACAGTAGCACTTGCTACATTTTTAATTGGTGTTGTGTTACAAGAAGGAGGATTTGTTAAAGGGCAGGATGTTCAATCGCCTCAAACAGTACAGATTATTGGATATGTTTTGCTTATTGGAGGCGTAGGTCTGCTTGTATTATCTTTAATCCTTGCATTTACTTTTAAACTTAATAAAGAAACTCACCAAATATTGATAGACGAAGTTGAACGTTTAAAAAATGGTGGCTCTAAAGATGATGTTGACTTTAAAACAAAAGAAGTTGTTGAAAATCTTACAGGTTATAAATATGAAGAGGTCTGGAAAGAAGACATTATGTCAGATAATCTAATAAAGGCTAATTCATAACTTAAATAAAAATACAAAAATTATAGGGGGAATTCATATGTTACTGAAACAGTTTTCATCTATGGAAAAAATTCAGAATGGTTATTTAGTAAAAGGCGATACAGCTGATATAAAAATAATTTTTATATCAGATGACATTGTACGTGTTAGAGTATCTTTTGATAAAAAATGGGAGGAAGCATCTTATGCATTAGTAACAACTGCATGGGAAGACAGATTAGATTCCTTATTTAAAGGAGAGCGTAAGAGAATAGAAGCATTAGATATTCCTTTTGAAGAAACAGAAAAAGAAATCATATTTTTCACTAAAACCTTGAAGATTGTAATGTCTAAAGCACCATTATATTTTTCAATATATAAATTAAATGGAGAAAAGATATATAGTGATCTTCAAGATAGGGCTTTTGAGTGTGATCAGCTCGGAAGAATTTCTCATTATAACGAAATTGATCTTCAAAATGATCATTTCTATGGATTTGGAGAAAAAACAGGACAATTAGATAAATTGGGAAGAAGAATGCGCATGTCACCTAAGGATGCAATTGGACATGATCCTGAATATGGTGATCCATTATATAAACATATTCCATTTTATATTAGATTAAATAATAATAATCGTCATGCATTAGGAATATTTTATCATAATTCACATGATTCAGTATTTGATATGGGAAATGAAATTAGTGGGTATTGGCCTCGTTATAGTTATTATCAGGCTGATGGAGGAGATATTGATTTATTCTTCATAAATGGACCAAAAGTTGAAACGGTCTTAGATAATTACACAAAGCTTACAGGAAAACAGGCAATGCCTCCAAAACAAAGCTTAGGATATACAGCTTCCACTATGTATTATGCTGAACTTGAGAAAGACTGTGATAAGGAAATATATGAGGTAATTAAAAAGCATTTTGATGAAAAAATGTATATAGATAATTTCAAATTGGCATCTGGTTATTCTTCTGGAGAAGAAGATAACTTAAGGTATATATTCAATTGGAATAAAAAGCGCTTTCCAAATCCTGATGAGTTTTTTGAAAAAATGAATGAAATGGGGCTTAACGTGATACCTAATCTAAAACCAGGTATTTTAACAAAGCATCCATATAAAAAAGAATTTGAAGAAAATGATGTGTTTATTAAAAATCCAGATGGTGAGGGAGATTATTATGGCCGCTGGTGGGGTGGTACTGGAAGATTTGTAGATTTTACAAAGCCTTCTGGAAGGGACACTTGGAAGAAGCTGCTTAAAGAAAATATTTTAAGTAAAGGAACAATAACTGTTTGGAATGATAACTGTGAGTATGATGGGATAGAGGATCGTAATGCATTATGTGATTTTGATGGAAAACCAGGTACCATGGCTGAACTTAAAATTATTCACTCAAATATGATGGCCTATGTAGGAAAGCAGGCTGTTAATGAACTTTATCCAAATAAACGTCCATATATTATAAACCGTGCTGGATTTGCAGGAATTCAAAGATATGCGCAAACATGGGCTGGAGATAATCTTACAGATTGGCGTACATTAAAATTTAATATAGCAACTATTATTGGAATGGGATTATCAGGAGTTGCTAATACAGGCTGCGATATTGGAGGGTTTGCTGGAGGTGCTCCAGAAGGCGAATTACTTTTAAGATGGATACAAAATGGTATATTCCAGCCAAGATTCTGTATTAATTCAGCCAATAATGATAATACTGTTACTCAGCCATGGATGTATGAAGAAAATAATGAATTCGTACGTAATGCGTATGAGCAGCGTTATAGAATGTTGCCATATTTATATTCTTTAATGTATGAAGCTCATACTACCGGTAAATCAATAATGCGTCCACTATTTATGGAATTTCAGGATGATGTTAGCTGCTATGATGATCAATATATGACATTTATGTTTGGACCATCAGTTCTAGTTGCAAATGTATTGGAAAAAGAAGCAAGGTCAAGAAAACTTTACTTGCCAGAGGGCTGCACATGGTACGATATGAATAACAATATGACTGCATATAAAGGCGGACAAGTGATTGAAATTCCAGTTACCATTAGTAGTATTCCAATGTTCCTAAGAGGAGATGGAATCTTCATAACAAATGAGGAAGTAAAGCATATAACTACTGATAAAATGAAGAAATTAGATATTTTAATCGGTGGAGAAGCAGAAAGAAGTTTTAATTTCTATGAGGATGATGGTATAAGTAATGATTTTGAAAATGGTATGTATGAAAATACAGACATTAATGTAAGTGGCGGAGCACGTAAGAAAATTTCCTTCAAAACAACAGGAAGTTATGAAAGTGAAATATCTGATCTTACAATTAAGTTAGTAAGTAAAGAGAAAGGCGCATATTGGGTTTCTGTTGATAACGAGAAAGTACCACGTTTTCTTAATAAGACATCCTTTGAAAAAGCAGAACAAGGATGGTACTATGAGTTATCAGATAGAACAGTTTTAATAAAATGTAAGAAACCATCTAAAAAAGAGTTTGATATTATAGTTTCCTGTGAAAAGTTTGATTTAATTGGCATGGGAGATGAATAGAAAAAGATAATATTTAGAAAAGCAAGATAAAAAATCGTATAAGGAGTATAAGAGCATGATTATAAGTAACAAAATTATAGAACTAAAAAATATTGATAATTATTTAGAAATAACTACAGACGCAGCAAAATATAGAGTTGTCCTTTTAAATGATGATATAGTAAGAATTCGCTGTACCTTCGAGGAAGAATTTAAGGAAGAAGCATCCTATGCTCTGATTATGACAGCTTGGGAAGATAAACTAGATGAATTATTAGGAGATGAAAGAACAAAAATTACAGCAATCAGCAGTAAATATGAAGATTTAGGTGATCATGTATTATTAACTACAAACAGCCTGAATATCAATGTCTATAAAGAACCATTTGGTATAGAAATTGCAGATAAGGAAGGGAATATATTACATTCAGATTTAAAGGAAAGATCTTATATAAAAGATTCTATAGGAAGAATATATCATTATTCATGTATGGAGGACGATGATTATTTCTATGGGTTTGGAGAAAAATCAGGGTATTTAAATAAGAGAAGAAGAAGAATGAGAATGCATAATATAGATACCTATGGCTATGATTCTGAATGTACCGATCCATTATACAAGCACATACCTTTCTATATAAAATTTAACAGTAAAAATAATATAGCAAGTGGAATATTCTATAATAATTCTTATGATTCAACTTTTGATGTTGGCTGTGAAAAAACTGGATATTGGCATAACTATAGTTACTTCTGTGCTGATGGCGGAGAATTAGATATGTTTTTTATTTATGGACCTAAAATAAAGGATGTAGTGAAGAATTATACGGATTTAACAGGAAAAACTAAATTACCTACAAGATATTCTTTAGGTTATATGGGCTCAACAATGTATTATACAGAGCTTGATAAGGATGCAGATAAGACTATTTTAAAATTCCTTGATAAATGTAAAGAGCAGGATATTCCTTGTGATGGTTTCTTCTTGTCCTCAGGTTATACCACTGGAGATACTGGAAAGAGATATGTATTTAACTGGAATTATGATAGATTTACGAGTCCTAAGGAATTTGTGGCCCAAATGAAAGAAAAAGGAGCAGCTTTAGTTCCCAATATAAAACCAGGGATGCTTACTTCACATCCTTTATATAAAGAATTTGATGATGCAGGGGCTTACATAAAGGATGAAAAAGAAGAAAAATCAGAAATAGACAGATACTGGGGAGGTCCTGCTTCCTTTGTAGATTTTACAAATCCTAAAGGAAGAGAACTATGGAAGAAACATTTAAAAGAAGCATTAGTTTCTCTTGGAATTACATCAATATGGGATGATAACAATGAATATGAAATAAATAATCCTGATGCTGTATGCTATTTTGAAGGAATGAAAAAAGAAATAGGAGGCTTAAGACCAATAATGCCTAATTTAATGGCACTAATGGCTAATAAGACAGTAGAGGAAACTTTCCCAAATGTAAGGCCATACGTGGTTAACAGAGCAGGCTTTGCTGGTATCCAGCGTTATGCTCAGACTTGGGCTGGAGATAACAGCACAAGCTGGAAGAGCTTGAAATTCAACATTCCAGTTATCCTTGGTATGGGACTTTCAGGGGTGGCAAATCATGGCTGTGATATAGGAGGCTTTTATGGAGAAGCACCAGAACCAGAATTATTTGTAAGATGGGTACAAAACGGAATATTCCAGCCAAGGTTCTCAATACATTCCTGCAACTCTGATAATACGGTTACTGAGCCATGGATGTATCCATCATATACAAAATATATAAGTGACGCTATAAAATTTAGATACAAATTAGTGCCATATTTCTATTCTCTATTATTTGAAGCAGCAACAGAAGGTTCACCGATTATGAGACCTTTAATATACGAATTTTCAGAGGATAAAAAACTTCTTGAAGAAAGCTTTGATTTCATGCTTGGAAGCTCTATTTTAGTTGCAAATGTTCTTGAAAAAGGTGCAAAAACAAGAAAAGTATATTTACCAGAAGGAGCTGTGTGGTTTGACTGGTATACAAAAGAAGAATATGAGGGAGGACAGACAATTGAAGTTGAAGTTTCTTTAAATTCAATTCCTATGTTCTTCAGAAGTGGTGCAATTGTACCTTTATGCGAAAACTTGAATAATATTCATAAAGATCAAATGGAAAAGCTTAATATTTTAGTGGAACCATCAGAGGAAACAAATTTTGTATTATATGAAGATGATGGAGTTTCAAATAATTATAAAAATGGAGTATATCTAAAAACAACTATAAGCATTAATAATAAGGCTGGAGTAAAAATTGCCTTTGATAAAGAAGGTAATTACGAAACAAAGGTTAAGGAAATGGTAGTTGATGTAGTCTGTAGAGAAGTAGCTCCAATGCAGATAAGGCTTCAGGATAAAAAACTTCCTATGTTCCTTGATAAAGGAGAATGGGAAGCAAGCGAAGCTGGCTGGTATTATGATATAGAACAAAAAACAGCTAAAGTAAAATATGATAACTTAAAAGAATCTTATACATTATTCATTGATTTTGAAGTTAAAGATTTAATTTCAATGTAACTTCTATATTAATTGCAAAGTTTACAGTGCTATGAATGATATATTGGCTTTGCAGTAATAAAAAGAGGGAGATGGGAAGTGAAAATCACTTTCTATATCTCTCTAAAATTATAGAAAAATTTTAAGCAATGTAGATGCTATATAAATTTTATTATGATATTGCTAATTTAAATTATAAGTCCTTAGTTATATATTTAGATGTAATAGCAATTTATCACTGAAATTTATATACATAATTTAAGGAGGTTTATCATGGCATTTCAAGAGAAAAGTTTTAATTCATTTAATGAAAGGGATAAAGTACAGGCATGGATTTATACTCCAGTTCGTAAGCCAAAGGGGATAATTCAAATTGTCCATGGTTATCATGAACATTCACGCAGATATCTTCACATGATATTAAAATTAAATGAAGCAGGATTTATAGTAGCAGCAGATGATCACGTAGGACATGGAAAAACAGCATATGTTTCGGATAATTGGAGCGATTGGGGCGACAAGGGATATATGACGATGGTAGAGGATGAACATACCCTTCGTAAAATAGTACAAGAGGAATATCCAGATCTACCTTATTTTATGTTTGGACATAGTATGGGATCAATGATCGTAAGGTGCTATGCTGCCATTTATGGAAATGAAATTGATGGAGTTATTTTATGTGGAACTCCAGGTATATTTAAAACAGCGCCTTCACTTATGCCTGAACTTAAAAAGCTTATAGATGAAGGAAAAGGAGAAATGGTTGATCCTGTATATGAAGAAAAACTTTTAAGCTGGATGTGGAATACAAAGCGTTATGAAGAGAAGCCTATAACGTCAAGAAGTGGATGGGTTTGCAGTGATCCAGATGTAATTGAAGATCATGGAAGAGATATATATAGTGAATTGATAGTGCCACCTAATATAAGATCTTTATATTCTTTTGTCAGTATGATGAATGCTGTTGTTGGAACTGAGTGGGCAGAAAAAGTGCCGGCAGCAATTCCTTTTTACAATATTGCAGGAGATAAAGATCCAGTTGGACAGTATGGAGAAGGGGTGTATGCTACTTCAAACTGGCTTGCAGAAACAGGGCATATGGTTAGAACAAAGGTTTATCCAGGATATCGTCATGAAATACTCAATTACCTTGATATCAGAAATGAAATTGAGGATGGGATTATAGGATTTATAAATAGTATTCTTCAGAAGGAATAAAAGCTTTTTGTTTTAATAAAAACTAAAACTTTTTATTAAAATGAAGTACTTGAATTTTTTGATTGTGCCTTATATTTAATGTATAAGGAAATAATTTTGTTAGTCAAGATTACCCAAAATTAAAATCTTCGTTCAGTTTTGGCTGAGCGAGGATTTTAATTTTTATGTTTAGTGGATTAATTGTATGTGCTTTTCTACCATTTTCTTTGAGTAGTATTAACTATAACTATTTATAAATTGTTAATATCAAATTGTTTTAAAATAAAATCAATAAAGTATTTACTAGCAATAGGTAAGGTTTTTTTATTTTTAAAGGATATGCCAATAGTACGAAGAATAGGTGGATATATTTCCTTTTTAACTATATTATAGCTAATTCTATCTAATGTTAATTCGGGTAAAATAGTTATCCCTAAACCTTTCTCTACCATAGACATAATTGTATAATCATCATAAACACGATAATGTATATTGGGCTGTAAATTATTTTCTTTAAAAAACTTTAAGGGAACACTTAGTTGACCTTCATCTAAAAGAATGAAAGGTTCATTTGATAATTCTTCTAAAGTGACTTTTTCGTGACTAGCTAGTTGATGGTTATAAGGCAGAACTGCGAGCATTTGATCTTGCTTTAATGAAATTGTGGGTAGATTATCTACAGCATCAGGATTAACGAAACCAAAATCTACACTGCCTTCTTTAATCAATTGCGTAATACTTGTATATTCTCCTTGTTGAAGTTCAAATTTTACTGATGGATAGATTTCTTTAAAATTTTTTATTAATTCAGGAAGCCAGCTAGAAGAAATACTTGAAAAAGTCCCAATACGAATGATACCACCTTGAAGATCCTTCATTTCTTTACTTTTTTCTATAAGCTCTCTATACGAATTATATACATTCTTAATATATGGAAGAAATTCTTCACCATCAGGAGTTAAATTAACTCCTTTTCTAGACCTGAGAATCAGTGTAGTAGAAAGTTCTTCTTCCAATGAATGTACCATTTGGCTTATTGCAGATTGAGTGTAGCCAAGTTCCTTTGCCGCTTTTGTAAAACTACCAGTTTCTATTATTTTAATAAATGCATAATATTGGTTCATTATCTACTCCTTTACATAAGTAAATCTAATATAAACATTATAATTATTTGTTTTATTAATGTAAATGTTAATGATAGAATATAAGCAAGTTTTATAACAAAGAAAAATATAAGATTAATTGTAGATTAGTTAATGAAAGGTTTATATATTTTTAAATTGGGGTGAGAAAATGAAAAGTAGTGAATTAAAATATCAAAATTATATTAAAATCTTAGAAGAAGAATTAATACCAGCTATGGGGTGTACTGAACCTATAGCCATTGCATATGCGGCTGCAAAAGCCAGAGAGGTATTAGGATACATACCAGAAAAGGTCATCGTAGAGGTTAGTGGAAACATTATTAAAAATATCAAAAGTGTAATAGTTCCAAATACAAACAAGCTTAGGGGGATAGAAGCTGCAACAGCTGCTGGAATTGTAGCTGGGAAAGCTGAAATGAAATTAGAAGTTATTTCAGATGTGAGCGAAGAAAAAAAGAAAGCGATTAAGGAATATATTAATTACTGTCCAATAGAAGTACAACTTGCAGATACACCATTTATTTTTGATATACATATGAAGTTATTTTATAAAGATTCCTTTGTAAAAGTAAGAATTGCAAATTATCATACTAATATTGTTTTAATTGAAAAAAATGGAAAAATACTTTATCAAAAGGAAGTAAATGCAAGCAAAGAAGAAGGTCTTTGTGATAAAAAATTATTAAATGTAGAGGATATTATTGATTTTGCAAATTCTGTAGAAATTAATGATATAGCTACTATTATAGAAAGGCAAATTCAATATAACTCAAGAATTGCAGAAGAGGGATTGAAAAATAATTACGGTGCGAATATAGGAAATGTGTTACTTTCAACATATGGCTCTGATATTAAAGTAAGAGCAAAAGCTAAAGCAGCCGCAGGATCTGATGCTAGAATGAATGGATGTGAATTGCCGGTTATTATTATTTCTGGTAGTGGAAATCAAGGGATAGCAGCCTCGATCCCAGTTATTGAATATGCTAAAGAATTAAATGTATCAAAAGAAAAGCTTTATAGAGCTTTAGTAGTATCTAACTTAGTTACAATACATCAAAAGACTGGAATAGGAAGGCTTTCTGCATATTGTGGAGCAATAAGTGCAGGAACTGGAAGTGGAGCAGGTATCGCATATCTTCATTGTGGAGAATATAAGGATATTTCTCATACAATTGTAAATGCTTTATCTATAGCTTCTGGAATTGTTTGTGATGGGGCCAAGGCATCGTGTGCAGCTAAAATTGCAGCAGGTGTAGATGCAGGGATCTTTGGATATTATATGTATAAAAACGGACAGCAGTTTAGAAGCGGAGATGGGATAGTAAAAAAAGGTGTGGAAGCTACTATCGCCAACATAGGTAAACTTGCAAAAGATGGAATGAAAGAAACAGATAAAGAAATTATTAAACTTATGATAGAATAAACATAATTTAGAATAGTCTTAAATGATATAGTTGAAATGTTAAACATTAAAATTTTAAGTTTAGCAATACAAAAAGACTTAACAGCTAATGAACTTAATACATTCCAAGTGGCTACTCATCTACTTCTTACTACTTCTCCTATTACATATCTAATAAATGCTGCATTAGATGCATTAATAAAAGTTAAGTAGATATATTTAAAAAAGGATCAAATAATAGGGGTATCTTCAAGAACAATAAGAACAGATATAAAGAATTTAAACGATTTACTAAAAAGAAATGGAGGGATAATAAATTCAGATAAAGCAAAAGGTTATGGTTTAGAAATTAAAGATAAAAATGCATTTAACAAGTTTCAAATAAATGAAGAAGTAGATAATAATCCTCTATGTATTCAATATGGCATGTGCTGGTTGAAAAATCATGGTTTATCTTTATTATCAAAAATAAAAAGTTTATTGAATTTTTACTATTTATAAAAACTATAATAAAGAAATATTGGCATAATTCTTGCTATAAATATTATTGAATAATAAATAATATTGGAGGAATTAAAATGAGTAATTTAGAAGCTTTTAAAAAAATAATAAGATCTGTTTGGAGTCTTAAAAATGTAGAGGAAATTGAGGACAGTTTTGGTCCAGACGAAATTAAGGCTTGGGATTCTCTTAGCCATATTGAACTTGTAGTAGCCCTTGAGGAAGAATTTGAAATATCTATAGCAGTTCAAGATGTTTCAAGATTATATACAATAGGAGATATTAAAAGAACTCTAGTAAAGTATGGAGTTGAAATATGACCTTTACTGATTATGTTTTTAAATTTTCCTCAAGGCTTAATAAAACTGCAATAATTGATAAAACTGATATTAGTTATAGTGAGCTATATTCCAAGATATTAAAGATATCCTCTGAAATAAAAAGAACTAATGCTATATATGAAGATAAAATTCTACTAATAAGTGAGAATTCACCTTTCTTTATAGAAAGTTATTTTGGAATAATAAAAAGCGGTTGCACTTGTGTGCCCATAAATCCTACATTAAGTGATAATGATATTGAATATATCATGAGTAGCTGCAAACCTAAAATGATTTTTATTGAAAAACGTTTTTTAGATAAGTTAGATAAGTTTATAAATAATAATATTAAGATAATTACTGAAGAAACCTTAGAAACCTTGGAGAACTTTTTATTAGAGGAAAAAAATCTTGAAAATAGCAAAGAAGAAGAAATTGATTTAAAAAATAATGTGGCTGTAATATTATTCACATCTGGGTCTACTGCAAGACCAAAAGGCGTAATGCTTACACATTATAACCTTTGTTACAATACAAATTCTATAATAGAATATTTTAGATTAGGCAGCTATGATAGGATAGAAGTTGTATTACCATTTTATTATTGCTTTGGAACCTCACTGCTCCATACTCATTTGAGAGTTGGCGGAAGCTTAGTCATAAATAATAAATTTATGTTTCCAGAGTCGGTTTTAGACGATATAGAAAAATATGAATGTACAGGTTTTGCTGGAGTTCCAAGCAATTATCAAATTTTACTTAGAAAATCTAGTATTAAAAATAGAAATTTGAAAAGTTTAAGATACGTGGCACAGGCAGGAGGAAGACTTCCTGATAGATTTATTATGGAACTTAAAGAAGCGCTTAAGAATATAGAAATATTCATAATGTATGGACAAACTGAAGCAACTGCAAGACTTTCATACCTCCCTCCTAATATGATCGATGAAAAAATAGGTTCAATAGGTAAAGGCATTCCTGGAACTAAACTTAAAGTCATAGATAAAGAGGGCAATGAGGTAGAGGTAGACGAAATAGGTGAAGTAGCAGCTTTTGGCGGAAATATAATGAAGGGTTACTTTAATGATGAGGAAGAAACAGCTAAGGTTATTAGAAATGGTTATTTGTATACAGGAGATTTAGCTATAGTAGATAAAGATGGTTATATTTATATTGTGGCTAGGGAAAAACAAATCATAAAAAGTGGTGGAAACAGAATAAGTCCTAAAGAAATAGAAAATATTATAATTCAAATTCCAAATGTTATAGAAGCTGCAGTAATTGGAACCCCAGATGATATATTAGGAGAAGCGATAAAAGCCTTTGTAGTCCTAAATAATGAAGTTTTAAAGGTTGATGAAAAGTATATAATTGACTACTGTAAAGATAACCTGCCTTCTTACAAGGTACCTAAATATGTGATGTTTTTAGATGGACTTCCAAAAAATTCTTCTGGAAAAGTAATGATAGGTGATTTGAAATGATAGATGAAATTATAAAAAATGAGCAATTTAAGTGTATGCAAAAGGATAAAGAAGAAAAGCTTTTGAATATTATTAAGCCTCAGATATATCAAAATAGAAAGAATGAAAATTTAAACAGCATGTATGAAAAATTAGGGATTGATATAAATACTATAAATTCTCTTGAAGAAATCCCATTTATTCCTGTGAATATGTTTAAGTATTTTGAGCTTAGGACTTGTAGTGAAGAAAATGTAGTGAGAATATTAAACTCAAGTTCTACAACTCAAAATATTCCTAGCAGGATCTACCTTGACAAGGAAACATCTATAAGACAAGCTCAAGGCTTAATATCAACTTTAACAAGTTTTTTAGGATCATATAGAAGGCCAATGTTAATTATTGATAGTAAAGAAATTAATAGAAAAAGTGATATCATAACTGCCAGAGGTGCTGCAATAAGAGGGGTAAGCAGCTTTGGAAAAAGTTTGACTTATGTTATGGATTCTATAGAGGATAATCTTGTACTTAACTTAGAAAGACTTAAAGAATTTGAAGAGAAATATAAGGATACAGATGTATTAGTATATGGCTTTACCTATATTGTATGGACTAGATTTATTAAGGTTTTAAAAGAAAAAGATATAAAATTAAATATGTCAAAAATCAAGCTCCTTCATAGCGGAGGGTGGAAAAAATTAAAAGATCAAAAGGTTGAAAAAGAAGAATTTAATGAAGCAGCAGCAGAGATTTTTGGGACGTCACCTGAAAATATAATAGATTTTTATGGAATGGTTGAACAATTAGGTGTAGTTTTTCTTGATTGTGAATATGGATATAAACATGTTCCTGATTTTGGAGAAATTATCATAAGAGATTTTTCAACGCTTAAAGAAGTGGAAAAAGGTCAATGTGGCTTTATAGAGATTATGAGTGGGCTTACTTCGAGCTATCCAGGTCAAGCTATATTAACTGAGGATATTGGTGAATTTATAGGCGTAGATGATTGTGAATGTGGAAGAAAGGGTAAATACTTTAAGTTTAAAAATAGAGTAGAAAAATCTGAAACAAGAGGATGTGGAGATACCTTTGCAGAAAAGAGGGATAAGAAATGATAAGTTGTTCTATGCTTGGAAATGAATTTTATTTAGAAGCTAGGAAATTTCAAAATTTAGATATAATTATAGAAGAACTTAATAAAAGTAGAGAAACAATTTGTTCATATCCATCAGAAGCTATAGTTGAAATAATTAATGAATATAGTAAAATATTATCAAGTGATAGAAGGTTTTTAAGTTATGAGGGGGTACCATATTTAGTATTATGGCTTAAGAAAAGTAATATAAATAAACTTTTACGCCTAGATCTTAAAAAACAAAAGTACTTAGATGATTTTGTTCAAATAGAAGATAATAAATTTATGAAAGCCCAGCCAAGAGGAATGGTATGTCATTTCATGGCTGGAAATGTTCCGACTCTTCCAATATATTATCTAATTCAAGCCCTTATTTGTAAAAATGTTAATTTAAGCAGGGTACCTATTGGAAGTATAAATATTGTTATAGAGCTATTAAAACCTTTAAAAAATATTAAAATTAATTTTAAAGGCGAAGAATATTGCGCCAGCACATTATTAAAGGGGATTTCAATCATAAACTTCCCAAGTAATGATTTAAAATTAAATGCTGAAATGTCACAATCAGCAGATGTAAGAGTAATATGTGGAGGTGAAGAAGCTGTAAATACAATATCTGTTCTTTCTAAGAAAACAACCTGTAAGGATATAATATTTGGACCTAAATATTCCTTCGCTGTATTTGAAAAATCTGCTATGGAAGGTCCTAATATAACTAAGCTTTTTGAAAATTTTGCAAAGGATATCATAAATTTTGATCAAAAGGCATGCTCATCTCCTCAAGTCTTATTTATTGAGAAATCTAATTTACCGCTGAAGAAAGCAGCACAAATGCTTTCAAAATCAATAGAAAAGGTTTTAAAACGTTATTCAAAGTTTGAAATTAGTCAAGGAGCCTCTGCAAATATAATAAATAAAAGAGGAGAATATCTCTTATCTCCAGAAAAAGATATAATATGCGGGGAAGATCTCCAATATACAATCTTAATAGATAAAGAAATAACATTAGAAGAACCTATACAGCATAGGACAATATTTTTAAAAGAGGTTAATGATATATTTGAGGTTTGTAAATTAATAACTCCAAGAATACAAACTATTGGAATAGCCTCTGAGGATAATAATAAAATAATGAGTTTTGCAAATAAAGTAAGCTTACATGGAGTAGATAGATTAGTTAAAATAGGCTGCATGAACCTATATGATTCTCCTTGGGATGGAATACTTTTTATGAATGAAGTAGTTAAATGGACGGTCTTAAATTTACAGTAAACAATATTTTAAGAACTAATAAATTTTGATTTAATATATTAATTTATTATTGCTGATAAATCATTAATTTCTATATAAATAAAAATGTAGGGTGTGATAATTTGAAAGTAAAAGATCTGATGACAAAGAAAGTATTGGTTTTAAAGCCATACGATACATTTGAAGATGCAGCAAGGCTTTTTGTGGAAAATAAAATTGATGGGGCACCCGTTGTAGATAAAGATGAAAAATTAATCAGTATTATAACAAAGACAGATTTGATGAAAGCTATTCTTAATAAATCTAAAATGAATACAAAGATTGAGGCTTTAGAATTAAAAAAAGTAATAACAATTAATAGTGAGATGGATATAGAAGACGCATTAAAATACAAAATTGGTCGTCTTTTAGTTGCAGATAAAAATAATAAAGTTGTGGGTATTATAACTCATACAGATTTGATTAATAATTTAGTTAAAAGAATCTCTAAAAAATGCAGGGACATGAAAAATGTAAAACTGGGTTTGATGGAGCTGGATTCTATTATTGAATGTTCTTATGATGGAATATATATAACAGATGGGGAAGCTAACACTATAAAAATAAACAATGCCTATGAAAGAATTACAGGGCTTAAAAAAGCAGAGGTTATGGGCAGAAACATGAAAGATCTCGAGAAAGAGGGCGTTATATCTCAATCTGCTACTCTTTTGGTATTAAAAAATAGAGAAACTACGACAATTCAGCAAGAATTCAAAACGGGAGTCAAGGTTTTGGTAAGCAGTAATCCTATTTTCGATAAAAGTGGAAAAATTATTATGGTGGTTACAAATGTGAGAGATGTAACACAACTTTATGAATTAAAAGAACAGCTTCAAAAAAGTAAAGAAATTACTCGTAAATATGTTTCAGAGATTGAAGAAATGAGAACACAGCTGTTAAATACATCTGAAATTGTTGCGGAGGATCATAAAACCATCGAAATTATTCAGCTTGCAAGTAGAGTAGCGAAGGTAGACACAACAATTCTTATGCTTGGAGAAACGGGAGCAGGAAAAGATCAAATAGCAAAACATATACACAAAGTCAGCAAACGGAGTAAAAAACAGTTTATTAAAGTTAATTGTGGTGCAGTGCCTGCAAGTTTAATAGAATCCGAATTTTTTGGTTATGAAAAAGGTGCATTTACTGGAGCAAACAAAGAAGGTAAAATAGGTCTATTTGAAATGGCCTCTGGAGGTACTATTTTTCTAGATGAGGTTGGAGAACTTCCAATGGATATGCAGGTTAAACTTTTAAGAGTATTGCAAGAAATGGAAGTGGTTCGAATTGGAGGAACAAAGCCTATAAAAATTGATGTCAGAGTACTAGCTGCGACCAATAGAGATTTAGAAGATATGATAAAGAAGAAACAATTTAGAGAAGATTTATATTATAGGCTAAATGTCGTGCCCTTATATATTCCTCCACTTAGAGAAAGAAAGCAGGATATTATGCCTTTGATAAATTTTTTTCTTACACAGCTTAATAAAAAATATAGCTTTAATAAGATATTTGCTCCAGATGCTTTAAATTGTATGTACGAGTATAATTGGCCTGGAAACGTTAGAGAACTTAAAAATATTGTAGAGAGAGTTGTAATTATGAGCGAGGATGATAAGATAAAAAGATCAGACCTTCCTAAAAATATCATTAGTTCACATGGTATGGTTGTAACTTTAAATACTTTTGAAGAAGGTATAAATTTAAAAGAAACCTTAGATTCCATAGAAGAGAAATTAATTAAGAAGGCCTATGATAAGTATGGAAATGTCAGGGCAGCAGCAAAATCCTTGGGAATAGATGCATCAACTTTTGTACGGAAAAGGCAAAAATATATAAAAGAATAAATTTTAAAATGCAGCAGGCCCATTTTTGTATTTATAGACTAATTTTTATGATATGAAGATAGATAAATAGGAGCTCTGTTGCAAATTTGAAACATGATGCAAAAATGCAACAGAGTAAAATATTTTACACATACGTTGTTTTGTAAACGTTTTACATGATTGCTATAAAATTAGATTAAAATTTCAGTTGCAGAAACGCAACATATATTTCCATTTTAAAGAAAGTAGCGTTAAAAATGGAAGAGATTTTAATATTATTATGGAAAATTTGAGTTAACATAGAAAATTCTTATTTTGGCATACTTATTGCTTTAGATATTACTAGAAAATATAAATTAGTAAAGGAAGCGATATTATGCCATTAAAAACAAAGGAACAATATATTGAAAGTCTTAGGAAATTAAATTTGAAAGTGTATATGTTTGGAAAGCCAGTTGATAGCGTTGTTGATCATCCAATTATAAGACCATCTCTTAATTCAGTTGCTATGACTTATGAATTAGCACTAATGCCAGAGTATGAAGATTTAATGACAGCTACTTCTAATTTGACAGGAGAAAAGGTAAATAGATTTGCTCATTTACATCAAAGTACAGATGATCTTATTAAAAAAGTAAAGATGCAAAGATTACTTGGTCAAAAAACTGCATCATGTTTTCAAAGATGCGTTGGTATGGATGCCTTCAATGCAATATTCAGCTCAACTTATGAAATAGATAAGGCTTGCAACACTAATTATCATGAAAATTTCAAAGAATTCTTAAAATATGTTCAAGAAAATGATTTAACAGTTGATGGTGCAATGACTGATCCTAAAGGAGATAGAGGACTTTCACCAAGCAATCAGGCTGATGGTGATTTATACTTAAGGGTTGTTGAAAGAAGACCTGATGGTGTTGTTGTTAGAGGTGCTAAGTGTCACCAAACTGGTATGATAAATTCTCACGAAGTTGTAGTAATGCCTACAATTGCTTTAACTCCAAATGACAAAGATTGGGCAATATCTTTTGCTGTACCTACTGATGCAGAAGGCATAATTCATATATATGGAAGACAATCTTGTGATACAAGAAAATTAGAACCAGGTGCTGACATAGATCTTGGAAACGCTGAATTTGGTGGACAAGAAACCTTAACAATATTCGATAACGTTTTTGTACCAAATGAAAGAATCTTCTTAAATGGAGAAACTGACTTTGCAGGAATGATTGTTGAAAGATTTGCTGGATATCATAGACAAAGTTATGGTGGATGTAAAGTTGGAGTTGGAGATGTTTTAATTGGAGCTGCTGCAGTAGCTGCTGACTACAATGGAGCTCATAAAGCATCACATGTTAAAGATAAATTAATTGAGATGACTCATTTAAATGAAACTTTGTTCTCTTGCGGTATTGCATGTTCAGCAATGGGGACTAAAACAGAATCAGGAAATTATTACATTGATAATTTATTAGCTAATGTATGTAAGCAAAATGTAACAAGATTCCCTTATGAAATATGTAGGCTTGCAGAAGACATTGCTGGAGGATTAATGGTTACTATGCCATCAGAAGCTGATTTTAGAGATGAAGAGATAGGACCATATATAGATAAATATTTAAGAGGTGTTAACTCAGTTTCAACAGAAAATAGAATGAGAATATTAAGATTAATAGAAAATCTTTGTTTAGGAACTGCAGCTGTTGGATATAGAACAGAATCAATGCATGGAGCTGGTTCACCACAAGCTCAAAGAATTATGATAGCTAGACAAGGAAATTTAGCAGCTAAAAAGAAGATTGCTAAGAAAATTGCGAGAATAGAAGAATAATAGGGGTAATGCCATGATAGATAAAATAAATGATGCCATCAATAGTAAAATCAAGCCACTACTTGCAGAACATAATGGAGATATTGAGCTTGTAGAAGTTAAAGATGGCGTAGCTTACGTAAAACTTTTAGGTGCATGCAGCAATTGTCCTTCTGCAAGATTTACTATGGAAGAGTTAGTTACTGGTGTATTAAAAGAAATACCAGGTGTAAAAGATGTGCAGATGGCTGATCCAATTAGCAGAGAAATGCTTGATTTTGCTAGACAGCTGCTTAGAAAATAAAGGCTAGGTGAAATTTTGGAAATAGGTATTAGATATTGTGGTGGATGTAATCCTAGCTATGATAGAAAAGAGTTTGTTACAAATTTAATCAATGATACTTATAATAATCATAACTTCGAAATAGCAAAGGAAAATAAAGAATATGATTATTTAATCTTAGTATGTGGATGTCTAAATTGTTGTGTAGGTCATGAAAAATATATATCAAATAATAAAATATTTATTAAAAGCATTAAAGATTATGACAAATTAATAAGTAACCTAAAAAATTTTTAGTTAGGTTATATTTAGGAGGTGTCTAAAATTAACTGGAAGGATTTATATAATAGTAAGCTAGTTACAGCAGATGAAGCTGTAAAAAAAATCAAAAGTGGAGACAGGGTAGTAACTGGACACGCGTGTGGAGAACCAAAAGAAATAATAGATGCCATGGTTAAAAATAAAGATTCATATGAAAATGTTGAGATTGTGCATATGGTTTCTATGGGTAAAAGTGAATATTGTAAGCCAGAAATGGCATCTAATTTCCGTCACAACTCTATATTTGCAGGAGCAACAACAAGAGAAGCTATACTAGAGGGAAGAGCAGATTATACGCCATGTTTTTTCTCAGAAGTGCCTAAGTTATTTAAAGAAGGCACTTTACCAGTAGATGTAGCATTAGTTAAGTTAAGTGTTCCAGATGAACATGGTTACTGTAGTTTTGGGGTCTCAAATGATTATACAAAGCCTGCTGCAGAGGCAGCTAAAATCGTCATAGCTGAATTAAATGATAAAATGCCAAGAACTTTAGGAGATTCTTTTATACATGTTTCTGATATCGATTATATAGTTGAAACTTCAAATGATATTATTGAACTTCAGCCACCTAAAATAGGAGAAGTAGAAAAAGCTATCGGTGAAAACTGTGCAAAGCTCATAGAAGATGGTTCTACACTTCAATTAGGAATTGGTGCAATTCCAGATGCAGTATTATTATTCTTAAAGGAGAAAAAAGATCTTGGAATTCATTCAGAAATGATATCTGATGGGGTAGTTGAATTAATAGAAGCAGGCGTAATAACCAATAAAGCAAAAACCTTACATCCGGGAAAATCTGTAGTTACATTTTTAATGGGTACTAAGAGACTTTATGATTATGTTAATGGAAATCCAAGTGTAGCCATGTATTCTGTAGATTATGTAAATAATCCATGTGTTATAGCCGAAAATTATAAGATGGTTTCTATTAATTCATGTATTCAAGTAGACTTGATGGGACAAGTTGCAGCTGATACAATAGGACTTAAGCAGTTTAGCGGCGTAGGTGGTCAAGTTGATTTTGTAAGAGGAGCGGCAATGGCAAAGGATGGTAAGTCAATTATTGCAATGCCATCAACTGCAAGCAAGGGGAAAGTTTCAAGAATAGTCCCAATTTTAGATGAAGGTGCAACTGTTACAACTTCTAGAAATGATATTCATTATGTTGTAACTGAATTTGGAATAGCGAAGCTCAAAGGAGAAACTTTAAAAGAAAGAGCTAGGGCATTAATAAATGTAGCACATCCAGATTTTAGAGCTGCGCTTATTGAAGAGTGGGAAAAGAGATTTAAAGTAAAATTCCAATTAAAATAAATGAAAGTATAGGAGGAAATGATTTATGAAAGTATATGTTTTAGACACAGGATATTTAGAAACTGATAAAAATAATGTAGTAGGTGGAGCTACTATGGGAACCTATAGCAAGCCATATGTAGAGAATAAGTGGATTAAGCTGCCTGTAATGTCTATTTTAATAGATCATCCAGATGGAAAAATTTTATATGATGTAGGAAGTAATCCAGAAGCAATGAATGGATATTGGCCAAAAAATTTGCAAGAAGTTTATCCATTATATCAAACAAAGGAACAAAGATTAGAAAATCAATTAGCTTTATGTGGAACAAAACCAGAAGAAATAAAGAAAGTGATAATTTCTCATATGCATTTAGATCACGCAGGAAACTTAAATATGTTCAAGCATGCTGATGTATATGTACCAAAGGCAGATTTTATGCAAGCTCAAACTCAAGTAAGGTTAAACGAAAATCCGCTTACCCATGGAGGATATATTAAAGCTGATATGGATGTTTCAGTAAAACAATATCATTTGGTGGAAGAAGATTTTGAATTTGCAAAAGGTGTAGAAATAATAAATTTACCAGGCCATACACCAGGATTACTTGGAATAGTAGTTCATTTGGAAGATGAAGGCACATTAATCTTTCCGCAAGATTGTGTATATAGCTCAGAAATCTACGGACCACCAGCTAAAGCATCAGGATTACTTTATGATAATCTTTCCTTCTTTAAATCAATTGAAAAGGTAAGAGCTCTAGAGAAAAAATATGATGCCAAAGTATTTTTTGCTCATGATGAAGAATTCTTTAAAACAATAAAACTTGCTCCAGAATTCTATAAATAAAAAGTAATAAACGTCTGGGCCTGGGTGTTCTTCTTTACTAATATTTTTACTTATAGAATATCTCATATTCTAATATGGTTTACCATAAGTATTCTGTACCATATATATTCTGAAGAATATTACAATATGAGAATATATATTTTGAAGAATATAAGAATATATATTCGGAACAATATTACCATAAATATTCTTCAGAATATGCTTGGAGAATGAGGCTTAAGAAGGTATTTGAGCTTAAATATAATGTTTATGGATGCAGTATTGTCAATGAAATGCTAGTTAGAGAAAATTTGAGAATGTATAATAGAAATTAAATACTATGATTTCTATGAATAGACAATAAAAAATCCTAAATTCATATATTGAATTCAGGATTTTTTGCTACGTTCAACGGTTATGGAGTTGTAGTTTTACCGACGTGTCCATATGAAACGATAGACTCATCTTGATGTTTTGAGTGCGTTTTTATTTTTCTTGTTTACCAGTATAAGAAATTATCTGAGTTTAATGTCAACTATTCTTATTACCTTCTATTAACTCTTTCAAGCTAATACTAGGATTAGTATAGCGTTTTCTGTTTTGTGTTATATTCTTATAGTTAATAGCCTGCTTTGGGCACCATTGCACACACGCCATACATTGTTCACAATTGTGATTAAAACTAGGTTTCTTGTTTTTTATTACTATGTTCGAAACAGGGCAGACTGCCTCACAGGTTCCACAACCTATACAAGCATCGGAAACATTAAAACCTTTGTCTTTTCTGGCGTATATTAATTTTTGACCAATAGCAGTTGATACATTAAGAGGCTCGTTTACCTTACCCACTGGTTGTTGTGTTTTAGCAGCTATCTTTTGTGCTAATGCAGGTATATTATCGGTGGCAATTTGATATTTCTCTTGGGCTCTCTCGTTCAAGTCATACATGGCAACATAATTTCCAACCATAATAATTTTCTCTGCAAAATTAAGTGTCACACCTTTTTTTGCTAAAATTTTGGCGGGAACAGTTAATGCAACACCACTTATATTCCCACATCCAGTCACAGCAAAAAAATATGCGTCTTTACTTTTTTCAAGCGACATTTCGCTTATAAATTGTTTTACTCTTCGCGGCAAATTTAAGGCGTATGTGGGATACACAAAACCGATATAATCATACACCTCATTGCTGTCGTGTTTCCCTTTACTCATTGATACCAGAGTGCAATCTGGCAATGCCTCAGCTATCTTTTTTGCTAACTGTAAATTGTTTCCTGTTCCTGTAAAATAATAAATAACACTTTTCAATTTAAATTACCTCCTTATTTGTTACAATCAATATCAACTATATAACTATTTTATATAGTTGATGTCAAAAATCACAACTGCCAGCTAGAATGGCAGTTGTAACGAGTGCTAAAAAATCATTCCTTATTATAGTGACTTAGAAATATCCGCCAGAGTTGTTTTTTTGAGAGATTCCTTCATGGCGATTTCAGCATCCTGCATACAATTTTTTATGAGCGATTTTAAATTATCAATTCTTGGATCTTCAATTAGAAAATCAATGTCCATCTTAAATAAAGATCCGTGTTCAACTGCTGAAAATATGTCTAATAAGGTTATCTCTGCAATTGGTTTTCCTAAAATAACTCCACCTTTAGCTCCTTCTTTTGTCGTTGTGAGTCCAGCAGCATTAAGACTTCTCAATATTCTAACCACTGTTGGAGCAGGTATTTTAAGAAATTCGGCAATAGTCTTTGCCGATACAAACTCAAATCCATATTCCTCCATTTTTTGATTAATTAAAAGACTAATGGAAATCGCTCTTGAAAATTCTGTTGAATATGCCACAATTCTTCCCTCCTTTTGTATTAACTAAATCAACTATACATTTATTTGATCTAGTTGTCAAGAGAAAATAAATATTGTAACATTGAAAGCTAAGATCTATCCAATATAGATTTTTCAGAGCCATATCCCACAAAATATAATAATACATCTATATACTTAATATATAAGGTTAAAATATAAAGGGTGAGAGCAATGGATCGGAAAATTGTTTTAATATTTAATGTATTTAAAATAAAGACTATAGTAGTATATTTTTACTTGAATAATTTTACAGTTGAGCAACAGAATAGATTTGTAGGTTATTTTAGGAAAAGTAATACAAAAAGTAATATAAAAAATAGCTTGACTCGGAGTTAACTCCGAGTTGTAGTATTAACTTATTCAGATTAGAAAGTTGGTGAGTATTAGTTGGAGGATATATTTTCAATAAAGCAGTTATCAGAGCAAGTAGGGATAAATGGTGATACTATTCTTTACTATGAAAAGATAGGAATACTTCCCAAAATAGAGCGAAATAATAGAGGGCATCGTGTTTACGGATTGAAACATAAAACTAGATTAGAGTCAATTATATGTTTGAAAAAAGCAGGTATGACTTTAGAAGAAATAAGGAAATATTTAAAGCTTACTATTCCAGAAAGAAATAAAATGCTTTTAGAGCATAAGAGGAAGCTTGAGGAACAAATGCAGGAAGTGCAGAAAATTATAGAAATAAAATTAAAAAGTACTCAAAATTAATAATTTAATCTAAAGAGTAATAAGCTCAGGAGGTATATTTTTAATATGAAAGAAAAAAGCAAAGTTGCATTAATTACTGGTGCTAATAAAGGAATTGGATTTGAAACAGCCAAGCGTTTAGGTGCATTGGGTTTTAAAATTTTAGTTGGATCAAGAGATGAGGAAAGAGGAAAGAAGGCATTAACAAAATTAGTTGAGGAAGGAATACAAGCACACTTGATATTATTGGATGTAACAAAGCAAGGGTCTATTGACGATGCTAAAAAACAGATTGAAAAAGAATTTGGGTCTTTGAATGTGCTTATTAATAATGTAGGAATATCTATAGATAATGGTGTGTCTCCGAGTGAATCGGAATTAAGTATACTAAAAGAGACGTTTGAGACAAACTTTTTTGGAATGTTTGCAGTTACAAAAGCTATGTTACCCTTACTAAAAAAATCTCCATGTGGTAGAGTTGTTAATTTATCAAGTGGTTTAGGTTCATTATATATAAATAGCGATCCTGAATCAGAATTTTATAATTTCAATTTACTAGCATATCAAAGCTCTAAAACTGCTGTAAATGCTCTTACAGTAATGCTTGCAAAAGAATATAAAAATACTACTATAAAAATTAATGCAGCAGATCCTGGGTTTACAGCTACAGACTTAAATGGACATAGAGGATATCGTACTGTTCAACAAGCGGCGACTGTTGTTGTTCAACTTGCTACACTAGATGAAAATGGACCGACAGGTGGTTTCTTTGATGAAAATGGAGTTATTCCATGGTAAAATTAGTGCACATATATCTGTACTTATAGAATAATAAAGAGTTTAAGTCGTGCTCTTTAGGGGGGGAAAGCGATAATTTCATTTCTTAAAAGTTTATAGTAATTTAATTATGGCATCTTTAAATAAATAAACTGAGACTCATAGCTAAATGAAGTAAAAACCACGCAGTTTTGAACGTGGTTTTTTTATTATACAATAGTAGTTAAGCTAGTGTTTTTAATTGTGAAGAAGCAGTATATGCTTGAAGGATACCTCCAATAAATAATCCAACAGAAAAGCCACACAATAATGAATATAAAGTACTAAAGTAAAGTGTGCTATATAATGATGGATTAATGCTTAGAGCAACACCTAATAAATATTTCACAAAGAAATTAACAATGACAAAAATTAATGGCAAATAAGTGCCTGTTTTATATAGTGAATTATCTTTTATATATAGCTTTCTGTATCGCGAATATAGAAAATAAGATATTAATAAACCCAAACACATAAAGATGATATAAAAAATCATAGCAATATTTAAATAACTAAAACCTGTAAATAATTTTTCTAAGCCCCAAACCATAAAAATCAATGGCACAATAAACATTTTAGGGAAAGATACTTCACTATCTTTTGCTGAATTAAGTCCTCGTTTTAATAGAAAAATAAGTAAAATCCAAACATAAAAAGGGGTTCCGCTTATAATTTCTGCAATAATATTAATAACATTCATATAAATACCTTCTTTCAATTCATATCATGGAGTAAGATTACAACAAAAGATAGATAGTGACAATACGAATTGACATAAGCGGTATATTTATATACATAAGAGGTATAAAAGATAATATGAAATATAACTAAGCATAGAAAAAATCAACAACAGCTTTTAAATTACTGTTGTTGATTTTTTCTATTTCTATCTAAGATTTCGTTCATTTTCTTAACTTCGATTTTATCATGTTGATAGTTAATAATTCTCACCAAAATATAAATTACTACAATTTGTATGGATGTTAAGAATATTGTGTTAATGGACATATTCCAACTAAAAACGTAATTTGAGCCTATAACCATTGCCCAAGCTATGAGTATAAATAATAATGAGTTAAATATTGAATCTCTAGGAATAACATATTTATTAATGAGTACTTTTATTAATGTCAAAATTAAAGATAAACCTAAAAGGTCATGTAATATTTGATTATTTAAATTTTGTCCGCTTATAAGTTGAAATGATACAATTACAGTAAAAACTATGGAGGTTAATTTTAATATTTTTTTAAAATATTCAAAGGTCATTCAGTATCCCTCATTCCTAATTTGCTTTTTAAGTTTGAAACATATCTTCTTGAAATAATAACTTTTTCTTTGTTTGTCAAAAGTGCTTCTAAATTCCCACTTAGTTTAGGATAAAAAGAGTAAATTTTATTGATATTCAGAAGCATAGACTTGGATATTCTTAGGAAGTTATTGCTAGATAATTGTTCTTCAAGTATATATAATTTTTCGGAAATTTCGTAGGTTTCTGCTTTTGTATATATAAACACTTTTCTGTCTATGGATTCTATATAAAAAACTTCATCTATATTTACTTTATAATGCTTATCTTCTTTTTTTACAAGCAAGTATTTAATAATTTTTTTTGAAGAGGTAAGTAATTCTATAGCTTCATTAATTTTTTCATTAACATTGTGAATATTAAAATTAACTTCTTCTTCTAATTCAGAAGAGATAATATTTATATTAACTTTCATTTTTGTACTCCTATAATTAGAAAATTATTCTCTTTATTTATATATTGTAAAGTGTTAATTTTTAAATGTCTACAAATTTAATACTTTTAAGTTGTATTCTTATATATAATTAAAGAGTAAATTTATTATCAGCAAATATAATAAAAACTGCAGAAATATATAAGTTCTCTGC
>JAEZKY010000013.1 GCA_023435985.1 Bacillota bacterium | reverse complement strand
TGCAGAAGCCTCTGACGCTGTAAGACAATTTGCAATAGATTACTACTTACAGGCTGAAGTGGCAAAACTTGTACAGAACAATGGTCAAGACGAAGACGAAGCAATTACAGAGCCATCTTATTCTGATGAAGTTTATGATACAGCTCTACATAGTGCACTGATAAAAGCAGCCAATTACTTAAAACCATTTTACGATAATGATTTAGACACTATATATTCTGTAGAGTGGGATAAGGAAGACAGTGGTGGATCCGATGGTGATTATACAACACTTAGAATATCGGAAACCGATGAAGAAAAAGGATACTATTATTCGGTATCTTCATATTTACCATATGGTACCTATGTGATAGTGGAACAACAGCCAGGACGGATTGATAGAGCGGTTAATGACTTTAGAAATAAGAGCTTCAAAATTGATAATCCAAAGGAAGTCACTATACCAACATTATTTGAAGGAAATGAATCAAATGATACTTTTGACAATTATAATAAAAAATATTTCTATAACCCGGCTAAAATACCAGAGGAATTAGCAAAAGAATATTATATTCGCTTCAATGAGGAATGGGCAGGCAATCATAGTGACGATTTAAGAAATTACGTAATAAGAGCTCACAATAATGATGGCGACTACGAAGTATATAAATATGGTCTTGATATCGATAAATTAAAGTCGACTATAACGTATAATGGATCTTCGTACACGTACAATGGTTTTGGTATTTCGCAGGATATATTTGATCCGTTAAAGGATTATTATAATCCAATCCATAAGATAAAGGGAACGAATATTACGGCCGAAGCTGGAGCAAATGACAATAGTCATTATTATGCGGATGATGGGAATGGATCAACGAGAACCGCCAATGGAGGCAATTATGCATCAAATGCAATAGAAGAACGATATAGTTATGCTTCTGTCTCTGAAAATTTGGGAACTTTAGATAATAAAAGTACAATGACTGGAAACCAAACAGCTTATGATGGTAAATATGCTTCTATGCTAGTTCCATGGACTATTGTTACACCAATTGAATTAGAACACTATGATTCAGATAAATTTACGGGATTTGCAGATATTGGTTTTAGAAATATTTTCTATACCACAAAGCTAAGAATTGAAAAGTTAGATTCAGAGACAGGAGAAAATATCTTGCATGATGGTGCTGTATTTGGATTATATGCAGCAAGCAGATACGTAACACAAAAAGAGGTAGATGAAGCAATTGCGTCCGGAGCTCCAGATACAACAAGAATTGGTGATGTAAAATATTATTTAAGTAATACAAAAATTACAGGAACATATGAATTCCTAAAAGCGATGCGAGCTGAAAACATTACTTCGGTTAAAAATGTTAATCAATGTTCTGGTATTGTTCCAGAAGGAACACCGATATGTGAAGAGTCTGGACAAATCATTCTTCACGATGATAATGGTGCCAAGACAGGTGAGATGACCGTATATACTACTACAAATGATGTAAACATGGTAAATGAGGAAGACAGCGGAAAAGAGAATAACGATCAGAATACCGGATATTTTGTTACTCCTCAGCCAATAGGTGCTGGCGTTTATGTACTGGCAGAAATAAAGCCACCGGAGGGATATGCAAGATCAAAGCCGATTGCGATAGAAATATTTTCCGATGCAGTTACTTATTATATGAATGGAGACATGCAGGCAAAAGTAAAAGCGACAATACTGAAAACAAAAGATTAAATACATAGTTTGATTTATCTTTGCTAGAACATATAAAAAGACTGAGAAGCTGATTATTGTCAATCAGCTTCTTGTTTTGAGGAAAAGGTCAAAGAAAAGAAGAATGAGATAAGGCTCGATATGTAAATTGATAACTGAATAAAGTTGAAGAAAAAACGATTAAACTAGAAATATCGGTTGATAGTGGTCACAAATATCTTTAATTAATTTTTTATTTGTGCAATCAGTATTACTGGCTATCTCAGAAATTAATTTATCATTAAAATCATATTGAAGAACATATTTTTTTCTGTTTTTCCAGGACGGGTGTGAAAAAGCATCTTTGTTGTCCGGTTTTGCAATAATCTTATATGTAATGGCATCCAATAGTTTTTCTCTGCTAGAACAAGCCATTTTTTCAGCAGCGCTAAAATCATGATGAACTTCAGTGACCCAATGAATAAATTTTCTGTCATTGTAATTAAAATATACTTTTGTAAAATCACCATCTTTATGGGCGAGTTCATGTCCAAGAGTCAAGATAAAGGCATTTAATATCTTTTCATCATGATAAATAACAACATCTTCAATCCATTTGGCACTAATCATAATTAGTTGATAAATAGTAGCACTTGCAGATAATCTGGAAAATCCTAAAAAAATATAATCGTATAATATTTTATTTCTTTTCAGTTGAGGTAAGCTATTGTATTGATTGATTGTATTTTTTATTTCATCTTTGCTTAATTCTTTACCTAAAAGTTTTGCTTTATTATATATGTGATTTATTAGGAATGGTTCTATCATATTAACACGTCCTTTCTGAACGTATTATAGCATAATTTTTAAAAATATAAAAATATCTTTTATAATTAACCACGCCATATTATAAATAAGAAGAGATGGAACAAAAAAATAAATAACCTAGACCAAAGAAAGGGTATGGGATAACTACAATGCAAAATACCAGAGACAAAGAAAAAATGAATAATTAAAATCGAAAACCAAAATAGCATCAATACAAGAAGTATTAAATATATAAAAGTATATAACATGGTTGTATCCCTCCATAAAAATCTTTTATCTTATTATGAGAGAATTATCGGTAAACATGGTAAAGTATCTTCTGGTTTATTCAGTTATCAATGCGCAGTAGGTTATCTGATTCTGTTTTGATAACTAATTTATCTGACTTGTGTGATCTATACGATTCGGAAGACAGTAGGTCATTTTAGAGCGTTCGTTTTATGCATCCAATATTAAATTTGAGTAAAATAATATTATGCAAAGGGCGAGAAAATGATTTCACTGTTATTATTTCAATTAGTAGCGTATATTGAACTAGCAAATATGCGCTACTTTATTTTGTGCTAAAAGTCTGATATAATTTAACTTATATATATGAGTGGAGGGTGCTACTATGGTGAATGAGAAAGATAAAAGCATGTACAAAATAAGCAAAGAAGCTATTATTTGTGAACTAAAAGCTTCCGAATATAGGAATGACTATCATAGATATGATACGAAACTTGAACAGAATGAAAAAAGGTGGAAATATGGGAAACATAATGAATTTGAAAAGTCATTAGTTGATGGTAATTTACATTACTTTACATATATCAAGTTTTATTTAGATAACGGAAAAAAATATGCATTAGTGGCTGGTAAAACCGGCTCACGTAATGTGAATAGTAGAGGAAGTGATGTTAGATTTCGTGAACATCCCTATGAAGGTGCGGCTAAAGACTGGTTATTTGAAAATAATAAAGAGTGGTGTCAGACAGAGATATTGATTATAAAAACAAAGAAAGAGGATGAAAAAGGTAGTGAAGTTGAGGCAAGAGAGATTGAACGATATTTAGTGAATACTTTTGGGCTTTTAGAAAGTTAATCTTATGGTTTTCATGAATCTGGAGGCATTTGTATGAGATATGATAAAAACTATTCTACTTTGCGGTTACCCAACGAAACAGGATTATCAATCGTAGTAGAGAATAAGGTGGAAAAAATACAGTCCAGGCTTTTGTAAAATGCAAATGGAGAAGAAACAAGGTGGATCTAATTGAATAGAATATGTTTTATTCTAATATATGTGTTTAATGTACGGAGAGAACTATGAAAAATAGAAATAAAGCTGAACATTATAAGATTTACTTCCCAGATATTGACTTACAAAGTATAAGTGATGATCAAATAGAAATCTGGTATCCAAGAAATTTTAATATGCAGATTATATACTTCCTTAACTACTTGTATAGCTATAAAAACAGGGAGAGTGAGTTCGTTGATATTAAGGTAAGCTATTTAAGAAACTTATTATTTGTTGATTTGTATGATCTTAATAGTAATAATAAATGGATAGATCGTCATCGTGACAACAAAGAACAGCAGTTTTATAACCGCATTACTTACTTAAAAGATGATAAGAAGTTTATTTTATATGGTAGCTCAAGTAAGATAAAGAATGGCTGTCGAGTTTGTATTACGCCTAAAGGTGCGGATTATATATCAGAAAAGAGCATTGACGTTAATAAAAACGATTGCGATAATATGATAAATTTAATAAATGATATAAAAGTTAATCAGATGTTAGCAAATAAGGAACATGAAAAACAGCTGAATGATATTATAAATTTATTGAATGTAAATAATAAAAAGTCGCCTGCGGATATCATCAACCTTATAAATACAGGAGTATCTCTCATCACTGAGTTACCGACTGCAGCAAAAATATTTTTGAATTTTGCTGATAGTCTTAAGAGACTATTATAAAAATAGATAAGTGTGATAATTATTTGTTTCTAGTAAAATAAAATCTCTAAAGTTAGGCTTAAGTGAGCTTGCATAAAAAAGGAGACAATATGAATGAAATTAAAGAATTAAATGATGATATCAATAAAGCCGTGAAATCGTTTGCAATCTCTGAGAATGCAGTAACTGGAATAATTAGAATAGTCCTTGGGAACGTTCCGATAATTAGTAGTATTAATGATATACACGATATGGTAAACAATCAAATTAGAGAATATCAAAAAGAAAAGCTACAGTTATTATTTGATATCATAAATTCATCCCAGCGAATACAAGAGTTTGACATATTAAAAAATAATGAAGTTATTATGCAGCTACGAAAAACTGTTG
>JAEZKY010000003.1 GCA_023435985.1 Bacillota bacterium | reverse complement strand
CGGTCATGAAGATCATATAGGAGCATTGCCTTATGTATTAAGACAATTAAATGTTCCGGTTTATGGTACTAAGCTTACTCTAGGTATAGTTGAAACAAAATTAAAGGAACACGGTTTGTTATCATCAACAGAACTAGTAAGAGTTAAGCCAAAAGATATAATAAAACTAGATAGCGTTTCAGTGGAATTTATAAAAACGAATCACTCAATTGCAGATTCAGTTGCAATTGCGATTCATACACCACTTGGAGTTGTACTTCACACAGGAGATTTTAAGATTGATTATACCCCAATAGACGGGGAAATGATGGATTTTGGAAGATTAGCGGAGCTAGGTAAAAAAGGTGTTTTAGTTATGATGGCTGATTCGACAAATGTTGAAAGGCCAGGATATACAATGACGGAAAAAGTTGTTGGAGAAACTTTTTTACAGCTTTTTGCTAAAGCAAAGGGTAGAATAATAGTTGCTACATTTGCATCTAATGTTCATAGAATCCAACAGATTATTACAGCGGCGGAAGCTTATGGTAAAAAAGTTGCTGTATCTGGAAGAAGTATGGAGAATATAGTTCAGGTGGCAATAGAACTTGGATATCTCAATGTAGGGCAAGATGTTCTTATTCCTGTAGATCAAATTTCAAAATACCCAAATGAGAAGGTTGTAGTAATAACAACTGGAAGTCAAGGGGAACCAATGTCTGCGCTTGCAAGAATGGCAGCGTCAGAACATAGAAAAATTAATATTATACCAGGAGATACAGTTATACTTTCTGCAACACCAATACCTGGAAATGAGAAACTTGTTTCAAAGGTTGTAAATCAGTTGTTTAAGAAGGGTGCTCAAGTTATATATGGTTCCGAGCAAAAAATTCATGTTTCAGGTCATGCATGTCAAGAAGAGTTGAAGTTAATGCAAGCGCTAGTAAAACCGAAATTTTTTATACCGGTTCACGGAGAATACAGACATTTAAAGAAGCATGGTGAAGTAGCAATGGAAGTCGGTCTTTCAGAGAAAAATTTACTTATACCTGAAAATGGTGATGTAATAGAAGTTGCACGAAATTATATAAAGAAAACTGGTACAGTTATCTCAGGGCAGGTGTTTGTTGATGGACTTGGCGTTGGAGATGTTGGGAATATTGTCTTAAGAGATAGAAAACATCTTTCACAAGATGGTATCTTAACAATAGTAATTACAATGGAAAAGCAAACTGGTAAAGTTGTATCTGGACCAGATATAATTTCAAGAGGATTTGTATATGTAAGAGAATCCGAAGGACTTATGGATGACGCGAGGGATATAGTGAAGTCAGTGCTTAAAGATTGTGAAGAAAGACAAATCACTGATTGGGCAACATTAAAGTCTAAAATGAGAGATGAACTTAGAGAATTCTTATACGAAAAAACTAAGAGAAAGCCTATGATATTACCAATAATTATGGAATTTTAAAGAATATTAAATTAATATTTGGTTATTAGTTGTAAATTCCGTAATTAGTTTGTAATGGACTTGACTTTTCCTGATGAAAAGGGTAAAATTTAAGATAGTTGTGTAGGAAATTGGATACTTTAAGTGTCCAATTTTCTTTTGGAGAAAAATAGTTATAGGTTTACATGAAGTAATGATTAATTTAAGTTAAGTATTATATTACAATGATATAAGAAAAAAATTACAACATATACTTAAATTTTAACTAATTTATATTTTATTTATAGAAAAACTAATAAAAAAATTAGCAGTTTAAATACTGTTTGGAGGAATAATAATGGAATTAATTAAAAGAGAAGACATAAGAAATATTGCTATCATAGCCCACGTTGACCATGGTAAGACAACTTTAGTAGATGCTTTATTAAAACAAAGCCATACATTTAGAGCTAATGAAAAAGTAGAAGAAAGAGTAATGGATTCTAATGACTTAGAAAAAGAAAGAGGAATTACAATTCTTTCAAAGAATACTGCAGTAATTTATAATGATATAAAAATAAATATAGTAGATACGCCAGGGCATGCTGATTTCGGTGGAGAAGTTGAACGTGTACTTAAGATGGTTGATTCAGTTTTGCTTGTTGTTGACTCTTATGAAGGACCAATGCCACAAACTAAATTCGTTTTAAAGAAATCATTAGAATTAGGTTTAAAGCCAATAGTTATAATCAACAAAATAGATAAACCAAATGCTAGACCAACAGACGTTATTGATGAAGTATTTGACTTATTTGTAGAACTTGGAGCTAATGATGAACAATTAGATTTCCAAATTATTTATGCATCAGCAAGAGAAGGTTTTGCAAAATATAATGTAGATGATGAAAATAATGATATGACTCCTATATTTGAAACAATATTAAAATATGTTGCACCGCCAGAAGGATATATGGATGAACCACTTCAAATGCTTGTTAGTACACTAGATACAAATGCATTTGTTGGGAAAATTGCAATTGGTAAGATACATCGAGGTACAGTAAAGAGAAATCAAACAGTCGCTTTGTTAAAGAATGATGGATCATGTTCTAATTACAAAATAACTAGTATATTTACGTACAAAGGATTAAAGAGAGAAGAAGCAGAAGAAGCTTCAATGGGAGATATAGTTGCAGTAAGTGGTGTTCTTGATGCTAATATAGGTGATACTATAGCAGATTCATCAATGCCAGAAGCATTACCATTCCTTGAAATAGATGAACCAACATTAAATATGAATTTTATGGTTAATGATTCACCATTTGCAGGTCAAGAAGGTGAGTTTGTAACATCAAGACATTTAAGAGATAGATTAATGAAAGAACTTGAAACCAATGTAAGCTTAAGAGTAAAAGAACTTACTCCAGATTGTTTTGAAGTTTCAGGAAGAGGAGAACTTCACCTTTCGGTTCTTATTGAAACAATGAGAAGAGAAGGATATGAATTCCAAGTTTCAAAAGCAAATGTTATATTCAGAGAAGTAAATGGTCATAAGGAAGAACCAATTGAGTATTTAACAATTGATGTTCCAGAAGAATTTATGGGACCTGTTATGGAAAAATTAGGACCAAGAAAAGCAGAAATGGTTAATATGACATCTGCAGTAAATGGATATACAAGATTAGAATTCACAGTTCCAGCTAGAGGTCTTATTGGATTTAGAAGTGAATTAATGACTGATACAAAAGGTAATGGAATTATGAATCACGTATTCCATTCGTATGAAAAATACAAAGGTGATATTCCAGGAAGAAGCAGAGGATCAATAGTTTCATTTGAAGCAGGAGATTCAATAGCATATGGATTATATAGTGCGCAAGAAAGAGGTCAATTATTCATAGGTGCTGGTGTTCCGGTTTATGGTGGTATGATTGTTGGGGTTTCTGCAAGAGCAGAGGATCTTGAAATTAATGTATGTAAAATGAAGAAACTTACTAATACAAGATCATCAGGTGCTGACGATGCATTAAAATTAACTCCACCAGTTGAAATGTCTCTAGAGCAATGTTTAGAATTTATAAATGCTGACGAATTAGTGGAAGTTACACCGCAAAATATAAGGATGAGAAAAAGAGTTTTAGATAGTGCTGAAAGAAGAAGAATGATTAGCAGAAATAAAAAATAATTTAGCTAAAAATACTTTAAATAGTTATTAAAACAAATATAATTAAAGTAAATGGTCTTAACTATACGGCTATTTACTTTTAATTATATCTAGGAGAAAGTTTATGAACAAGTATATATCTTTTATAAAAAAATATATATCTTTAAAGAGAATAATACAACTAATTGCATTTTTTTTTGTAATAATAACGTTAATTGTTGTAACGTTATATAATAAAGCTATAACAAAACCATTGAAATCTAATGAAGATAAAATTATTATAGAAGTGAAACAAGGTGAAGGCTTTTATGATGTATTAAACGATTTAGCTAAAGAAGATAAATTATCTAGCAAACTGTTTATTAAGCTAAATTTATCGATAGATAAAGTAAACGTAAATATAAAAGAAGGAATATACGAAATAAATACCGATACAAGCTTAGAAAATATGATAAAATCATTGCAGAATAAGGATGGGGATAAAGACTTAGTTAAGTTAACAATTCCAGAGGGGTATTCAGTAGAAGATATCGCAAAAACGGTAGAGGAAAAAGGAATTTGTTCTAAAGAAGATTTTTTAGATGCAGTTAAAAATTATGAATTGCCTGATTATGTAAAAGCTAATAGTAGTAAAAGATATAATTTGGAAGGATTTTTGTATCCTGATACATATTTAATTGAAAAAGGTGCTAATGCAAAAGATATAATAAAACTTATGTTAGATCGATTTGATGAAATAATGAAGCAGGTTAAGGATGAAACTAAAGTTGATATAAAAGATGAAGATATAGAAAAAATAATTACTATAGCTTCTATGATAGAGAAAGAGGCTAGAGTTCCAAAGGATCGACCATTAATTTCATCAGTTATTTACAATAGATTAGAAAAAAATATGAAGCTTCAAATAGATGCAGCAGTAATTTATGCATTAGGACATCATGTAGATGTAGTATCAAATAAGGATTTAGAGGTAGATTCACCTTATAATGTATATAAATATAGCGGCCTGCCAATAGGACCCATAGCAAATCCGGGAATAGATTGTATTAAAGCTGCATTGACGCCAGAGAAAACAGACTATTTATATTACATATTACAAAAAGATGGATCGCACTATTTTACTAATGACTATGATGATTTTTTAAATAAGAAAAAAGAATTAGGATATTAGATATATTCAAAAATAAAAATATAGTATTCTGTTATATTTTATATACGGAAAATATACAATACTTATTTGTGATTGTATTAGCATATACCTTAGAGTTGTGGAGGAATTTTATGAGTGAAATTACTTATGATTATATGGAAGAATATATTAGAAGTTTAATTCCAGAAAGAAATGGTATCTTAAATGAAATGGAGAAATTTGCAAGAGAAAATGGGGTACCTATTGTTCAAAAAGAAACAGGCGTATTTCTAGAATTTATGACTAGTATGAAGAAACCTAAAAGAATATTAGAGCTTGGAACTGCAATAGGCTTTTCATCAATACTAATGTATCAAGCGGCGGGAACAGAACCGGAAATCGTTACAATAGAACGTGATGAAAGAATGATTGAACTTGCAAACATTAACTTAAAGAAATTTAATTTGGATCATAAGATCAAGATTGAAGAGGGCGATTGCTTAGAAATTCTAGAAAAGTTAGAAGAACCTTTTGATTTGATTTTTATGGATGCGGGTAAAGGACATTATAATCATTTTTTACCACATTGTTTAAGATTACTTAATGAAGATGGAGTTATAGTTGCCGATAATGTTTTATTTAGAGGCATGGTAGCGTCGCAAGAATTAGTTAAAAGAAGAAAAATTACAATAGTAAAGAGAATGAGGACTTATTTGGAATTAGTTACTCAAGATGAAAATTTAATAACATCAGTCATACCAATGGGTGATGGGATTGCAGTTACAAAGAGGAGGTAAATTAAAATGATAAGACCAGAAATTTTGGCACCAGCGGGAAATTTAGATAAACTTAAAATAGCAATAGATTTTGGAGCTGATGCTGTATATCTTGGCGGAAGCAAATTAAATTTAAGAGCATTTGCTGACAATTTTACAAATGATCAGTTAAAAGAAGGCGTACAGTATGCACATGATAGAAATAGAAAAGTTTATGTAACAATGAATGTTTTCCCTCATAATGCAGATTTAAGCGGCGTTGAGGATTATATAAAAGAGCTATATGAAACAGGTGTTGATGCAATAATAGCATCAGATCCAGCAATAATTTCAGCAGCTAGAGAAGTTGCACCAAATTTAGAGATTCATTTAAGCACTCAAGCTAATAATGTTAACTGGAGAGCAGCTAAATTTTGGTATGATCAAGGCGTAAAAAGAATAGTAATGGCTAGAGAACTTAGCTTAACTGAAATAAAGGAAATGAGGGATAATTTACCTGAGGAATGTGAAATAGAAGCTTTCGTTCATGGTTCAATGTGTATAAGCTATTCAGGTAGATGCTTAATTTCTAACTATATGGTTGGAAGAGATGCTAATAGAGGTGCATGCGCACAAGCATGTAGATTTAAGTATCATTTAGTTGAAGAAAAGAGACCAAATGAATTTTATCCGGTAGTTGAAGATGAAAACGGGACATATATAATGAATTCAAAGGATTTATGTATGATTGAGCATATAGATGATGTTATCAAAGCTGGAGTATATTCTCTAAAAATTGAAGGACGAATGAAGAGCTTATATTATGTTGCTGCAGTTGTAAAATCTTATAGGCAGGCTGTAGATTCATATATGAAAGATCCTGATAATTATAAATTTGATCCAAAATGGATGGAAAATTTAAATAAAGTAAGTCATAGAGTGTATCATACAGGTTTTTATTATGGTCAAACTGGAGAGCAGGTATACGAAGATTCAGCATATATACGACATGCAGATATAATCGGAATTGTAAGAGCATATGATGAAGAAACAAAAATAGCAACTATTGAGCAAAAAAATAAAGTACTAAATGGTGATACAGTAGAAATTTTAAGAGCAGAAGGAGATAATTTCGAAGTTGTTCTTCATGATATGACAGAAGAAAACGGAACTCCAATAGACTCAGCCAATAGAGCAAAAATGATATACAAAGTAAGAGTCGACGTACCTCTAAAGGTAAAAGACCTAATAATAAAGAATAAAGAATAAAATATTAAAGAAAAGTATATTTATAAGAGGAAGTTTTTAAGTCTTATAATTATTCTTAAGTCATAGATATACAATTTTGAAAATCTAAATAGAACAGCCATGTATACTTTCTGTTATTTGTTGTACATCTGCACCAGAAATCATATACATATTTGTGCAAGCTCCCATTTAGAACCTTTCAGCGAAAATTTCATAAGTCCGATGGAACAAATATGTATGTGATTTCGGTAGACCACCACATAACTTTTAGTACATTTTGAATAAAACACCTCCTTTAAGGCTAGAATTTAAGCTAAAGGGAGGTGTTTTTTATTTTTACTGAGAAATTTGAAAGAAATAAAAGGCTGATGCAAATTCTAGCTATTTTTATGACAATTATATTAATATTGACAACACGTTTGTCTATATTGCAAGTATATCCGTCTGATAAAGTTGTTGGTTCGTATCAAAATCATCAGGAAGAAAATATCAGTAATATGAATTATATGATTTTAGACACTAATGGAAAAGACTTGATGCAATATAATAAGAAATACGTACTTGTAATTGACACTAAACCGTTCAGTTTAAATAATTATGAGGAAACACTAGAAGATTTAATGGCTTTGAATTTTATAATGAAGTCAGAAAATCCAGAGTTTAACTATACAGATATAATGAAGCAAAGTGGAAAAATGTATTTCAATATATCAGAGGATACTTATAATAAAGTAAATAGTCTTAAAAATATTAAAGGAATATATACTTATACATATGATGAAATAGATAATAAGAAGGCATGGAGTACTGCAAATATGCTATCAAAAATATTAGATGATAATCAAGAAACAAATTCTCTTGAAGGTCAACTGTATGATTATTTAAAAGATAATGAAAAACCACAAAGTGAATTTTATTTAGATAATAGGGCAGTTTATTCAAAGCAGTCTGTAAGTATAAATGATAACAATAAAAACTTGAAATTGACTATAGATAAAGAGATTGAGGATAAAGTAAGGGACGTATTAAATGATGAAAAATTCTCATCTTTAAACAACATAGGAGTAACTATAATGGAAGCTGATACTGGAAAAATAAGAGCCATGGTTCAAAAGGATGAAAGTGCAGCAAATATAAACTTAGGAATTGAGCAGATAGGATATGAACCAGGATCAATTTATAAAGTTATAACTCTTGGAGCAGCTTTAGATATGGGACTTATAAACATTAACGATACATTTGTTGGAGCAGGAAAGATAGATAAAAAGGTATTTGGAAAATTGACAGTTGAAGAGGCATTTGAAAAATCATGTAATGATATATTTGCAGAAATAGGAACTAAAGTAGGATATGAAAAATTAATGGAGTATTCAGAAAAATTAGGTTTGTATAATAGAGTGTTAAATTTAGAAGGTAACAATAGAACTGAGGCAGAAGGCGTTAAGCCAGAAAAAGAATCGGGAATAAATAATATATCGATAGGTCAATGTATGAATGTAACACCAATACAAATGCTAGGAGCTATAAATTCTGTAGTAAATAATGGGATATATGAGAAACCATATATAGTGGAAAATGTTTTAGATAAGGATGATAATCCTATAAAGGAGTTTAAAACTGATACAAAAAGAGTGTTTAGTGATACTACTGCTAAAATTATTCAAAATTCAATGAGGCAGGTTGTTATAAAGGGTACAGGAATAAAAGCATATATAGGAAATTTGGACATTGGTGGTAAAACAGGTTCTTCAACTGGTAGTGAAGGTAAAACTCATGGGTGGTTCGCAGGTTTTTTTAGCATAGGGCAGAAAAAATATACAATGGTGGTTTTCACACCTGATATCAATTCTTCAAAGACTGGAGATAATGAAGAATTAGGTGGGGGAGATACTGCTGCACCAGTATTTAAAGATATAGTCA
>JAEZKY010000377.1 GCA_023435985.1 Bacillota bacterium | reverse complement strand
AGCTAGTAAGACCCCTTGAAGACTACAAGGTTGATAGGTCAGAGGTGTAAGTATGGTAACATATTTAGCTGACTGATACTAATAGGTCGAGGGCTTGACCAATATAAATCAAGTTGTAATATACATTGTAAATTATATGCAATTTTGAAAGAATAAATTTCTTTTAAATAAAGTATACTTATAGTATAGGCAGTGAATATGAGTTAATTTTTTAAAGAAACTTGACTTACATTCGTTCACTGAGTAAGAAATACAAATCGCTGAAGCGATTTGCATAAATTGGTTCCACCAAATCATAGATTTGAGAACTCATTTAATCTCGTGATGATGGCATAGAGGTAACACTCCTTCCCATTCCGAACAGGAAAGTTAAGGTCTATAGCGCCGATGGTACTGCATGGGAGACTGTGTGGAAGAGTAGGACGTTGCGAGGTAAGATGGCTCGATAGCTCAGTCGGTAGAGCAGAGGACTGAAAATCCTCGTGTCACTGGTTCGATTCCAGTTCGAGCCACCATAATGGCGCCATAGCCAAGTGGTAAGGCAGAGGTCTGCAAAACCTTTATTCCCCAGTTCAAATCTGGGTGGCGCCTCCAGATTATTTAAATAGTTTATGCTTAGCTAGAAATAGTTAAGCATAAACTATTTTTTGTTATATAAAAAATATATAAGTAGTGAGTAATAAACAAAAAATTAAATCTACTTGAATTGAAATAATATTAATAATTATAAAAATTATTATAAAAGAAAAATAGAGAAAACAATAGAGTAAGTATTTAAATTTTTATTATTAAGGTAGAAGGTAGCAAAATAAAATAGTATTACAAGCAGTCTTTTGAAATGACTTTTTAAAATATATTGAAAAAGTTCTTTGAAGGTGATATACTAAGGTTGTTGAAAGTTAATTTTTAGGCGCCTAATTAAAAAATTCCAGACTAATAAAGCAATGTAAGCAAGTATAAATATAATATATGTGAAGCATTTAAAATGTAGTGTATTAAGGATCTAACATAGTAATAACTCTTATTTACTTTAGAAGTTAATTTATATTAATTGTGAAAACGATAAAAGTATATTAATATGTATTGATAAAAAGGCTAATGTAATCGTATTGTATAAAATTAATAAATATGATACGAATAAATTCATATTATTTTTTAAAATAATTGAGTTTTTAAAAAAGGTTAAATCTAAAGGAGAAGAGTATGTTAGGTCTTATGATAACGTTTAATGAAAACGCATAGCATTATATTTAAGAGTTATTTAAAGGTATGGATGATTGTTTTTCAACAGATAAATCATTAATAAAAAAGAGCACCTTTATACCACTACAAAAGTTAAAAGTATGCTCTCTTATATTACAGAAGTATTATCATTAAAGTGATTAAAGATAATCTCAATGTGTATTATATCAAAAAAATATCGGAAAGGCACAGTATTTTTAAAATAAAATATATTAGAATATTTAAAGTAGAAGCTTAGAGATGCACTATAAATAATTGAAAAATATTTTAACAGAATAATTTTGAGAAATATTATAAGCATAATGGAAATATGAATTGAAGACTAAATAAAGCAAAAGTAGGAGATGATTCTAATGAAAATGAAAGTTGGTAATTCTATAATATATGTTTTTGGTGCACTTAGTGGTCTCTTGTTTGGTTATGATACTGGAGTTATTTCTGGAGCAATTCTTTTTATTCAAAATCAAATGCATCTTGATTCGTGGCAGCAAGGATGGGTTGTTAGTTCCGTGTTGCTAGGTGCTATTCTTGGATCTGCAATTATAGGGCCGATGTCTGATAAGTATGGACGTAAAAAATTAATTTTATTATCATCCATAATTTTTCTTTTAGGTGCGCTTGGTTCAGCATTCTCACCAGAGTTTTGGACATTAATCTTATCACGTATTGTTCTTGGTATAGCAGTTGGAGCTTCATCTGCCTTAATTCCAACATATTTAGCAGAGTTATCACCAGCTGAAAAGCGTGGGTCAGTGTCAAGCTTATTTCAATTAATGGTAATGACAGGAATATTACTAGCCTACGTTACAAATTATACTTTTTCTAATTTGTATAGTGGATGGCGCTTAATGTTAGGTTTTGCTGCTATTCCTGCTGCAATTCTCTTTTTTGGAGCGATTATACTACCAGAAAGCCCTCGATTCTTAGTTAAAGACAAGCGATTTGATGAAGCACAAAGTGTTTTATCACAGATGAATGGGTACAATGAAAATGCTGTTAAGAATGAACTTGCAGAAATTAAGAAGCAAGCGGAGATTAAAAGTGGTGGAATTAAAGAATTATTCGGCGAATTTGTTCGTCCAGCGCTAGTAATTGGCTTTGGCTTAGCGATTTTTCAGCAGATTATGGGTTGTAATACGGTTCTTTACTATGCACCAACTATTTTCACTAATGTTGGTTTTGGTGTTGAAGCAGCTTTACTTGCACATATAGGAATTGGTGTCTTTGATGTTATTGTTACCATTATAGCTGTCATGATTATGGATAAAATTGACCGTAAGAAGATGCTCATTTATGGTGCTATTGGAATGGGGC
>JAEZKY010000078.1 GCA_023435985.1 Bacillota bacterium | reverse complement strand
AAGCACGCTATAGGAAAACATATAAAAGAAATTATACCTAATACAAAATTAGATAAAACCCTAGAAACCGGAAAAGAGGAAATTGGTTCATTAATTACTATTCATAATAGCGTGACTAATAACGATATAACTTTAGTTTGTAATCGAATACCTATTAAAGAGGATGGTAAAATCATTGGTGCCTTAGCTGAAACAACGTTTCAAGATATAGACGAAATTAAAAAGTTATCTAATGAGATTGAATTATTAAAAAACAAAAATGAATGTTATAAAAATCAACTTAATGAATTAAGAGATATAAAATTTTCATTAGACAATATTGTAGGAAATTCAAAACCAATGATTAAATTAAAAGAGTTGATTTCAAAAATCTCGAACTCAAATTTTTCAGTATTAATTACAGGTGAAACAGGTACTGGTAAAGAAGTTTTTGCTAATGCAGTTCATCAGTTAAGCAACAGAAAATTAAATAATTTTGTTAAAATAAACTGTGCTGCTATTCCTAAAGATTTACTTGAATCTGAACTTTTCGGATATTCTGAAGGAGCTTTTTCTGGTGCATCTAAAGGTGGGAAAATGGGTAAATTTGAGTTAGCTAATAACGGTACAATTCTTCTTGATGAAATAGGCGAAATGCCTCTTTTACTTCAATCTAAGCTTTTGCGTGTACTTCAAGAAAAGGAATTAGAAAGAGTTGGAGGGCTAAAAACAATTAAGTTAAATGTTCGTGTTATTTGTAATACAAATAAAAATATAGAAGAGTTAGTTGCCAATGGACAATTTAGAGCAGACTTATACTACCGAATTAATGTTGTGGAACTTCCTATCCCCGCTTTAAGAGAAAGACTTGATGACATGCCTTTATTGTGTGATCACTTTATTGATAAAATCAATAAAGATCATAATTGCAGCATTACTGGAATATCAGAAGATGCTATATCACTTCTAAAGAAATATAATTGGCCAGGAAATGTAAGAGAATTAGAGCATGTATTAGAAAGAGCAAGTGTAATGTCACTTTCGGGTATTCTCGGTTTAGAGCATTTTGACTTCTTACTTCCTCGAATTTTCAAAAATGAAGATACCTCATCTTTATTAGCTGACTCATTAAAGGAGCAAAAAATTCAAGCCGAGAAAGAAGCTATTATAAAAGCCTTACTAAAAGCAAACGGAAATAAAACTCAAGCTGCAAAGTTGCTTGAGATAGATAGAAGTATATTATATAGCAAAATGAAAAAATACAATATAATATATTAATAATAATATTATCATTATTTTATTATACTTCCTCTAGACATTACTACTAATTTAAAATTTTGTTTTTATAGCACTCATTATTATATACTACTACCGCTATTAAAAAGGCCTTTGGACCAAATAAATCCAAAGGTTCTTTTGTTATTTATAAAGGTTTATATGATTGTGCTAAAATATGTGTTGTCTTTACCAATCTAGTTACTACCCTCTCTTTATCTTAAGGGTAGTTCTAGATGGTTTATACGTTATGGGGATTATATTAATAAGTTATCTGAAGCTACAGCATACAGAGATAGGTAAACATATTATTTTTTCAGCTTAGTCTCAGAATAACAATATTAAACTAGTTCTTACATACTAATTATATAGCAATATTGATGCCAAAAAATATAAACTTCTAAAAATCAAGAAAACATAAGTTAATTCAATTCTAATCTGCGTATTTTTATAAAAAATCAATATATAGTTGTTCTTTTTTCACAACATATTGTAGAGTATTTTATACATATAAAATATAACATTTCAATGTTTGAATCAGTTCTATAATTGCAAAACTTACTATTTGTGATTTAATATTTAATAAGGCACCTTGTCTATATTGGCGCCTGCTTCATTAATAATAGGTTGTTGAATAACCAATTTTTACAAACAGTTATTTAAGAATTAACTATAATCCTAATGCATTATTTAATATTTTCCGAAATCTCTATCACTTAAAACTATTCTTGTTTTCTTAGATGTTGATGCTGCTTCACTAAATTCTACATCATTTGCTCTATTGTAAGTCTGCTTAATAGTTTCATTATTTAGTTGAATGCTTCTATCAATATTATTATTTTTTAATTTAAAAGTAGCAACCATATTATTAAGCATTTTAGCTTGACTTGAAAGTTCCTCACTAGCTGATGCACTTTCTTCAGAAGTTGCTGAATTTGTCTGTACCACTTGCGATACCTGTTCAATACCTACATTTATCTGAGCTACACCAGCTGCCTGTTCCTCTGAAGCTGCAGCTATTTCGGATACAAGAGTTGCTGCCTTTGACACCCCATCTACTATTTCATACAAAGCTTTTGCTGTATTGTTTGCAATTTCGGTTCCTATTTCTGCCTTCTTTATAGATCCTTCTATAAGTGTTGTGGTTTCCTTTGCCGCATTAGCACTTCTTGCTGCTAAGTTTCGTACCTCTTCAGCTACTACCGCAAAGCCTTTTCCATGTTGTCCTGCCCTTGCAGCTTCCACAGCGGCATTAAGCGCAAGTATGTTAGTTTGGAATGCAATTTCATCTATTACTTTTATTATTTTAGATATATTTGCAGAAGATTCATTTATTTTTCTCATAGATTCAAGCATTTCTCCCATATGCTTATTGCCTTCTTCTGCATTTTCTTTTACTGAAAGTGCAAGTTCCTTGGCCTCATTGGCATTATCGGAATTTTCCTTAATTTGTGCTGCCACTTCAGCCATAGATGATGTCAGTTCTTCAATAGCACTTGCCTGCTCCGTAGCCCCTTGAGATAAGACTTGGCTGCCAGTTGAAACCTCGTTTGCTCCTGAAAATACTTGATGCGATGCAACATTTATTTCACTTATTACAGAATTTAGAGATTCTATTATCACATTTAATGAACTAGAAATTCCCTTAAAGTCTCCTTTAAATTCTCTTACAGCTTCAATATTGAGATCTCCCATTGAAATTTTTCCTGTAATTTCAGAAATTTCTTTAACAATTGTTCTTAAACGTTCCCCTAAATTATTAATTGATTTTCCTAATAGTTCAAATTCTCCTTCATAATTTCCAGTAATTGATACAGATAAATTCCCCTGAGACATCTCTCCCATTACACTAATAACTTCATCAATTGGCTTCACAATTACGTCTATTAACCCATTAATTCCTTGAATCATTTCTGCCCATGAACCGTTAAACTTAGATGCGTCCGTTCTTTTTGATAAATCTCCATGTTTAATTTCATTGATTATATTTAATTGTTCTTTAGAAATATTTAATAGATTTCCTCTTAAATCTTCTATATACTCATTTACTAGCCCATATCTTCCTGGAAACTTTTCAAGTTCAGCTGAAAAATCTCCTTGTGAATACGCTTTAATTACTTCGAATAATTTTAAAAATACATCTATAGATACCCATGTTGTATTATTTATGTATTCTGCCATTTCTTTATAAACACCTTGGAATTTCGAAACGTCTATTTTATCTCGTGTATTTCCGGCTCTAAAAGTGCCTTCAAGCCAGTGCATCTGTTCTTTAAAGTCATTTATGTTTTTTGATATCATTTTAAGCGAATAAGCTAATTCGCCTATTTCATCATTAGTTTTAATATATATCTCATTTTCATTAAGGTATCCATTTTCAATGTTCTTAGCCATATCATTAAGTTTTTTCATAGGCTTACAAATTGAATTCATTAATACTAATCCCAATATTGCTGTAACTATAATAGATAATACTGAGGCTACAACCATATTATTTTGTGCTTCTCTTATTAATTGCACATTTTCCATCCCCTTATAAGCTACAGTAAATAAAATTCCCTCCATTACAATTATCAATATAAAAGCTAGACCTATTTTACCCCTGATTTTTAATCCATTCATATACATATTCCCGTCCTTTCTATATTAACTTCTGCCTATAAGCCAATTATATCAAAATATACTATATTATGATATAATTCTTAGATAAATTTAACAATATTAGCATTATGGTAACAAAAATACTAATTAGGACAATATTTTATTTTTATTTCAATTTTGGCAATACTGATTATAGTTTGAATTTTTAGTTTAATTATATTTTCTTAAATATTCTGAATAAAAAAAGTTGAAATTGCTACACAAATAATTCTGTAACAATTTCAACTTTTATTTTAATAAAAGTTATTCATTCGATAGACATCTATATACTTCATCTAAGTTATATCGCATTGCCTCTATATAGTCTTTATCATCTTCTTTAGATTCTAATGTTAATATAGGCACTACATCTGCCTGAACTTCCTTTGCTAATGTTTCTGAAACCTTCGGACTTGCTAATGATTCAGAAAAAACAGTTTTTATATCATTTTCTTTACAATAATTAACTAATTCTTCTAACTGCTTTGGAGTTGGTTCTCCTTCACCAAATAAGTTTTCTACTGATTTTTGTGTCAAACCAAAATCTCTACACAAATAGCCAAAAGCTGCATGACCTGTAATAAAGTTCTTTTTGTTTAACGCGTCAAATTTAGGTTTATATTCATTATATACGCTTTCTAATTCTTCTTTAAATTCATTATAATTTTCTTCATAGTAATCTTTATTCTTTTCGTCTAATTTAACGAGAGTATTTTTTATATTTTCAGATTGTATTTCCGCGTTTTTTAAGCTTAACCAGCTGTGAGGATCAATGGCATCTCCTTCTTTCCGAGCTTCGATCCCATCACTAGAATCTACAACAAGTACACCATTTTCCTTAATTGTTTCACTTACTTGATCCACCCACTCTTCCATTCCCAATCCATTATAAATAAAAGCTTTGCTGCTAGTTAATGTCTTAAAATCTCTGGTCTTAGGTTCATAATCATGTGGATCCATGTTATCTGGAACTAAACAAGTTACTTCTGCCTTGTCTCCAGCAATTTTCTCAGCAAATTCTTTTAGTGGATATATTGAAACTACAATATTTAATTTATCATCATTTACTTGTGGTGACGTAGTTTTTGCATTTATTCCACAACTAATCAGCGTAATACTCATTAGTATTATTA
>JAEZKY010000361.1 GCA_023435985.1 Bacillota bacterium | reverse complement strand
CGCTAGTATCCCACCATTTTTTAATACATGCTCACTTTGGATAATTATCTTTCTGTAAAAATCCAAACCATCAGTCCCGCCATTTAAAGCAGTGTGAGGCTCATAATCCTTAACATCCTCCATAAGTTTACTTATTTCACTTTCCTCTATGTAAGGAGGATTTGAAACTATAATATCATATATCTTTCCACTCTCTATTGGCTTTTCCAACAAATCGCTCTTTATAAAATTCACTCTATTCTCTAAATTATTTTTTTGTATATTAATAAGCGAAACCTTTTCTGGAATAGGATAATAATCTATTAAATCAACCTTTATATTTTGCCTAAGATCTGCTAATGCTATACCAATGGCCCCTGAGCCACAACATAAATCACATACTTGTTTTTCTTCATTTTCCTCTATATTCTTAAGAACTTCTTGAACAAGTATCTCTGTATCATCTCTAGGAATTAATACACCTTCTTCAATATAAAAGTCAATACCCATAAATTCGCACTTATTCAAAATATATTTTACTGGCATTTTATTTCTTCGCTTTTCAATTAAATCAAAGTATTTTTTAGTATCTTCTTCATTAATTTCTTCTTCTTTATGAGTAATTAAATATACTCTATCTTTCTCAATTATATTTCCTAGTAACAATTCCGAATCTAACCTAGCTGTATCTATACCTTTTTCTTTAAGCGCAGATGTACCTGTACCAATTAATTCTTCAATCGTTTTGTTAGGGTCCTTTATCCCTTCTGCTGCTTTTAAAGACGCAATAGCGACTTCAATTTGAGAATCATCAGGTTCTTTGGTAGTTAATAGCTGTAATTTAAGACCAGGATATGCTATTATTTTAGCTAATAAACTATCATTTTTGCCAAGCCATCTTATTAATTCATAACTAATACCTGTAACTACTGGTATTAGAACAATTCTAAGTATTAATCTTTGAACAATTCCTCCCCAGCCAGTAAAAGAAAAAACTATTATACTAACAAACATTACTAAAAACAAAAAATTTGTCCCACATCTTGGGTGCAATCTCGATTGCTTTTTAACATTCTCTACAGTCAATTCTTCCATCGCTTCATAACAAAATATTGTTTTATGCTCAGCTCCATGATATTGAAACACTCTGTATATATCACTAAGCTTGCTTATAAAATACATATATAGAACAAGAATTGTTATTCTTATAGACGCTTCAATTAAATGTAATACTATAACAGAAATACTTGCGCTTTTAAATATTGATGCTATTCCAGTTGGCAATGCAACAAACAGTCCTATGGCAACAATAAATGAAATACACATTGTTATAGCCATCAAAACACTATTTGCTTTTTCTCCCAATTTATCATCAAGCCACTTTTCAAATTTTGATGGCTCTTCGCTTTCATCTTCCAAAAAAGAAGTTGAATAATTAAGCGAGTCCATCCCAACCTTCATTGACTCAATAAGAACAAAAAATCCTCTAAGAAAAGGTATGTTCAATATTGGATATTTCTTAGTTATCGTACCATTGTCTTTCAAATCTATTTCTATGTTTCCTTTTGGAGTTCTAACAGCTGTTGCAAGGCTTTTACTTCCTCTCATCATAACGCCTTCTATAACTGCTTGCCCCCCAACGTCACGTCTTTTCATATATTATAATCACTTACTCTCTTTTATATTTTTTCTTTATATTTATAATAACATTCTCCACATAATGATTCATATTGAATATCATTTTCTTCATCAATTGCAATTTGCTCTCCTTCAAATACAAATCTATTGTTGACTTTTCTACCATTAAATATAGCTTTCTTACCACATGCGCATATTGTTTTCATTTCTTCTATACTATGAGCCAATAATAATAACCTTGTGCTACCTTCAAATCCGTTTCTTTTAAAGTCTGTTCTAAGGCCATAGCATATAGTAGGTATATTAAGCTTAACTGCAATTTCAAACAATTGGTCTATCTGCTCACTTTTCATAAATTGTACTTCATCCACTAGTATACAGTTTACTTCTTCATTTTCTTTTACATAATTATGTACTGTTTCAAAAACATTATCATGTCCAGAAACCAATAAATCCACATTTCTAGTTACTCCAAGTCTAGATACAAGCTTTTCTCCACCTTTACTATCAACCCTTGGTTTCACAATAATAACCTTCATACCACGTTCCTCATAATTAAAGGCAACTTGCATTAAATGTGTTGACTTACCTGAATTCATAGCCCCATATCTAAAATATAATTTACTCATTTTTAAAATTCTCTCCTTTTTTCAATTCAAGGTATCATAATCGATTATATCATTTAACACGAGCCATAAAAAGATATTTTTTATGCCTTCAAATTATTTATTGACGCTAAAAACCTACTATGCTATAATCTAATGGTTGTTATTGAATAATTAACATGAGTTTATATAATTGAAAGAGGTGAAAAATAATGAGAGAAGGCATACATCCAGAATACCACCACGATGCAGTGGTTAAGTGTGCATGTGGAAACACTTTCACTACTGGTTCTGTTAAATCAGAATTAAAAGTTGAAATATGCTCTAAATGCCACCCATTCTTCACTGGTAAACAAAAAATTGTTGACGTTGGTGGAAGAGTTGATAAATTCAACAGAAGATTCAACCTTGGCAGCAAGTAATAAATCTATGAGGAAAGACTTTGTCTTTCCTTTTTTTAAATTATTGCACTTTATAAGTATGCAAATTACTTAATAATCAATATATATTTTGCAAATTAATATAATTTTAATATATTAATAAGCATTAATTAATATTTAAATTATACAATAAAGATGGTAAAATATATAATATAATACATTTGAAATGAGTGACTTTGATGAAAAAAGTTTTAATCTTAACAACCTCTACGGGACAAGGACATAATCAGGCTGCTACTTCAGTGGCGGAATCTTTTAAAAATGCTGGTTATGAAATTACAAAACTGGATTTCCTTGCAAAAAACAGTAAGTTACTTAATGATATAATTGTAGTTGGTTATGAAATGTCTGCTTCTAAATTTCCTAAAACTTATGGAGCCATTTACAACTTAACTGATTCTAAATATATCAACAGATTTTTAAAACCCCCTTTTTATTTTGCAAGAAAAAAGGTTGCAAAGCTAATAAATGAAATAAATCCAGATGTAATTGTTGCCAGTCATTCTTTTAGTATCAGTGTTATTTCCGATTTAAAAAAGCATGGATTAAAAGCTCCATTCATTTTAATAGTTACAGATTTTAAAGCTCATTATTTATATGTAGATCCTTATGTTGATGTATATATTACCGGAAGTAATTATACTAAGCAATCATTAATTAAAAGAAATATTGATCCCAATAAGATTTATCCAATAGGCATTCCTATACGTAAGAATTTCTATACTGAAGTTACATCTGCTGACACTTTAAAAGATAATGAATATTTTAATTTATTGCTTATGGGCGGAAGTCTAGGATTGAATACTATTTTTACAGTTCTCAAGGAGTTATTAAAAAATCCAAACAAATTGCGAATTATAGTTGTTTGTGGTAATAATGATAACTTGAGAAACAAATTATTAAAATATTGTAATGACAGCGAATTTATGAATAAAAAGCTTCATATATTGGGTTTTACAAAAGATATATCTTATTTAATGGATTATTGTGATGTAATAGTTTCAAAACCTGGTGGTTTAACCGTTACTGAATCTATAGTCAAAAATATCCCTCTAATAATTCCTTTTGCTATTCCAGGGCAAGAAACTGAGAACATAGATTTTCTTACTAGTGAAGGATATTCGATTTATGTAAAAGATATAGACAAACTAAATGATACCCTAAATCATTTAATAGCTAATCCTGATGAATTGTCTCAAATGAAATTAAAATTAAAAGAATTATCATCAACTTATTCGTTAACTGAAATAGTTAACATAGCTGATAATTTAATTTCAAATAAGTAAAAAGATGACCAATAGTTTTATTGGCTCATCTTTTTGCTGTGTTATTGATTTTTCTTTTGAAAAACATTTACAAATTCTTTATTATTACTTGTTTTAGATAGCATATTAATAAGATTTTCTGTAACATCATCAGAATTTCCATCTTTATACATTATCTTTCTTACTGAAAAGGCCACATCAAGTTCATCTTTCGATAGAATTAAATCTTCTTTTCGAGTTCCTGATTTATATATGTCTATGGCCGGGAAGATTCTTCTTTCTTGTAATCTTCTATCTAAATGAACTTCCATATTACCTGTTCCTTTGAATTCCTCAAATATCATATCATCCATTCTTGAACCAGTTTCAACAAGTGCAGTTGCAAGTATTGTCAAACTTCCGCCTTCTTCAATTTTTCTTGCTGCCCCAAAAAATTTCTTCGGCATTATAAGTGCCCCAGGATCAAGCCCTCCAGATAGCGTTCTACCTGTTGGATTTATTGTTAAATTATATGCCCTTGAAAGCCTAGTTATACTATCCATAAGTATAACAACATCTTTGCCCTGCTCTACCATTCTTTTAGCTCTTTCTAGAACCATTTGTGATACTTTAGCATGGTTTTGTGGTTCTTCATCAAAAGTCGAATAAACTACATCCCCATTTATTGATCTTTTCATATCTGTAACTTCTTCTGGTCTTTCATCTATAAGTAAAACTATTAATTTAACATCCGGATAATTCTTAGATATGTTTTGAGCAATCTTTTTGAGAAGTGTAGTTTTACCTGCTTTAGGAGGTGCAACTATAATCCCTCTTTGCCCTTTACCTATTGGGCAGATTATATCCATTAATCTAGATGCTAAATCATTTCTATCTGAAGTTTCTAACCTTAATCTTTCTTTTGGATATATAGGAGTTAAAGTTTCGAATGATTTTCTACCTATTGCCTTTTCAGGATGCTCACCATTAACTTTTTGAACAAATAAAAGAGCTTTAAATTTTTCTCCTTCTTTAGCTTCTCTTACTTTCCCTTCAACCTCATCTCCAGTTCTCAAATTGAATCTTCTGATTTGAGATGGTGATACATAAACGTCATCGCTGCTAGTTAAATAATTTTTACATCTTAAAAAACCGAAACTATTATTTTCTAAAATCTCCAAAATACCACTAATAACATTAGATTCATTTATCATTTCCCTTAAATTATCTTTTTTTTCAGTATTTTCAGTACTATTCCTATTATCTATCTTTGCTTCTGAATAATTATTTCCTCTTGCATTATTATTGTTTATTCTTGCAGTTTCTTTGTTTTCTTTATTTATTGTATCTTCTTTAATTTCTTTTGAATCCTTAGGAGCTATATTTTCTCTTAATATCACACCATTTTTTTCTATGAAATTACTAGAAATTTTTAATATTTCTTCTATCAATTCATTTTTTTTATATTTTGATATATTTTTTACACCAGTTTTTTTAGCAATATCCTTCAAACTCGTTAAAGTCATACTTTCATATTCTTGTTTTGTCAAGTTCGCACCTCCAATTTATAGATTGCAATCTATAAAAAATCATTTTTTCTTAACTTCAATTTTATTTTAATCGGAAAATTTAATAGTAAGATAATCAGATGTGATATAATCCTTTAGAATATTATTTGAATCTACTTTTTATTTTTACTAATTCTACAATAAAGTTGATTTGATTGTTTTTTATTCTTTATAATTATGAACTGGCAACCTGTTAAAAAGTTTACCAGTTCACAAAATTATTATCTTTAGTATTTATTATATATTAATACAAATATTAATACAAATTTACTTTTTTATTTTGATTGATTTTCTTTTACTGCCGCTTCAATAAAGCCTACAAATAACTTGTGAGGTTTATTAGGTCTTGATTTCAATTCTGGATGGAATTGAACTGCTACATACCATGGATGCTCTGGAACTTCAACAATTTCCACTAGTCTTTCGTCTGGACTTGTTCCAACAATCTTCATTCCAGCATCAATTATTTGTTTTCTATAATCATTATTGAATTCATATCTATGTCTGTGTCTTTCTTCAATTAATTCTTTTTTATATACTTCATAAGAATTGCTGCTTGTATCTAATTTACAAGGATATTTTCCAAGTCTCATTGTTCCACCAAGGTTTTCTATATCCTTTTGATCCGGCATAAGATCTATCACTGGATATTTTGTATTTGGATTTATTTCCGAACTATTTGCGCCTTCATATCCTAGCACATTTCTTGCATATTCTATTACAGCACATTGCATTCCTAAGCAGATTCCTAAGAAAGGCTTTTTATTTTCTCTCGCCCATTTTATTGCTGAGATTTTACCTTCTATTCCTCTATCGCCAAAACCGCCAGGCACTAGAATTCCATCTACCCCTTTAAGAATTGCGTTCACGTCTCCAGTTTCTATACTTTCAGCATTAACCCACTTAATTTCAACATTAGCATCATTAGCATATCCACCATGACTTAATGCTTCAACAACTGATATGTATGCATCATGTAACTCAACATATTTACCAACTAATGCAATCTTAACATTATTCTTAAGATTTTTGATTTTTTTAACCATGTCAATCCATTCTGAATTGTCAATATCTTTACAACCTAAATGCAATTTTTCACAAACTAGATTATCTAATCCTTCATCATGTAGCATTAATGGCACTTCATATAAATTTTCCGCATCCAAATTTTGAATTACTGATTTTCCATCTATATTACAAAATAAACCAATCTTAGCCTTTATGTCATCTGATAACTCTTTTTCAGTTCTACAAACTATTATATCTGGTTGAATACCTATCATTCTCAATTCTTTTACAGAGTGTTGTGTAGGTTTTGTCTTTAGCTCTCCTGCTTTTCCTAAATATGGCACTAAAGTAACATGTATATAACATACATTTTCTGCTCCAACTTCGCTCTTTATTTGTCTAATAGATTCTAAAAATGGTTGTGACTCTATATCTCCAACAGTTCCACCAATTTCAGTTATTACTACATCTACATCTCTTTCTTTTGCTACTTGATATACTTTATCTTTAATTGCATTCGTTATATGAGGTATTACTTGAACTGTACCTCCAAGATATTCTCCTCTTCTCTCTTTTTCTATAACAGAACTGTATATCTTACCAGTTGTAACATTAGAATTTTGAGTTAAACTCTCATCTATAAATCTTTCATAATGACCTAAATCTAAATCAGTCTCAGCTCCATCATCAGTTACAAATACCTCTCCATGCTGATAAGGACTCATTGTTCCTGGATCCACATTTAGATATGGGTCAAATTTTTGAATAGAGATATTCACACCTCTATTCTTTAATAATCTTCCAAGAGATGCCGCCGTTATTCCCTTACCTAATGCTGATACAACTCCACCTGTAACAAAAACATATTTAGTGCTCATCTTTATCCTCCCTATGTTAAAATAAAATTATATTTTTAATATTGACTTACATAATATTTAATGCTATAATGTAAATTACCCAATAAAATATATTATGGGCTATTTGTGTTGTTTAATAACATAGGTAATATCATATCACATCTTAATCTCAATATCCAGTCTTTTTTATAAATTAGTTACATCATTCTTTTCTATATTATTTTCTAATTCAAAATACTTTTCTCTAAAATACTTATTTATCAATAATTTTTCTTCTGCTAATTTAAGATTATTATTTATGCTTCTAGATGTTTTCAAATTAAAAATTTCCTTAACTTTATCAGTTTCTAAGCAACGATTATTTTTCAAAACCAGCAATAATATGTATTTATTATCTCTATCTTTTAATAATTCTACGAATTTTTCTTCATCAATTCCATAATAATCACAAATATTTTTCAATATTTTTATATATTTCAATTTATTTTTCATATATATTTCCTCCTTTTCAAAGTATATCCTTAATCCTTTAGTTTTAATCACCCGGAAAGCTTTCAATGAATTAAAACTAATTCTATTCAAATCTATAATTATTTCACTTTTAAAATTAGCTTTTCTAGAATAAGCTTACAGCAATTCACCAATTTAAAATACATAGTCAAAACCACCCACTTCATCATAAAAGGTGATTTTCTGATCACTAAATCATAAAACAAAATATAAAATAGATTAAGCTTATTATGTCATGCATAATAAGCTTAATCTATTTTTTATATTATTCTATTATAAACCTCTAGAATTCTATTTTCTCTAGTATATTAAATATGACATTGGAGTTATAATCAATATTATTTTCTTTAATCATATCTTCATGTTTTCCAGATCCATTATACGTAATCAAATCCTCATTAACTTGTTTCCACGCATTATAGATTGTATTATTATCAAGGTCTCCCATCTCTCTACATTCATCTGGTATCAAAATCAAATGTAATTTTGAAGTAACGCTCTTAACATCACTGGATGAATTATAATATTCTAAATATCTTGTCATCTTCTCATGTGCTTCGCTGTCATTTTTTATAAATTCCAGGTATTCCGGCATATTTTGAGATATAAATTTTAACACTTCTGCCATATTTTCAGCTGCAAATTGTGCTTCTCTTTCTTTGGATATCTTATGCTTATTACTTTCATCAGCAGCTTGTTTGTTAAAGTTTAAAGGCATAGTATCCATTAATATTACATCTGTTACATCATATCCCATCTTGTTCATCTTATCCGCGATCTCAACTGCTAATCGCCCTCCAGCAGACCATCCAAAAAATACGAATTTTTTATCATTATTTATGCTGGTAATTCTTTTAACATAGTCTTCAATTAGATTATCACTATGGACGAAATTATAACTATACATTTTATAATCTTTAATTCTTTTAGCAATTCCGCTGTACAAGAAACCATATGCCATATATGGTGGAAAACAGATAATAGTTTTTTTAGCATGCTCGTTAAAAATGACATAATCTTCAGCATTATATTCACCCTTCTCAATACATTCACTTAGCTCTCTTATAGTAAGTTTCGTAAATATTATATTAAGTGGTATATCTATTTTTAATCTTTCTTTTATTTTACTCTTTAATAGAGTTCCCTTTAGTGAATGCCCTCCAAGATCATAAAAATTATCATTTATTCCTATTTTCTTAACTCCTAATACCTCTTCCCATATAGCTGCTAGATTTTTTTCTACCTCATTTCTTGGTGCTTCATATTCACTCTCCGATATTTGCGTAACAGCTATTTCTTCAAGAGCTTTTTTATCTACCTTTCCATTTGGCGTTATTGGCAATTTATCTATTTGCATTATATGGCTTGGTATCATGTATGATGGTAATTCTTTTGAAAGTTCTGCTTTGATTGATGTAACTGTTACTTCTTGCTGCGCTGTTAAATATCCGCAAAGATATTTATCTAAATTTTCATTATCCTTAGCTAATACTACTGCTTCTTTTATCCCTTCAATTTTTAAAAGCTGATTTTCTATTTCCCCGATTTCAATTCTGAAACCTCTTATTTTTACCTGATTATCTATTCTTCCTAGATATTCTATGTTCCCATCTGGCAACCATCTTGCTAAATCTCCTGTTCTGTACATCTTAGTTCCCGGCTCAAATGGATTATCTGCAAATTTTTCTCTTGTTAATTCTTCTCTGTTTAAATATCCTCTTGCAAGTCCATCTCCCGAAACACATAATTCTCCACATGTTCCTATTGGCATTAAGGTATTATTATCTCCTAATATGTATATTTTAGAATTACTTATTGGCTTTCCTATTGGTATGTTTCTATAATTTTTATCTACCTTAAAGCTTGTTGTAACTACTGTATTTTCTGTTGGTCCATAATTATTTATTAGCTCATAAGTTTGCTTTTTATAAACCTTTAATTTATCTGCTCCAGTTAATAGTTTTCTTAAGGATTTATTCTTTAAATTCATAAATTCCTCACACATTTGTGTAGGTAAAAAGCCTATTGTTATTTGATTATCCTCATAATATTTGTTTAATGCATCTTTATCGAGCATTATAGACTTATCTATCATATATAATGCTACTCCAGTTATAATATAAGGGAATATTTCCCAAACTGATGCATCAAAACCAAACCCAGCATATTTTGTTGCCCTGTCTTTTTCTGTTACTTCGTAATACTCATTATGCCAGAAACACAAATTCACAAGAGCTTTTTGTTCCACCATTACTCCTTTAGGTTTTCCAGTTGTTCCTGAAGTATATATAACATATGCTAGATCACTTGATATTCCTCTATTATTTAAGTTACTATTTTCTCCTTCATATAATTTATTATCTTCTAAATCTATAGTTTCTCCAGCATAATTTATACTTTCTAATAATTTGTTTTGTGTTAAAAGTATTTTTGTATTACTATCTTCTAACATATACCTTATTCTGTCTTCTGGATACTCAGGATCTATTGGTAAATATGCTCCCCCCGCTTTTAAGATTCCCATTATTCCAATCAGCATCTCTAATGATTTATCTATCATTATCCCTACTATTGTTTCTGCTTCTACACCTTTTCCTCTTAAAACCCTTGCTAAAGCATTGGATTTTTGATTAAGTTCTTTATATGTAAGCTTACTATTTCCATTTACTACTGCTATGTTACTTGGTGTTTTCTTAACTTGTTCTTCAAACAAATCAACTATTGTTTTATTTTTTGGATACTCCATTTTTGTTTTATTGAAGTCATTTAATAATTTATTTTTTTCTTCTTCATTTAATATATCTATATCTCGTATTAAAATATTTGGATTATTAACTACAGATTTTAATTCATTACATAGATTTTTTATTATCTGCCTTATTATTTCTTTATTATAAATACTACCATTATATTTTATTTTCAAAGTCATGCTGCTACCTGGAATTATTATAAGGGCAAAATCATAATTTATTTGTTCAAACATTTCAACGTTATTTATTATTTTAATCCCTGATTCACTGCTTATACTAGAATTTAACATTTCTTTATCAATAGGATAATTCTCATAAGCTACAATATGATTAATAAGGTTATTTTTCATACTTGTTAAAGCCTGTATTTCTGCCAAAGAGCAATAACTATGCGAATTTGCCTCAATAAAATCCTCATTTATTTTTCTTGCAAGCTCTATGAATTCTGTAGTATCTTCCCCTTTTACCCTAGTAGGAACTGTATTTATAAATAATCCGACTATATTTTCTATACCATTAATTTCACTTGGTCTTCCAGAAACAACGGAACCAAATACTACATCATTTGTATTGTTATACTTCTGCAACAATACCCCCCAAGCTGTTTGGATGACAGAATTTAAAGTTATAGCTCCTTTTTCTGCCATACTCTTTAATTTATAAGTTAAGTCTTCGCTAATTATAATTTCCTCTTCTTCATTTACAAATTCCTCAGCTGCATTTTCAAGCTTAGGTATATTAATCTCTTGCTCATATGAAGAAAGATAATTATTCCAATAGCTTAATTCTGATGTCTTATCTTGCTTATCTAACCACTCTAAATACTTACTATAAGGTTCTGTTTCATCAAACACTATTTCTTCGTTTTTAGATATTAATTTATACATATTTATTATGTCGTTTATTATTATGCCTAGGCACCATCCATCCATAATTATATGATGGAAACTATATACTATCTTATATATATCACTATCGATTTTTATTACTGATAGTCTATTTAAGCAATCATTAGTTAAGTCGAATCCTTTGTCTTTATCCTTCTCTTTAAATCTTTCCAAATACTCTTCCTTATTTTCTTCGAGATTACTTATATCTTCATAGCATATCCTTAATTCTCTATTTCTTAAAACTACTTGTTTAGGCTCACTTATATTTTCATAGAAAAATGCTGTTCTTAGTATTTCATATCTTTCTATAAGTTTATTAAATGCCTTATTCAATATTTCTATATCCAATGGCCCTGTTACTGTAAATATACTTTGTTCAAAATACGCATTAGAATCTCTATTAATCCTTGAATTATACATTATGCCTTCCTGCATTGGGGTTAAGGAGTGTATTTTTTCTATTTCTTTTTTGTATGATAGTATTGTATCTAAATCCTCTATACTTAATTCTCTATCTCCATAATCCCATGGTGTTCTTTCTGTTTCTCTTATGCTTTCACAGTGTTTTATAATTTCAAGCAGATTTTTTGTATATAATTTTGTTAGCTTCTCTATTGTTTCAGCTTTATATTCTTTAATACTATAGTTAAATATGAATTTTAGTTCTCCATCCACTACAAAACCATTTATCTCAATATTATTTAATTTTTTATTTTCTTCTGAAATAGTCTTTCCACTTGATATCTTAGAATACTTAAATAAGCTTTCAGCATTATTTTCACTAAATTCCCCTAAATAGTTAAATCCTATTTCAGGATTTAACTCAAAGCAAACATCCTTTTTATTCTCAGGATCAGTTAGATATTTCAAGATTCCATATCCAACCCCTTTATTTGGTATATGCCTTAAAGTTTCTTTTGTATTTTTTATTGAGTATCCAATATCATCACTATTTTTCATATCTAAAATCACTGGATATGTAGATGTAAACCACCCTAATGTTCTATTTATCGAAACATCCTCTATTATTTCTTCTCTTCCATGTCCTTCAAGCCCTATAAGAATTTTTTCGTTTTTAGACCACTCTTTAATAGCTAATCCTAATGAACAAAGAAGCATATCATTTATCTCTGTATTATAAGCTGTACTTGTTCCTCTAAGCAGTCTTTCAGTTTCACCTTTTGATAGATTTATGATGATATTCTTACTATCTCCTACAGTACTTTCACACTTTTTAAAATCCTTTGGAAGTTCCTTAATCTCTATGTTAGCTAAATTACTCCAATATTTCTTTTCTCTAAGCATTTCTTTACTATTAGCATATTCATTAAGCTTTTCTACCCAAACTTTATAAGACGTAGTCTTTTCTGGTAACACTACTGCTTTTCCACTCTCTATACTTCCATAAGCATTTTCTAAATCTTCAAGTAATATTCTCCATGATATACCGTCAATAATCATATGATGTATTGCTATGAGTAAATGATCTCCCTCACTTGTTTTGAATAAACCAAGTTTCACTAAAATTCCACTTTCTAAGTCCATGCCTGCCTGTATCTTATTTGTTAAAGCTTCTATTTCTGTTTTGTAATCTTCTGCATTTTCCAAATTATATACATCTAACGTAAACATATTTTCTATGTTTTCTATATTTCTATTTACTTGCTTAATTTTATTATCTTCCTTTATGTATATCATTCTTAATACATCATGATGTTTCATTATCTCTATGAAGGCTTTTTTTAATATTTGTTCATCTATCCCATCATTTTTATCAAACATAAATGCTTGGTTAAAATGATTTTCCACTGCAAATTTATTGTCAAAAAACCACTTTTGTATTGGCGAATGATATACTTCTCCTTCAATTACTCCCTGATCTGCTTTAACATTACTATACTTAACATGTTTACTTAGCTCTTCTATTGTTTGATACTTCATTAAATCTTTTATTTCGAGCTTAATACCATGACTATGCAGCCTCGATACTATTTGTATTGATTTTATTGAATCTCCACCCAATTCATAGTAATTGTCATTAATTCCTATTCTCTCTATCTCTAATACTGCTTTCCATGCTTCTGCTAAAATCTTTTCTGTCTCACTTTCAGGTGCCTTATATTCTGTCTGTGCTACCTTAGACATGTCTATTTCTGGGAGAGCTCTCTTATCAACTTTACCGTTTGGTGTCAATGGAAGCTTATCTATCTTCATGATATATTTTGGCAGCATATAATTAGGAAGCTCTTTAGCCAATTCTTCTTTTATACTTGATACATCTAGTTCTCTTTCTGTTGTTATATATGCACACAAATACGCATTTTCATTCCTATCCTTTTTAGCTATTACAACAGCTTCTTTTATATCTTCTATTTTTAGGAATTGATTTTCTATCTCTCCAATTTCTATTCTAAAACCTCTTATTTTTACCTGATTATCTATTCTTCCTAGATATTCTATATTACCATCTGAAAGCCATCTTGCTAAATCCCCTGTTCTATACATTTTTGTTCCTGGCTCAAATGGATTATCCACAAACTTTTCTTTTGTGAGTTCTTCTCTGTTTAAATATCCTCTTGCAAGTCCATCTCCTGAAACACATAATTCTCCGCCTGCTCCCACAGGCATTAAAGCGCCATTATTCCCTAATATGTATATTTTACAATTATTTATAGGTTTTCCTATTGGTATGTTATTATAATTTTTATCTACCTTAAAGCTTGTTGTAACTACTGCATTTTCTGTTGGACCATAGTTATTTATTAATTCATAAGTCTGCTTTTTATAAACTTTTAATTTATCCGCTCCAGTTAACAATTTCCTTAAGGATTTATTTTCTAAATTCATAAATTCTTCACACATTTGTGTAGGTAAGAATCCTATTGTTATCTTATTATCCTCATAGTATTTATTTAAAGCATCTTTATCAAGCATTATAGACTTATCTATTATGTGCAGAGTTGCTCCAGATATAATATAAGGAAATATTTCCCATACTGATGCATCAAAACCAAAACCTGCGTACTTTGTTGCATTATCTTTTTCTGTTACTTCATAATACTCATTATGCCAAGTACACAAATTTACAAGGGCTTTTTGTTCTATCATTACACCTTTAGGTTTTCCAGTAGTTCCAGAAGTATATATTACATATGCTAAATCATTTGACTTTCCTCTAGTATTTACATTACTATTCTCTCTTTCATATAACTTACTATCTTCTAAATCTATAGCTTCTCCATCATAATTTATGCTTCCTAACAATTTATTTTGTGTTAAAAGAATTTTTGTGTTACTATCTTCTAACATATACTTTATTCTGTCTTCTGGATATTCAGTATCTATTGGTAAGTATGCCCCTCCAGCCTTTAGGATTCCTATTATTCCTATCAGCATTTCTAACGATCTATCTACCATTATCCCAACTATTGTTTCTGCTTTTACACCTTTTTCTCTTAAAATTCTTGCTAAAGAATTTGATTTTTCATTTAGCTCCTTATAAGTTAATTTCTTATCTTTATATACTCCAACTATATTATTGGGTGTTTTTTCTGCCTGTTCTTCAAATAATTTAGTTATAGTTGCGGCCTTATTATATGAAAAATTTGTATTGTTGAAATTCTCTAGTAAAATTTTTTCTTCTATTTTATCTATTAGTTTAATATCCTCTATGGAAATAGCTACATTTTCTATAAGTTGATCTAATATATTTAAATAATGCTTTATCATAAATTTTATTGTTGCTTCTTTAAATAAATTTTCTGAATATTCTATGCTCAAATTAATCTTGTTATTATTTTTGAGTATGTTCATAGTTAAATCAACCTTTGAAATTTCCTCTTTCATTCCTACTGTTTTTTCTTTAACATCTTCAAGGTTAAAAGAATCCAAGTTTAGTTCATTCCAAACAAACATGAAATCAAAGAGCGGGTTTCTGCTTTGATCTTTTTTTATATCCAAATCATTTATTAATTGTTCAAATTTATAATTTGAATTTTCCATTGCCTCTATAAAAACTTCTTTAAATTTATCTAAATATGAATTATAACTATCTTTAAAGTTTATTGAATCATATATCACAACTGTATTTACTAATCTTCCAACTATGTTTTTTAAAGCCTGATTATTTCTTTCTATTATTGGTGTTCCAATTATAACATCTTCTTGATTGCCATATCTTGAAAGCATAATATTAAATATAGACATCATTACCATATATGGAGTCGTATTCATATCCTTTGAAATTCGCTCAATCCCATCCACTAATCTTTTTGACAGATTTACATCAATAGAATTACCTTCGTAGTTTTGTGTAGCAGATCTCACATAGTCTGCTTGAAGTTCTAAATTCTGTATACCTTTTAGTCTATTTATCCAATACCTTTTTTGTTTTTCCAGCCTTTCATTTCTTCCTAAAAGATATACATTTCCATCTGGCATAAGCTTTCCTAATTCTCCAGTTTTATATAACTTATTATTTACCGAATCAAATGGATTATCTATAAAACTTTTTTGTGGAAATTCAAAATTATTAACAGCTTCTTCAGTTTCTCCTTGCATAGCTATGCACAATTCCCCTTCAACACCAATTGGCTGCAAACTATTATCTGGATCTACTATATAAACTTTTGCTCCAGACATATCGTGTCCTTCTTTTGAAATGCTTTTATTTTTTTCAATGAAATCACTAATACTATAATGCTTTATACCTTCTATACATTTTGTCTCACCAGGCTTAGTTAAAATTCTTTCTTTTTCGTAAGGACTTATCATTTCTATATCATTAATAGTTGTATCAAAATTCTCCACTAATTGTACTAGCATATTATTAATGCAATTGCACATAATTTTAATTTCTTCTTCGCTAAATTCATTTGCTCTATATTGAAACTCTAACTCCAAACTCGACTCAAGAAACTCCCTCAAGATCAAATTTAAAGGAAGTGTTACTTGTTTAGATGTTATTTCTTCTACTTGTATCTCACTATTATTCATAGGATATCTAAAAGACTCATTATAATAGTTAAATACAAATTTAAATAATCCATCAAATCCTTTTTGAGGTAATCTCAAATCATTTATCAATATATCATATGGATAACTTTGATGTTTATAGCAGCTTCTTAACTGAACGTTTAGCTCTTTTATAAAATCTTTAAAATTAATTTCGTTATTAATTCTAAAAGTTACCGGTACTGTACTTACAAACATACCTATAGCTGCTCTCATTCTTTTACTGGCTCTATTATAAACAGGCATTCCTATTACTATATCCTTTTCCCCTGTTTTCTTGTAAAAATATAAATATAATAAAGACATAAAAAATGTATTCCTTGTTATATTATTTTCATTTAATAATTTATTTAATCTATTAGTTATTTCAGTTGGAATCTTATATTTGAAACTCTCTCCACTACAATCATATGTTTCTTTATATAAAAATTCTTCATTTAGATTTGAAAACTTCTCATTCCAAAATTCCTTATCTTTTAAAAATTTTTCTGATTGTAAATACTCATTTTCTGATTTAATATATTCTGAATATGGAACTGCAGCTGTATCTATTTCTCTTATTTTTAATAAATTATCATAAATTTCTGCTATCTGATTTGTTAAAATTGAAAACGAATATCCATCTGAAACTATATGATGCATTTTTATAACATACCCGTTTGTGTTATCATCTAACTTGAATAGTACAAACTTGTATAAATAATTATCATATACAGAAACAGCTTCATCAAAAAACTGCTCACACCACTTATCAAATTTATTTTTATCCTTATCAAAATCAATAAATTCAACTTCATTACATTTACAATCAACTAATTCTTGATATACTTGTCCATTTTCATTTTTAAACTTAAAATGAAAAATCTCATTTTTCCCTATAAATTCATCAATTGACTGTTTTAGTGCCTTAAAATCCACGTCTCCAGGCACATAACATACACCTCCAATGTTTGAAATTGATGAATTTTTGTATAAATCATCAGTATATAATATTCTTCTTTGTGCGTGTGTTAATTCATATTTCATATAATAATCTCCCCTTAAATTTAAAATCAATTAACTAATTTTTTTCGCTTCCTAAAATCTACAAAATTTTAATTTATCGTCTATATATTACAAAATTTAACCGTATCTCTTACAAAATTCAATGTTATCCACTTTAAATGTATATTTTTTTATATAAAAAGAACTTTTTTGACATTCAAACGTTTACAAAGGATGATTATGACCAATAATTCTTTTAATGTATAAAATATGTACTTTTATATAAAAATATTGAATTTCTTGTTTTTTGCATGTATATTGGTACTATCCACATAAGGGAAGTTAAACTTGGTAAAGTTAATAATTTTTTTAGACTTAAAAACTCTCCTAAAAGTTAAATACATATTTATATGCATTATCTAGGCCGCAATGGAAAGAGACATATAAAAAAATAAAAATATATTAAAATACTATATTTAATCTCTCTTATTTATAGGATGTAAACTATTTTTCCCCCTTACAAATGCAATTGCATATTTATAAGTTTATTAAGGAAATTATTTAGTTAATTATTAACAATAATTTCTTTTGATACTACTTTTATTTCCATACAAATTTTATGCGATGTAAATACTAGTTCTACATTATACATTTCATAAAACCTTGTAATTGGATTTTTAGTAGAATCTCTTCCTAATAAACATCTCATTTATATTAAATTATTCAAAATTACAATTTGATTTTTAACTATTAAATGAGGTGTTTCACATTTTTTAAATATTGATTTCAATATTTTTAATATAGTTATTTCTCTAGCTAATTATCCCAATAATAGAAAGATATCTATTATTGGGATAATTAGCTTATATTGCCAAATCAAATAATATTGCAAATAAATAAAAGACATAATCATATAATAAATCTTATGATTATGTCTTTTATTAAATTTCTTATATTCTTACAGCCACTTTACTTAATCAATATTACTAATAATTTTTTCTAAGTGATTAATCATGGTTTCTACATTTGGACTTCTTAGCATAGAAATATGCTTCCCTGGCACCTCAATAATCTGACAATTTTTATTAGTGTATTTAGTCCAATTAGTATACTTCTCCCAATCAGATTTGCTTTGGCTAGCTTTAAAAACTATTATTGGTATAGCTAATATACCTTCCACTAACTCAGCTTCATTATACATTCTAATGTTATCAGTATGAACTTTAACATATAAATCTAAAAATGATTCATTTAAAAGTGCATTTAGCATCATATCATCCTTAGCTTTTTCTCTAAGATATTCTTTTACTTCTTCATAGGTCAAAGTCTTCATTTTTGCTAATTCTGTTTCTTCTATTTCTAAAAGTTCTTCCATAACTGATACAACTACCATTGCCTTTAATTTTTCATCACTCATTTTAAAATAAGCATTAGTATCAGGATTATTTTCTGGAAGTGAGTCAATAATTACTAATCCCTTAGGTGATATTCCTTGTTTCTCTAATTCTGAAGTGATTTTGAAAGCTAAATTACCACCAAAAGAATGACCTCCTATATAATCAATTCCTGGTCTAAATACACTTTTAACTGCACTTACATATTCTTTTACAAGTTTCTCATCATTGTTAGAATAATTGTCTTCTTTACCTGATAATCTTGGATCTTCTAAGGCATATATGTCACCAATACCTTTTGCACTATTAGCCATATCCATATATCCCATAATGGTTCCTCCTGCCGGCGGAAGCATTATTAAATTGCTTTTTAACTTACTATCGCTTGTTCTTAGCTTAGCTACAATTCTATTTTCATCATCTGCCATTTTATTGTTTTGCGTTTTTATATATTCAGCTATTTTACTTGGGCTTTGACAAGAGAAAACAGTTTTTAAATCAATACTAATTCCTTTTTTATTTAATTCATAAACTAATCTTATTGCAAGTATAGAAGTTCCTCCAAGTAATGTGAACTCATCATAAGTACCAATCTTTTTAATCCCAAGTACATCTTTAAACATTTTTACTATTGTCTTTTCAAGTTCATTTCTAGGTGCAACATATTCTTTCTTGTACGCACTTATATCTATCGCTGGAAGAGCTTTTCTATCTATCTTTCCATTTGGTGTTAATGGCAATTTTTCTATTTGTAGTATATAACCTGGCACCATATATGATGGTATTTCTTTTGAAAGTTCTTCTTTTATTGCTGCTATTTCCACTTTTTGTTCTGAAGTAACATACCCACAAAGATACTTCTCTCCATTTTCATCATTATTTGCTACTACTACCGCTTCTTTTATCTCTTTAATTTTTAAAAGCTGACTTTCTATTTCTCCGATTTCTATTCTAAAGCCTCTTATTTTTACCTGATTATCTATTCTTCCTAGATATTCTATGTTTCCATCTGGAAGCCATCTTGCTAAATCCCCTGTCCTATACATCTTTGTTCCTGGTTCAAATGGATTATCTACAAACTTCTCTTTTGTGAGCTCTTCTCTGTTTAAATATCCTCTTGCAAGTCCATCCCCTGAAACACATAATTCTCCACCTGCCCCTATTGGCATTAGGACATTATTTGCTCCTAATATGTATATTTTAGAATTTCTTATAGGCTTACCTATTGGGATATTATTATAATTTTTGTCTACTTTAAAACTTGTTGTAACTACTGCATTTTCTGTTGGACCATAGTTATTTATCAATTCATAAGTCTGCTCTTTATAGACTTTTAATTTATCTGCTCCAGTTAACAACTTTCTTAAAGATTTATTTTCTAAATTCATAAATTCCTCACACATTTGTGTCGGTAAAAAGCTTATTGTTATTTGATTATCTTCATAATATTCGTTTAATGCAGCTTTATCAAGCATTATACTCTTATCTATTATATGCAAAGCCGCTCCAACTATAATATACGGGAATATCTCCCATACTGATGCATCAAAACCAAAACCAGCATATTTTGTTGCCCTGTCTATTTCTGTTACTTCATAATTTTCATTATGCCAAAGACATAAATTCACAAGAGCCTTTTGTTCCACCATTACACCTTTAGGTTTTCCAGTTGTTCCAGAAGTGTATATAACATATGCTAAATCATTTAATTTTCCTATAGTACCTAAATTACTATTTTCCACTTCATATAATTTATTATCTTCCAAGTCTATAGCTTCCACACCATAATTTATACTTCCTAATAACTTATTTTGAGTTAAAAGAATCCTTGTGCTGCTATCTTCTAACATATACTTTATTCTGTCTTCTGGATATTCAAGATCTATTGGTAAATATGCTCCTCCAGCCTTTAAAATTCCCATTATTCCAATTATCATCTCTAGGGATCTATCTACCATTATTCCAACTATCGTTTCTGCTTCTACACCTTTTCCTCTTAAGATCCTTGCTAAAGCATTGGATTTCTCATTAAGCTCTTTATACGTTAATTTCTTATTTTTATATACTACGGCTATATTATCTGGTGTTTTTTCTACCTGCTCTTCAAATAAATCTACTATTGTTTTATTCTTTGGATTTTCTGCTTTTGTTCTATTAAAAGCATTTAATAGCTTATCCTTTTCCTCTGGACTAATTAAATCAATTTCGCATATCCTGCTCTCTAATTTGCCTGTTACATAAGTCAATATATTAATGTAATGTTCCTTCATTCTTTCTATTGTCTCTTCTTTAAATAATTTAGTGCAATATTCTAAACTGAAATTTATACCTTCTTCTGATTCTGCTCCAGCTAAAATTAAATCGAATTTTGATATAGTTAGTTCTGATTCAACCACCTTGGCCTTCATATTATTTTCTTCAATACCCAAATCCATATTTTCAATTACAAACATCACATCAAATAGAGGATTTCTACTTATATCTCTTTTGAAATTTAGTTTATTAACTAAATCATCAAATTGATAATCAAGATTTTCAAAATCCCTTAAAGTATTATCTTTCAATTCTTTTAAGAACTCTTTAAAAGTCTTATTTCCCTCTGGATAATTTCTAAGTGCTACTGTATTTACAAACATCCCTACAGTATCCGCAAGTTCCGCTTGTGATCTTCCTGCTTGAACAGTTCCTACTATAACATCCTCTTGTCCACTATATCTTGCCAGCATCACATTATACGCTGCCAAAAGTACCATATATAATGTTGTCCCTGTTTCTTTTGCTATGTTATTTAACTTTTCTTTAAGCTTTTTATTTACAGTAAAGTTTATTCTATTTCCTTCATAGCTTTGTACTTTAGGTCTTTCATAATCTGCTATAATATCGAGTACTGGTAATTCTCCACTTAATCTATTTAACCAATATTCCTCTTGTTTTTTTATTAATCCACTTTCTTCTAAGTTATTTTGCCATTCTGAATAATCTTTATATTGCAATTGAGGTTCTCTTAGGTTCTCACCTACATACAATTCCATAAATTCTTTCATTAATATACCCATAGAAACCCCATCTGTTACTATATGATGGACATCCAACATGAATATATATTTCTTATCTTTGCATTTTATTAATTTACTTCGTATTAATGGTGCGTTCCCTAAATCAAATGGTCTAATAAATTTCTTTATTCTCTCCCTAATTACTTTTTTATTTGCTTCTTCATATTGAAACTCTAGTTTCCATTCTTTATGAATTCTTTGTATTATTTCTCCATCTATAACCTCAAAACTGGTTCTTAATGCTTCATGTCTTCTTATTAATTCATTTAATACTATTTCTACTTTCTTCTCATTCAGCTTCTCTTTTATTTCTAATATCATCGGAACATTATAGACAGTATTAAATTTATCCATTTCCCATAATGTAAATATTCTCTTTTCCGCTGAAGATGCTTTATAAAAGTCCTTCTCTTCTGCTTTGTTTATTGTAATATATTCTTTTTTATCTGCTTTTTCTATTATTGCACTCAAAGCTTTTATATTAGGATTTTCAAATATTTCTCTTACCTTTATTTCTATCTCAAATTCTCTCTTTATTTTTGCTACAATTAATACTGCTTTTAAAGAATGACCGCCTAAATCGAAATAATTATCATTAATACCTATGTGATTTCTATCTAAGACTTCCTCCCATATTTCTACTAACTTTTCTTGCATTTCATTTTCTGGTGCCTCATATTTAGCTTCTAAAACTTGTGCAATATCAATTTCCGGCAATGACTTCCTATTAAGCTTACCATTAGTCGTTAATGGTAACTTATCTATCTGCACAATATAACTAGGTATCATATAAGCTGGTAATTCTTTTGAAAGTTCTTCTTTTATTGATGTTATTGCTACTTCTTGTTCTGCTGTTATATAGCCGCAAAGATACTTGTCTCCATTATTATCGCTCTTAGCTACAACTACCGCTTCCTTTATTTCTTTTAACTTTGAAAGCTGATTTTCTATTTCTCCAATTTCTATTCTAAACCCTCTTATTTTTACTTGATTATCTATTCTTCCTAGATATTCTATGTTTCCATCTGGAAGCCATCTTGCCAAATCTCCTGTTCTATACATTTTAGTGCCCGGCTCAAATGGATTATCTACAAACTTTTCTTTTGTTAGTTCTTCCTTATTTAAATATCCTCTTGAAAGCCCATCTCCAGAAATACATAGTTCTCCTGCAACCCCTATTGGCAGCAAACTTTTATTTTTATCTACAATAAATATATTAGAATTTATTATAGGTTTTCCTATAGGTATGCTCTTTGAATTTTTTATCTGTTCTATATCATTAATATGATAAGCTGTAGAATCAACACAACATTCTGTTGGCCCATATATATTGGTAAGAACTATCTTGCTAGAATTAAATGTATTGTAGAAATTTTCAACAACTTTAATTGAAAAGGCATCTCCACCTATAATAAATTGCTTAACATTTAACTTTACATCATTTAACTCAGCACTATTAATTACCATGTTAATATGCATTGGTGTTCCATCAGAGACATCCACTTCATTATAGTCATAATACTTTAATAATAAATTACCATCTAGTCTTGTATCCTTCGGAACAATGAAAAGAGTATTTCCTAGTGCTAAACATGGGAATATCTGCTTTACAGACGCATCAAACACATATGGAGCCACTAATGCTACATTTAACTTTGATTTATAATTTTTATATATAGACTTAAACAATGCATTTATCAAACTTATAACATTTCTATGTTCAATCAATACACCCTTTGGCTTTCCAGTAGTACCTGAAGTGTATATAACATATGCTAAATTATTTGATTTTATTATTTTATCTAGATTACTATTTTCCTTTTCATATAATTTACTATCTTCTAAATCTATAGTCTCTACATCATATTTTATGTTTTCTAGTAATTTATTTTGTGTTAGAAGGATTTTTGTCTTACTATCTTCCAGCATATACTTTATTCTATCTTCAGGATATTCAGGGTCTATTGGTAAATAGGCTCCTCCTGCTTTTAATATTCCCATTATTGCTATCATCATCTCTAAGGATCTATCTGCCATTATTCCAACTATAGTGTCTGCTTTAACACCTTTTTCTCTTAAAACTCTTGCTAGAGCATTGGATTTTTCATTTAGCTCTTTATAGGTCAATTTCTTATCTTCATATACTACTGCTATATTATTTGGAGCTTTCTTCACTTGTTCTTCAAATAATTCTTGTATTGTCTTATCCTTTTTATACTCTGCTCTTATTTTATTAAACTCATGGAGTAACTTATTCTTTTCCTCTACACTCATTATATTCATTTCATATATTTTACTATCTAACTTAGAGGTTATGGAATTTAATATATTAATATAATGTTCTTTCATTCTCTCTATAGTTTCATTTTTAAATAACTTAGTACAATACTCTAAGCTAAAATTCATCCCATTATCCGTTTCTACTCCAGCTAGTGTTAAGTCAAATTTTGCTATAGTTAACTCTGATTCAATATCAATAGGCTTAAATTTCATAGCATCTTCATCCACACCAGAATTCATGTTTTCAAGTACAAACATTACATCAAACAAAGGATTTCTACTTATATCTCTCTTTAGATTTAGCTTATTAACTAAATCATCAAATTGATAATCAAGATTTTCAAAGTCTCTTAGAGTATTATTTTTTAGTTCTTCTAAGAATTCTCTAAAAGTTTTGTTTCCACTTGGATAATTTCTAAGTGCTATTGTATTTACAAACATCCCTACTGTATTTTCAAGTTCTGCCTGTGATCTTCCTGCTTGTGCTGTTCCTACTATAATATCTTCCTGTCCGCTGTATTTTGATAGCATTACATTATATGCGGCTAAAAGAATCATGTATAGTGTTGTTCCAGTTTCTTTTGCTGTATTGTTCAATTTTTCCTTCAAGTCTTTATTTATAGAAAAACCTATTCTATCACCTTCATAGCTTTGAACATTTGGTCTCTCATAATCTGTTACAACATTTAATATTGGAAGTTCTCCACTTAATCTATTTAACCAATATTCTTCCTGCCTTTTTATTACGCCCTCTTTCTCCAAATCACTTTGCCACTCTGAGTAATCTTTGTATTGTAATTGAGGCTCCTTCAATTTTTCACCTCTATACAATTCAACAAATTCCTTCATTAGTATTCCATTAGAGACTCCATCTGTTACTATGTGATGAACATCCAGCATGAATATGTACTTTTTATCTTCACATTTTACTAATTTGCTTCTTATTAGTGGTGCTTTTGTTAAATCAAATGGCTTAATAAAATTGTTTATACTTTCTTTAGCAGCTTTCTCACTTGCTTCTTCATATTCATAATCCAGTTTCCATTCTTTCTCTATCTTTTGTACTATCTCACCATTTACTACGTGAAAGCTTGTTCTTAAAGCTTCATGCCTCTTTACTAATTCATTTAATGCTTTTTCTACCCTTTTATTATCCATTTGTTCTTCTATTTCTACTATCATTGGAATATTATAAACAGTATTTAATTTATCCATCTGCCATAGTGTAAATATTCTTTTTTCTGCTGAAGATGCTTTATAAAATTCCTTTTCCTCTGCTTTGTTTATTGTTATGTATTCCTTTTTCTCTGAGCTTTCTATTATAATACCTAAAGCTTTTATAGTAGGATTTTCAAATAACTCTCTTACCTTTATTTCTACTTTTAATTCTTTCTTTATTTTTGATATTATTAGTACTGCTTTTAATGAATGACCACCTAAATCAAAATAATTATCATTGATACCTACATGTTTTCTATCTAGAACTTCTTCCCATATTTCTACTAGCTTTTCCTCTATTTCATTTCCTGGCGCTTCATATTCAGTTTCCAGCATTTGTGCCATATCTATTTCTGGAAGTGCTTTCTTATCTATCTTTCCATTAGTTGTTAGAGGAATTTTATCTATCTGCAGCATATAATTAGGTATCATATATGCTGGTAGTTCTTTTGAAAGCTCTTCTTTTATTGATGTTATTGCTACTTCTTGTTCTGCTGTTATATATCCGCAAAGATATTTGTCTCCATTATTATCTCTCTTAGCTACAACTACCGCTTCCTTTATCTCTTTTAATTTCGAAAGCTGATTCTCTATTTCTCCAATTTCTATTCTAAACCCTCTTATTTTTACTTGATTATCTGCTCTTCCTAAATATTCTATATTTCCATCTGGAAGCCATCTTGCTAAATCTCCAGTTCTGTACATTTTCCTTCCTGGCTCATATGGATTATCTACAAACTTTTCTCTTGTTAAATCTTCTTTATTTAAATATCCCCTTGAAAGCCCATTTCCTGTGATACATAATTCTCCAGCTACTCCAACTGGCAATAATAAATTATTTTTTCCTAGTATATATATTTTAGAATTATTTATAGGCTTTCCTATTGGTATTGTATGTAACTTTCCTGCCTTCATCCTATCAATATGATAGGCGGTAGAATCAACACAGCATTCTGTTGGTCCATATATGTTAGTAATAATTGTTTCATTTGAATTAAATGTATTATAGAAGTTTTCAACAGCTTTAACCTTTAAAGCATCTCCACCTATTATAAAACGCTTAACATTCATTCCTACATTATTTAGTTCAGCACTATTAATAAGCATATTAATATGCATTGGTGTTCCATCTGAAACATCTATTCTATTATGCTCATAATACTTTAACAATAAATTACCATCTAATCTTGTATCCTTCGGAACAATGAAAAGAGCATTTCCTAGTGCTAAGCATGGAAATATCTGTTTTACGGACGCGTCAAAAACATATGGAGCAACTAGCGCTACATTTATCTTAACTTTATAATTTTTATATATAGACTCAAATAATGCATTTATTAAACTTATAACATTTCTATGTTCTATTAATACACCTTTTGGTTTTCCAGTAGTACCAGAAGTATATATAACATATGCTAGATTGTTTGACTTGCTTAAATTATCTAAATTACTATTCTCTTTTTCATATAATTTACTATTTTCTAAATCTATAACTTCTCCATCATAGTTTATGCTTCCCAATAAATTCTTTTGTGTTAAAAGGATTTTTGTCTCACTATCTTCCAGCATATACTTTATTCTATCTTCCGGATATTCAGGATCTATTGGTAAATATGCTCCTCCTGCTTTTAATATCCCCATTATTGATATCATCATCTCTAAAGATCTATCTACCATTATTCCAACTATAGTATCTGCTTTAACACCTTTTTCTCTTAATATCCTTGCTAGAGAATTTGATTTTTCATTTAGTTCTTTATAAGTTAATTTCTTATCTTCATATACTACTGCTATATTATCTGGTGCTTTTTCTACCTGTTCCTGAAACACCTCTTGTATTGTTTTATCTTTTTGGTAGTCTGCCTCTATTTTATTAAACTCATTTAATAGTTTATTTTTTTCTTCACTTAGTAATATTGATAAATCCTTTAACTGCATATCATAATCACTGAATAAATTTTCAGCAATAATTATATATCTCTTTAAGAAACTTTCCATATATACTTTTTCAAATTTATTTTCATCATATCTAAGCTTGATTTTTATTTCATTATCTTCTTTTACAAATACAAACATTAACTCAAACTTATATTTATTTATGTATTCTAACTCATGAATATTTTCATATATAGATCCAACATTAACTACAGAATCTATATTTTCAATATTCAATCCATTACTCTCTAGGATTTTATCTAGTGGATATCCACTATTGTTATATCCATCTGAAATAGTATTCTTAATTTCAGTTAGGATTCGTTTAAAATTCATACTATCATCTAATATATCATTTAATAATATGGCTTTATTAAACATATCCACTTTACTATTCTTCAATACTGGAATCATGAAAGTTATGTTATCTTTACCTGCAACTTTATAAAAAAGAGCTTTTAAAATAGAATTTAATACTATGAATATTTGCAAATCTGCATCTCTGCTTATTTTAATAATTTTATTCGATAACTCCTTTGGAATACTTATCTCTATATTACTTATTTTATAGTCATCATTCTTATTTTTAGTTGGTATTGGAATATCTAATTTTTCAATACCGTTCTTTAATTTTTTATTCCAATAATTTAATTCTTTTCTAAATTTATCCATAGAAAGTATCGCATTTTCATTCTTACTCATCTCACAACATTCTCCCATTATATATTTATTTGTTACAGGCATATTAATTAAATATGCCTGTAACAATACTAAAACTAGCTTAAGAATTTATATAGTTAAAAAATCGAAATCATCTACTTGAACTTTTTCATCATCAATATATTCTTCATATTCCTTTAACTCTTCAGCTGATAACATTTTTATCTCACATAATTTTATGTCAATATTGTTAGCTGCTTCTTTAATTAAATTAATATAATGCTTCTTCATTTTTTCCATAGTTTCAGCTTTAAATAATTTGCTACAATAAGTTAAACTAAAGTCCATTCCTTCTTTTGTCTCTATACCAGTTAATGTAAAGTCAAACTTTGATATAGTAGATTCTGATTCAACCATTTTAATCTTCATCTCGTTTTTATCTAAACCAAAATCCATGTTTTCAAGTACGAACATTACATCAAATACTGGATTTCTACTCACATCTCTCTTTAAGCTTAGCTTATTGACTAAATCATCAAATTGATAATCAAGGTTTTCAAAATCTCTTAAGGTATTATTTTTCAATTCATTTAAGAATTCTCTAAAAGTCTTGTTTCCATTAGGGTAATTTCTAAGTGCTACCGTATTTACAAACATTCCAACTGTATCTTCAAGTTCTGCTTGAGATCTTCCTGCCTGTGCTGTTCCTACTATAATATCTTCTTGTCCACTATATTTTGATAACATTACGTTGTATGCAGCCAAAAGTACCATATATAATGTTGTTCCTGTTTCTTTTGCTATATTATTTAATTTTTCTTTTAATTCTTTATCCATAGCAAAATTTAATCTGTTTCCTTCATAACTTTGTACCTTTGGTCTTTCATAATCAGTTTCAAGCTTTAATATTGGCAGCTCTCCATTTAATCTATTTAACCAATATTCTTCTTGTTTTCCTATTACACCATTTTCTTCTAAACTATTCTGCCATTCTGAATAATCTCTATATTGTAATATTGGCTGCTCTAATTTTTCATCATTGTACAATTTCATGAATTCTTTCATTAACACGCTCATAGATACTCCGTCAGATACTATATGATGAACATCTAGCATGAATATATACTTTTTATCTTCACATTTTATAAGCTTACTGCGCATTAATGGTGCTCTTGTTAAATCAAATGGCTTAGTAAAATCATCTACTTTTTCTTTAATCATCTTTTCATTTACTTCTTCATATTCATAATCTAATTTCCACTCATTATGAATTCTTTGTACTATTTCACCATCCATTACCTCAAAGCTTGTTCTTAATGCTTCATGTCTTTCTATAAGCTTATTTAATATTATCTCTACTTTTCTACTATCCATTTTTTCTTGGATTTCTAGTATCATTGGAATATTATAAACAGTATTAAGCTTATCCATTTCCCATAATGTAAATATTCTTTTTTCTGCTGAAGATGCTTTGTAGAATTCTTTTTCTTCTGCCTTACTTATTCCTACATATTCTTTTTTATCAGCTTTTTTTATTATTCTAGCTAAAGTCTTTACAGTTGGATTTTCAAATAATTTTCTAACTTCTATTTGTACTTCAAATTCTTTTTTTATTTTTGCCATAATTAATGCTGCTTTTAACGAATGACCGCCTAAATCAAAGTAATTGTCATTAATACCTATGTGATTTCTTCCTAGAACTTCTTCCCATACCTTTACCAATTTTTCTTCAATTTCATTTCTTGGTGCCTCATACTCACTTTCTAATATTTTAGCAACATCTATTTCTGGAAGAGCTCTTTTATCTATTTTCCCATTTGGTGTTAATGGGAATTTATCTATTTGTAATATATAGCTTGGTATCATATATGATGGCAATTCCTTTGAGAGTTCTTCTTTTATTAATGCTATCTCTACTTCTTGCTCTGCTGTTACATACCCACAAAGATACTTGTCTCCATTTTCATTACTCTTTGCTATTACTACTGCTTCTTTTATCTCTTTAATTTTTAAAAGCTGATTTTCTATTTCTCCAATTTCTATTCTAAATCCTCGCACTTTTACTTGATTATCTATTCTTCCTAGGTATTCTATATTTCCATCTGGAAGCCATCTTGCTAAATCTCCTGTTCTGTACATTTTAGCTCCTGGTTCAAATGGATTATCTACGAACTTTTCTATTGTTAATTCTTCTCTGTTTAAATATCCTCTTGCAAGTCCATCTCCTGAAACACACAATTCTCCACATGTTCCTACTGGCATTAAAGCATTATTATCTCCCAATATGTATATTCTAGAATTACTTATTGGTTTTCCTATTGGTATATTTCTATAATCTTTGTCTACAACAAAGCTTGTTGTAACTACCGCATTTTCTGTTGGTCCATAATTGTTTATTAATTCATAAGTCTGCTTTTTATATACCTTTAATTTATCTGCTCCAGTTAGTAGCTTTCTTAAAGATTTATTCTTTAAATTCATAAATTCTTCACACATTTGCGTAGGTAAAAAGCCTATTGTTATTTGATTATCCTCATAATATTTATTTAGTTCATCCTTATCAAGCATTATAGACTTATCTATCATATATAGTGTTGCTCCAGTTATAATGTAAGGGAATATCTCCCAAACCGATGCATCAAAACCAAAACCTGCATACTTTGTTGCCCTATCTTTTTCTGTTACTTCATAATATTTATTATGCCAGAAACATAAATTTACAAGAGCTTTTTGTTCTATCATTACTCCCTTAGGTTTTCCAGTTGTTCCTGAAGTATATATAACATATGCTAAATCATTTGATTTACCTATACTATTTAGATTACTATTTTCTTTTTCATATAGCTTATTATCTTCTAAGTCTATAGTTTCTCCAGCATAACTTACACTTCCTAGTAATTTGTTTTGTGTTAAAAGAATTTTCGTGCTGCTGTCTTCTAACATATACTTTATTCTGTCTTCTGGATATTCAGAATCTATTGGTAAATATGCTCCTCCAGCTTTTAAAATTCCCATTATTCCAATTATCATCTCTAAAGATTTATCCATCATTATTCCAACTATTGTTTCTGCTTCTACACCTTTTTCTCTTAAAACCCTTGCTAAAGTATTTGATTTTTCATTAAGCTCTCTATAGGTTAATTTCTTGTCTTTATATACTACCGCTATATTATCTGGTGTTTTTTGTACTTGCTTTTCAAATAAATCTACTATAGTTACATTTTGAGGATATTCTGCCTTTGTTCTATTAAATTGATTTAATAATTTATCTCTTTCTTCTGCACCAATTAAATCAATCTCATATATCTTACTATCTAACTTAGCTGTTACATATTTTAATATATTGATGTAATGCTCTTTCATTCTTTCTACTGTTTCTTTTTTAAATAATTTAGTACAATACTCCAAGCTAAAGCTTATACCTTCGTCTATTTCCGCTCCAGTTAATGTTAAATCAAACTTTGCTATAGTTAATTCTGATTCAGCTTCTATCAATTTGATATTCATATTATTTTGATCTAAACCAAAATCCATATTTTCAAGTACAAACATCACATCAAATAACGGATTTCTACTCATATCTCTTTTAACATCTAATTTATTAACTAAATCATCAAATTGGTAATCAAGATTTTCAAAATCTTTTAGGGTATTATCTTTTACTTCCTTTAAGAAATCTCTAAAAGTCCTATTGGCATTTGGATAATTTCTAAGTGCTACTGTATTTACAAACATTCCAACAGTATCTTCAAGCTCTGCTTGTGATCTTCCAGCCTGAGCTGTTCCTACTATAATATCTTCCTGCCCGCTATATCTTGCCAGCATCACGTTATATGATGCCAAAAGTACCATATACAAAGTTGTTCCTGTTTCCTTTGCTATATTATTTAATTTTTCTTTCAACTTATTATTTATAGCAAAATTTATTCTATCACCTTCGTAGCTTTGCACATTTGGTCTTTCATAATCTGTTACCATATTTAATATTGGTGTTTCTCCCTTTAGCCTATTTAACCAATATTCTTCTTGTCTTTTTAGTACTCCATTTGCTTCTAAGCTATTTTGCCACTCTGAATAATCTTTATATTGTACTAATGGTTTCCTTAATTCCTTGCCCCTATATACCTCAGTGAATTCTTTTATTAATATGCTCATAGAAATTCCATCTGTTACTATATGATGAACATCAAGCATAAATATATATTTTTCATCTGTGCATTTTACTAACTTACTTCTAATTAGAGGTGCTTTTGTTAAATCAAAGGGCTTAATAAAATCACTTATCTTTTCTTTAACTTCTTTTTCACTTGTCTCCTCATATTCGAATTCTAATTCCCACTTTTTATGAATTTTTTGTACTATTTCACCACTCACAACCTCAAAGCTCGTTCTTAATGCTTCATGTCTCTTTACTAATTCATTTAATACTATCTTTACTTTTTCACTATCCATTTTTTCTTTCATTTCCAATATCATTGGAACATTATAAACAGTATTAAACTTATCCATTTCCCATAATGCAAATATTCTCTTTTCTGCTGACGATGCTTTATAAAATTCTTTTTCTTCTGCTTTGCCTATTATTATGTATTCTTGTTTCTCAGCTTTTTCTATTATTCCGCTTAAAGCTTTTATAGTAGGATTTTCAAATATTTCTCTTACCTTTATTTCTGCCTCAAATTCTTTCTTAATCTTTGCTGCTATTACTGATGCCTTTAATGAGTGTCCTCCTAAATCAAAATAATTATGGTTTATTCCTATACCCTCTATTGCTAATACTTCTTCCCATATTGCTATTAATTTTTCTTCTATTTCATTTCTTGGAGCCTCATATTCATCTTCCATTATTTTAGTGATATCTATTTCCGGAAGAGCTCTCTTATCTACCTTTCCATTTAGCGTTAATGGGAATTTATCTATTTGTACTATATAACTAGGTATCATATAAGCTGGTAATTCTTTTGAGAGTTCCTCTTTTATTTCAGAAGCTGAAACTTCTTGCTCTGCTGTTATATATGAACAAAGATATTTATCCCCATTCTCACTGATTTTTGCCACTACTACTGCTTCTTTTATTTCTTTTATTTTTGAAAGTTTATTTTCTATTTCTCCAATTTCTATTCTGAAACCTCTTATTTTTACTTGATTATCTATTCTTCCTAGATATTCTATATTTCCATCTGGAAGCCATCTTGCCAAATCTCCTGTTCTATACATTTTAGTGCCCGGC
>JAEZKY010000279.1 GCA_023435985.1 Bacillota bacterium | reverse complement strand
GTTGAACACTTACCAACTCCTAGGAAAAGAGGAGGTAAAAAGTAGTGGCTAACAAAGAAGTATATTCTTTAGGTATCTCCATCAAAGTAAATGGTGATGGGGAGGCCAAAAAGAAAATTTCAACTCTTGAAAGTGTTACTGAAAAAGTTGAAAAGAAGTTTAGAAGTCTAAGTAAGTTAACAGCGAGTCCAACAAGTAAAATAAAAGATCTTACTACACCAATAGTTGAAAAGATAGAAGCAAAAGTTAATAAATTAAACAATAAATCTATAAGTCCCACAGCTAGAATAAAGGATAATGCAAGTTCTAATTTAGATAAGATAGGAAGCAAGGTTGAAAAACTAAATAATAAGGAAGCAAAGACTAAAGTAAAAATACAAGATGAAGCGACCAAATCACTAACTAATATAGAAAGCAAAATAAGTTCCTGGACTAAAACAATTGCTAAGAAAACTATAGCAATAGGCTTAGCTGGAGCAATGCTTGTAGGTGGATTAGGTTTAAAAGACACAATGCAGACTTACACAGATTTTGAAAAACAGTTATCTAGTGTGAAAGCTGTAACTAGTGCTACGGATCCAGAAATGCAGAGGCTAAAGAAAACAGCATTAGATTTAGGAGCCAGTACGGCATGGTCGGCCAGTAATGTAGCAGATGCAGAACAACTTTTAGGACAGGCAGGTTATTCTGTAGATGAAACAATAACGGCACTACCTGGATTACTTTCTTTAGCAAGTGCAGGAAGCTTAGATTTAGCCAGTGCTACGAGTATAGCAAGTAGTACCCTGAGAGGTTTTAATTTAGATGCAGGTCAAACTACACATGTAGCTGATGCATTAGCACTTACTGCAAATGCTACAAATAGTGATGTAACTGATTTAGGAGAATCACTTAAATATATTTCACCAGTTGCACATTCTTTAGGTATAAGTATGGAAGATGCAGTTGCTGCTACTGGATTGTTAAGTAACCAAGCAATAGTCGGCTCACAGGCAGGTACTGTTTTAAGGCAAACTATGGCAAGACTTGCAAGTCCAACTAAAGAAGCTTCAGAACTTATGCAAAAGTATGGAATAAATGCTTTTGATGCACAAGGTAATATGAAAACTTTAAGTGGTGTTGTAGATAATCTTAATAGTTCTTTAGGTGGATTAACCAACCAGAAGAGGGCAGATGTTATTTCAACTGTTTTTGGAATTGAATCTATGTCAGGTGTCATGGCTCTTATGAATCAAGGAGGACAAAGCTTAAGTGATTTAACTGAAAAGCTAAAACAAGCAAATGGAGCAGCTCAGAAAATGGCTGATACTAAGCTTGATAATTTAGCTGGGCAAATGGAAAACTTAAATGGAGCTGTTGAAACAATGAAAATACACTTAGGAGAAAGATTAGCACCTTATGCTAAAGAGTTTGTTTCCTGGCTTACAGCTAAGATGCCAGATATAGAAAATGGAATAATGAGTACAGTTGATTATGTTAGTAACCATATAGATGAAATTAAAACAGGCATAGAAGGAATAGTAGCAGCAATAGCTGTTGTAAGTGGAATAAATTTTTTGGGATCTTTCGGAAATTCATTAAGTGGAATAAGTAAATTTATATCATTAATTAAAGGTGCAAATGTTGCAGAAGAGATGACAGGAGCTGCAAGTGGGTTATCTAAAGTAGGATTAATAGGAAGAATGTTACCTGCTTTATTAAGTCCTGCTGGAATAGCAGTTACTGCAGGAGTTGCTACAACAGCATATGCAGTTAAAAAATATAATGATTTGATGGCTGAAAGTGTAACTAAACCTACTGAAGAATTAGGACTTACAGAAAGAATTATGAATGCGCTTTCAGGAAACGTAAATAAATCAAAAAAGGAATTACAAGATGCGGGACTTGTTTATGATGATTTTGGAGAAGGAGTATCGGATAGTTTCAAAGATGCAAGTAGAGAAGCTTCGAAGAACTTACTTCAAATAGAAATGAACATCAAAAGATTAACTTCTGATGGAAGTTTTAGTGAATCTGATGTTAATAGTTTTAAAAATTATATTAGTGACTTTGCGTCTGGTGCTATAAATGAAATGAAACAAAAGCAATCAGATATACAAAAAGAATTTCAAAAAACATTTAGCATTGATGGTGTAACAAGTACGGCAGAACAGGGAACATTAGATTATTTAAATACTTATTTTCAAGAAGGCATTGATAAAGAATTGGGAATAAGAGATGAAATATACCAAATTGGAGATAAGGCTATAAAAGACCATGGAACATTGTTAGATAGTGATATGGAACTAATAAAAGATAAATTATCAGAGTTACAAGCCATAAAGCTTCAATATGCTAATGCAGAAAATGCAGGAGAACAAGCTTATGCTAGTAGTAAATTCAAAAGTGCAGCTGAAAGAGTTTCTGGGATAGATGATGTAAGTAAATTGATGCAAGATAGAGCAAAAGAGCATCAACAAACTATTGATGAAACAAAAGCTAATTATGATAAAACTATTGCAACAACCCAATATTTAATGGATAACGAGAGTGACTCTAATAAAAAAGCTACTTTGCAAAAAGGATTAGATGAAGCAACAACTGCAAGAGATAAAGCATTAAAACAAGCAGAAGAGGATTGGAAATCTGATCTAGAAACACTATATTCAGCGTATCCTAATGCTAAGGGAAAAATTGATGAGGAAGATGGGCATACATTTAGCAGGTCAGAATTAAAATCTCAAGGTGTTATGAGCAAATTAGAAGATAATCATAAAGGATTATCAGATATAAAGGAAAGTGGAGCTTATGCTTTAAGAAATAGTGTTAATGGTAACTTAGATACTTTATATGTAGATGTAGATAAGGTTACAGGAGAAATAAAAGGTATAATAAACGGAGCTACAGGAGAAATTGGTGCTTATTCTGACAAGCAAAAGGAAAGCTTAGTGAGTTTACAACAAGAATATAGTAATACAGGTGCTTCAATACAGGCTTTGGTTGGTGATCAAGCCAGAATAAATACTACAACAGGCGCAGTTGTTAATGTGTTTGGCAGTATTGTGGGAAGCTTGCAAAATGTGCAAAAAGAAACAGATAAAACAGTTACTGGAATACTTGATATTAATGGTCATTCAATTGAGATCACATCTAATGCTGATGGAGCTATAACTGAAATGCATGAAGTTTCTTCATCTGCAGGAGAAGCATCAGAGAAAATTGATAAGGTGACTGATTCATTAAATGATATACCACCTGAAAAAACAGTAGTTGTGACTACTGTAATTAAGCAAATAACGCAAGATATTAAAGAATTCCTTAAATTTGGTGATAGTAATTCATCACAAGAAGTAACAGAACATGCAAGTGGTACTGATTATGCAACAGCAGGATTATCTACGGTAAATGAAAGAGGATGGGAATTAGGTGATAGAACAATGCCTATAATTGGACAATACAACGATAATCCAGTAGTAAATTTACAAAGAGGTACTAAGATTAAAAATCACATGGATTCTATGTCAGAAATGAAGGCTGATGTAAAACGAGAAGTTGCAAATCAAATGCCACAACAAAAGGTGCAAGTATATCAGCCACAATTAGCAGTTGCTGGTGGTGGTAATAGTTTTAGCTTTAATATGGGTGGGATAAATATAAATAACATGGCTGATAAAGCTGCTATAATTAAGCAAGCTACACAGGAATTTGCTAAGCAGCTTATGGAAGTATTGAATAATCAAGCATAAGAACATTTTTAGAAGGAGATATCAGATGGATATATATTTAATAGATGAGAGTAAGAACTATACGTATCATTTTGTTGTTAATCCATTAAACAATCTTTCCTTAGTTACTAATAGAAGATTTAAAACTGTAGATATTATGAATTTTGGTGAAGTTGATATATTTAAACCAGGAGAGAATATTAAAGAAATTTCTTTTGATACTCTTTTCCCAGTTGAATATGATTCATCTTATTGTAGAGAGTTAATAAATTTAACTCCTAATGATACAGTATCTTTAATTGAATACTGGCAACAACAGGAAGCTCCAGTAAGACTAATAGTAACAGATATAAATATTAATGAATTGGTTACTATAAGTAAATTTTCTCATGAAGTTAGAGGTGGAGAAGTTGGAGATATTTACGCAAGTTTAACTTTTAGAAATCATAGAGAAATGACTATTTCTACAATAGATACATCTAATAGCTACTATGGAGGATTGAATAGTAGGAGTGATAGTTCTACATCTGGGGATAGCAGTGACACATATACAGATGGAGATACGGTGAAAGTCACAGCGAGTGCATTAAATGTAAGAGATGGACCAGGAACAGAATATAATATTTTAGGCGTGGTTTATAGCGGAGAGCAGTTAACTATATTTAGGCAATATGATAATTGGGCAGATACCTACTGGGGCGATAATGGAGGATATATATGTTTAGATTATGTGACAAAGGTATGATGATTTATGGATTTAATACTTAAAAATAAATATAAAATTTCATTGCATGGAACTAAAGCTACATTAAAAGAAAGTATAGATACTATAGCATATACTTTTAACTTTCAGCTTATAAAAAATGCTGAATTAGTTAATATAGGTATTTCTAAATATGATAGTGTGCAGCTCTATGATTATACTTATCTAACTCATGAATACACTAAAATGTTTGATGGTTATATTTATGACATTGATGAAAGTGATACTGAGAAAACGTTAGATATTACAGCTAAAGAGCGTACTGTAAATATGGAAGAAAGCGAAGATGAATATGCTTTCCAAGAAGGGCAGACAGCAACTCAAAGAGCTACTCAAATATGCAATGATTGGGAAATTCCCATAGGTAGTTTTTTAGATACAGGAATAGGACTTGCCAAGTATCGAAATTCATCTACTTTATTTAATATGTTATGGGGATTTTTAAAAGAGACAGCTCAAAAAGGTGGTAATCTTTATAAATATCGCATGGAAGATTCTCTTAATATTATTCAAGTTGGAAGCAATTCTATAATTTATAAATTAGAAAGCATAAGAGAAGATTCTAGCAGAAAATCTTCATTAAATGGAGCTGTAACTCAGGTAAAAGTCTTAGGAGAAAATAAGAATGTTTCAGTAGCCACAGGAGAAAAAACAAAAACAGGTAAAGATCAAAAGGCAAGTGTAAAAAATTATGACGCTTCACCAACAATTGGAGTTTTCTCACAGTATACTGAATATTACGGAACTTTTCAAAAAATTATACAAGATAGTAATGTAACTGATTATTCACAGGCTCAAGAAAAAGCAAATTCTATGCTTAATACTGGTGAAGAGGTTTGGACATTTAAATGTGGTAAGGATATTGCAGATATCAGGGCAGGAGACAAGGTAAGCTTAGACGGCAAAGATTATTATGTTACTGGAATAACTCATGATATAGGAGAAGATTCTATGGATATTGAAGCTATTGAATCATTAGATTTGATAAGGAGTAAATTTTATGCAAAATAAAGTTGATTATATGCAAGAATTAGGAAGAACATTTAAGGGTAAAGTTAGTAAGCATATTGAAGCTAGTATGTATGGAACTGGTGTATCTCTTGGAACTAAAACTGCAACCGGTGTATTAGTTGATGGACAAACTAATGAATATAGTGGAGATGATTGCTTAACATTAGATCATTTACTATTAGAAAGTAGTTATACGACTAGTACAAATGATGAACATTCTCATACTATTGAAACACCTGATAATTTTAAAATAAATATTGGTGATAGAGTCTTAGTAGCGCTTTTAGGAACTTCATGTGTGATTATAGGGAGGGTGACAAGTAATGGCTAACTTATATCCTACAACTACAGCAGTAGTGAACGTAACAAATGAAGGTACAGAAAATTTTATACAGAAAAAAACTTATGCTATAGACTTTGAAACAATGGAATTTATAAAAAATCCAGATGGGACTGTTAAGTTACTTGATGAGTTTGAAAGCTATATACAATGGTGTGAACTTGCAATGCTTACAACTAGAAATAAATATATGGCTTATTCTAATAAGTTTGGGAGAGATTCTGCAAGCATAAGCTTAGACAGAAGCGTTGTAGAGCTTGAAGAAAAAAGAAAGACAATAGAAGCATTAATGGTACATCCACTTACCACAAAGGTGGATAATTTTATTTTTACTTGGATATATGATGAACTATATTTTACTTATACTGTTACATCAAGCCTTGGATCTTCAACACTAGGAAGTAAACGAACAGAGGGGTGATTAATTATATGGCAACAAATATTATATTGCCAGATTATATAACCAAAACATCTGAAGAAATACATAAAGAAATGCTAGATAGCGCACCTGATAATATAAATACTATTGAAGGTGATGTATTTTGGAATGCTACTAAACCAATGGCAGATGAATCAGCAAGAATAAGGAATATAGCTTTAAAGAAAATTCTTTATTCTCGTTTTCCACAAACAGCTATTGGTGATGATTTGATTGAAATAGGAGAAAGTAGAGGAATATATATAAAAGGTGCTGACTATGCCATACATAAAATTAAATTTGTAGGTGAAGAAGGCAGGATAATTAGTGCAGGAAGAATAGTTAGCACAGAATCAACTGAAACTGCAGCAGCTATTGAGTTTATGATTGATGAAACTGTAGTTATACCTGTTAGTGGAGAAGTTACGGTTAATGCTACTTGTACAGTTGCTGGAACAATAGGGAATGTCGCGTTAGGTGGAATTAAACTATTATTAAAGTCTCTAAATGGTATAGCTAGTTTAGAAAATATAGAAATAGTTAAATATGGAGTAGATATAGAGGATGATGAATCTTATCGTGAAAGAATACTGGAAGAAATGCAAAGGCCGAGTGCTAGTGGAAACAAATATCAGTATGAACAATGGGCTAAAGAAGTTATTGGTGTAGGTGAAGCAAAATGTGTACCTGGAGCAGGGAATGTTAAGGTAATAATTACAGATAGCAATAATAAGGCAGGTACTGAAGAACTAATTCAAGAAGCTTATGATCATATAGATAATGTAAGACCAGTATTGGCTGGAACTTTAACTGTGGCAAGTGCAGTAGAAAAAGTTATAAATATAGATGCAAACATAGATATTGATGAAGGATATACTTTAGAAACAATACAAGATAATTTTGAAGTTTTAGTTAATGAATATTTAAAAACTATTAAATTTAAAGCATCAGATGAGAATATTAGATCTTATGTAAGCATAGCAAAAGTCGGAAATTTAATTTTAAATACATTAGGAGTTCTAGATTATTCAGAACTTAGGATCAATGATGGAACATCTAACATAATATTAGAAGATGAAGAAATTGCGACTTTGGGTCCTGTCAATTTTGAGGTGATTTAAGTGAATTATTCAATTAACTTAAAAAAATATGTACCTCAATTTATTTATGAAAATAATAAAGAAATGCAGTCTATCTATGATGCACAAAAGTCAGAATTAGATAGACTTTTATATTACATTGAAGATATAAAGAATCAGTTTGATATTGATACAGCTACTTGGGGGCTTGATTTATGGGAAGAAGCTTACGGAATAAAAATTAATCATAGTTATTCTTATGAAGAACGTAGAAAGGCTGTAAAAGCCAAAGAAAGAGGACAAGGAATTTTCTCTAAAGGGACAGCAATAAGAATTGGTAATACTTATGCTGATACAACAGAAATAATAGAAAACATAGAACCTTATTGGTTTGCATTAATATTGGAGAGCTATAATGGTTTTCCATATGGATTAGATAGTTTTTACAAAATCATAGAAGAATTAAAGCCGGCACATTTATGTGTTAAATACGATTTAGTTTCTGTAACCAAAAGTGATTTTTATATTGCTGGAATTAGCCTTGAAGGTGAAATTATAACAACATATCCTTGGACACCATCTGAGATAGAAAATAATATAGAAGTATTTATTCCAATGGCAACTTATTCAGGAGCAGAAACAATAACGACATATCCAAAGGAGGAATAAGAATTGGCTGAAAAGTTTTATACTATATTGACTAATATAGGAAAAGCAAAAATTGCTAACAGCGGAGTTATGGGAAGCAAAGTGAATTTTGTTAAATTTAAAATTGGTGATAGTGGTGGAAATTATTATGAACCAACAGAGGATCAAAAAGATTTGGTTCATACAGTTTACGAAGGCAATATAACTGATATAGAAATTGACACAGAAAATTCAAATTGGATGAAGATAAATTTAATGATACCAGCTAATGTGGGAGGCTTTACGATACGAGAATATGGAGTATTTGATGAAAATGAAAATATGTTAGCTATTGCTAAGTGCGCAGAAAGTTATAAGCCAATTGCTGAAGATGGAAGCACAAAGGAATTAATATTAAGGATGATTTTAGCAGTATCTAATACAAAGAATGTAAACTTAGAACTTGATCCGACGTTGGTATTTGTTACAAAAGAAGAATTAGATAAATTTAAAAATTCTATTAATACGCAATTGTCAGATATGGCGCAGAAACAAAATAAGTTTACTGAAGATGCAAACGGTAAGCTTTTATATAATGGAAACAAAGTTGGAGCTACAAAGGCCAGTGAGCTAATATTAGATCCAATATCGGGAATGTCTTCAACTAATGTACAGGCTGGAATAGCCGAGGCTTTTCAGTATGCCAATAACGGTAAAACGAGTATTGCGAATGTTGTTGGCAAAGTAACAGGGAGCAATACACATGCGCAAATAGCAAGTGAAATTCAAACAGATAAAAATACTATGGCTACCA
>JAEZKY010000276.1 GCA_023435985.1 Bacillota bacterium | reverse complement strand
TAGTATATTTGATATTTAAAACATAGTCTAATAGATCATCACAACATGTATTTGCATGATTTAATATAGACTGGGGCTGCCTATGAAAATTGCCATAGTTATCGTAAAAAAATCTACGTTTTTATACTTCAAAAGCCAATAAGTAATTATGAAAGCGGAAGAAATACAACAGGATCAACACATCCAAGATTTCTTGAAAACCCGATCAATCAGAGAATCAACTGCAAAACAGTACATCAAGAGGATAGCTATTTTTTGTAGATTTATAAGTAAAACACCAACTCAATTAATAGAAGAAGCTGAAGACGAGGAAGACAGCAACATACGTATGAAAAGAAGGAATATTAAGAAATATTTAACTAATTTTTTGATACATTTAAGAGATAACAACAAATCTGAAAACTATATCAGTACAATGATGACAACAATACAGTCTTTTTACAGGGAATATGATATTGAATTACCTAAAATTAGAATAAAATCTCACGATAAAAACAATATGGTAACAACAGATGATATAGTCAAAAGAGAACATATATTAAAAGCTTTAGATCACTGCAACCTTAAATATAAAGCAATTATTCTTTTAATGAGTAGTTCAGGAATGGGTCAATCTGAAATAGTGAACTTAACTTATAAAGACTTTCTAAACGCTATTTCAGAATATTATAAACCTACTAAAAATGCACAGTTTGATATATACACTATAAATCAGAAACTACAAGAAAATATAAATGATTTAATTGGAACATGGCAAATAAAGCGATATAAAACTGGAATGCCTTATGTTACTTTTTCAACATCTGAATGTATCCAAGCAATATTATACTATTTAATAGACCGTATAATCCAAAATAGGCCTGTTAAATCTCTTGATGATTGGCTTTTTGAAACATTAGGCAATAAATTATCTACTAATAGTATGGTAGCTTATTTTAAAGGATTAAATGATAGATGTGAATTTGGTTACGTTGGAGCTCACCGTTTCTTTACAAGCCACAAATTAAGAAAATACTTTGGATCAACATTAATCAAAAATAAAATGCCAGAATTAACTACTCATTGGTTAATGGGCCATAAAATTGATCCTGTAACTGAAGCATATTTTAAAGTAGATATACATGCTTTAAAAGAGCAATACAAAACAGTTATAGATGATTTAAGTATTGAAAATGTTATTTTAAGAGAAGTAACTACAGAAGGTTATGATAAACTTTTAAAGAAGATTGAAGCTTTAGAAAAACGTCAAATTTTAATGGAAAAACTTGGTTCCGATTCCAAATTTCAGGATAAAATGAGTAGTATGAAAAAAACTGAAAATTAATTATGATACCTTTTCTTAAGTTCTTCTGCTTTTTTCTTTTTTTCTTCAGCTTCTTTATCATATAATTTGATATTTGAAGCAATCCACATTTCAACAGCTTCTTGCCATGCATTATTCATAGGATCTTCATAAAATTTAATGTTAGCTAGTTCTTTGAATACGGTAAGGTCTTCAGGCATTATTGATGCAGAAGTTCTTACTCTACCTTTTTTATCTAGTTTTGTGTCTGCCATTTCTATCTCACATTCTCCTATTAGTTCCATTAATTATCACTCCTTATGTTTTATGTGAATATTTATATTTTTCTTATTCTATATGAACTTAACTCATAGAACACATGAAACACAAAATATAAATATCATGTTTTCCTTATTATTATTTAACACATAGAACACAAGCTGTGTTTAAAGTGGTGTTTGAAATGGCTGAGAAAATGAAAAAAATAATGGTTGAATTACCTGAATCCTGGATAAATGAACTAAACAACAATTTAGTAGACAAATATGGTCTTGATCTCAAAAAAACCTTACAATGTCTTACAGTAGAATTATATACAAACTCTGAAACCCTGAATAAAACCTTAACTCGAAGAGGATTACTTGTAAAACTGAACAAATTTAAAGCAAGATACCAAAAGGTCACAGAATTAAACCAAGCTTACAGTAAAAATCATGATGGACTTAAGGATCCTGAATTATCAAGAGAATCTGGAAGATTATTCCAGACCATAGGAAAAATCGAAAGACAACTTAGAGCCATGGATCCTAAACCTATGAAAACTATGGTAATTGGATAATTTTATTTTTTTTAATTTAGTTTAAAGTAAAAATACGAATTGAGGGGTTAAAATGTCATTTAAAGAAGAAGGAATTGAAGTAGTAAACATACAAACAAGTGAAATAGAAGGATACGATGTAATATTTAAAGTAAACAATTTAAATGATGAACTAAGGAAAAGAATAATTAAAAGACATGAATCTGGCTTTTTAAAATCTATGGGATCAGATGTTATAGACATTGTTGAAGTTAATGGAAATCTATACATTGAAGAGCATCATAATGATCTGGGAGATTATAGATCATTAATTAATTTAGTGCATCAAGAGATTCCTGAAAGATTAGATCCTGCTAAAGTGGAAGTTGAAGTTGATTTATGTATGATAGAACAGAGCATGGCATTTATAGTAGATATTGCAGGTAAAAGCATTGATGAATTAAAAAGCCATTACAAATATTTAGGTGAATATTTAGACAAAATTAAAGAAGATGAGAATATTCCTTATATAAAAACTACTTTACCTTGTGAACTAGTTGAAGGAGTATCTAAATAGATATAGCCAACTGGTTATAACTATTTAACGGCACTTTGGTATCAGGCAAATGACGGCGAATCATTTAGCGGATTAGATTAATTCCCATATAAAAGTAGAGGTGAAATTATGAATGATGAAATATGGGACAAAATAAGAAGAAGGGAAAAACTCACTGAATCCGAAATCGACGAGTTAATTGATTGGAGATTGAATGAAAGTGAGCTTACAAAAACCCCCTAATATTTTTTTTACTATTTTTTATAGTCCTTTTTTATTTTAATTTGGAATAAATGATGAAAAAAGGATAATCTTTTATTTATTTTTTGTGCATAGTTAATAAAAAGATAAATAGTAGTTTCCATCTAGATAACATTGATAACATTATCAAGAGGGGATTAATACGAATGACAACACATTTAAAACTATTATAATTATTTGTTTAGTCGCAATAGTGGCTATACTTGGCGTATCAGCTTATTTTTTTATCAATACCACCAATAAAGAGGCCATGTCAAATAATAATCTGTCTTCAAATCAAACAGTTCAAAATGCAACTAACTTAACTAGTAAAAATGCAACTACTACAAAG
>JAEZKY010000066.1 GCA_023435985.1 Bacillota bacterium | reverse complement strand
AATAACTAATACTACACCTGCTGACATACTAACAACAACCAACAGACTTACTATGGATGTTAATATTATATTATTTATTAATGAAACTTCTGGGATAATTACCGATCCAAAAATGTTTATACACATATGAAGAATGATTGAGTACTTAATTGTTCCAGTTCTTACTACGGTGTATCCAAGAATGCATCCTAATGCAACTGCGTAGAAAAATTGTGATAGATTTCCATGAAACATTCCAAATGCAAGTGCTGACAAAAAGATGCTAAAAAAATCTCCAAATCTACGTAATCTTGATAAAAGAATTTTTCTAAAAATTACTTCTTCCATAATAGGTGCTAAAATTCCTACAAAAAACAATGTTTCAATGATATTAACTTTACTTAAAAGATCATTAAGAGGATTTTCTACTGGACTTCCTTTTAAAAGAGATATTAAATAATTAATACCTATCCCTAATATATTAAATATATACATGGTTCCAAAGCTTATTATTAAAATCTTAATTAACTGAATTATGGTTAAACTAGATTTCTCCGTTGTATTTTCTTTAGGTATTTTCCTAAGTGTTAACCAAAAAATAGGAAGTCCTATAAAGTATATTGGTAATGTACCTGCAATAAAATTATAAACAGAAGTCTTTATTAAGCTTCCAAAAAACATCTTACAAATTATTGAAACTATTATCGCTCCAACTTGTGAAGATACAATTAAGGCTGTTAAAGCCCATCCAATTCTGTTCATAACTTTTCTATTTTGCTTCTTTTCCATTTGCATATCATAAAGATCACTCATTTATTACTCTCCTTAATAGGCTTATTTTATTATTGATTTTACTATAATCTAATATCTATCTCAGCCTCAATTATTACACTATTCACAAATTTAACTATTTTCTAATTATGAATATATTTTAACACATATTTATATATCTTAAAAAATTAACTTATTATTAATTTATTCGTTAAAATTCCAGCTTTACAGTTTTATGTTGCTCAAGCAAACATCTAACTGTATAATTATTATGTAAATATTTACCAAGAAGGATAGTGATTTTATGATTAAAAATATAAGTAGAATATGCTCTTTTTCATTATTATTTTTACTTTCTGCGCTTACATTAAAAGAACTTCGAATAATGAGCTATTCAGATGATTTAAAAAACATATTTTATTTTCTAACATTAATTTTAATTATGTTTTCAGCTGTTACAACACTTTTAACAAATAAATCTGGCTTCTTTAAATTTGTGAGTGTTGTTATTATTGCTACTCTGACAGCTGGTGGTATTTTATCTATACTAAAACCGGGATTAAACATATCTATATATGTCTGCATAATTCTTATAGCAGTATATTCACTAATTGATATATTTTATAAAGCGGCGTAGCTTATAAACAAATAAAAAGCTAAGAATTTATATATTCCTAACTTTTTATTTGTTACTACATTATTGTTTTAAATATGCATTTATAAACATATCTATTTCTCCATCCATTACAGCTGTAACATTTGATGTTTCCACATTTGTTCTATGATCCTTAACCATACTATAAGGATGGAATACATATGATCTTATCTGGCTTCCCCATCCCATATCCTTTAGCTCACCAGTTAAGTCCTCTATTTTCTCTTTATGTGCTCTTTCCTTTAATTCAACCAATTTAGATTTAAGCATTTCCATAGCAGTATCTTTATTAGAGAATTGGCTTCTTTCATTTTGACACTGTACAACTATTCCTGTAGGAAGGTGTGTAATTCTAACTGCTGAATCAGTTTTATTTACATGCTGCCCTCCGGCACCTCCTGAACGATAAGTATCAATTTTAAGATCATCAGGTCTTATATCTATATCCTGTTCTTTTGTAAGCTCTGGAAGCACTTCCATTGATGCAAAAGAAGTTTGTCTCTTACCATTTGCATTATATGGTGAGATTCTGACTAATCTATGAATTCCCTTTTCGGCCTTTAGATATCCATATGCATATTCCCCAATAACCTTTAAAGTAACGCTTTTAATTCCAGCTTCATCCCCTGCAAGTAAATCTAAGGTCTCAATACTATAACCTTGTTTTTCGCACCATCTCGTATACATTCTTAATAACATTTCAGTCCAATCATTAGCATCTGTTCCACCCACTCCAACATGTAAAGTGAGGATAGCGTTATTTTTATCATATTCTCCGGACAAAAGCACCTTCATATTATAATCATCTATCTGAGCTTCTATTCCCTTTATTGTCTGTATTATTTCATTTGCAGATTCTTCGTCATCTTCCTCCATGATTTCTTTTAATACTTCTACATCCTCAAATTGAGACTTCAATTTATCAAAATTCTCAATTTTATCTTTTACCGATTTACTTTTCTTAGTAACTTCCTCTGCTCTTTTAGAATCATCCCAGAAACCTGGCTCCTGCATTTGACATTCCAATTCATGAAGTTCTCTTTCTAAACCTCCTCTGTCAAAGTGAAGCCCCCATTTCATCTATAGATTTCTTTAAACTAGGAAGCTTCGTTAATTCTTTTTCAAGCTCAATAATCATCTAATCACCCTTTCAATCAGTTATAAATATAATTTTCAATTTCAAATTCTTTATTATATCCACTGTATAATAAAGCTTATTTCATATTTCTAATTCAATTATAATTGTTTTTGTGAAGAAATTCATTTTACTTAATGGAAATTCCGTAAAAATTCAACCAAAATTGTTCCTTAGCTTATAGCAACAATTCTATAGAAATTCTACGGAATCTATTATATAATATCTATTCTTTAAAAATTCATTCTAAAAACTTAGTATAATCTTCCACTCTAGCAGTTAATTATTAATTATTCACTCAACCGTGAATTGTAGTCTGTAAACTGTTAACTCAATTAAGCTTCTCTTCCGCAACAGTTCTTGTATTTCTTTCCACTACCACATGGGCATAATTCATTTCTACCATGCTTATCAATATTTCTAACTGGTGCTGCTGGACCTTCATTTGCCGGAGTTACTCCTGAACCTGGTCCTACAGCTGCACTTGATGCTTCTGCATGGACTGCCGCTGTTTCTTGTGCAACTCTTACTCTTTCAGGTGCTACTTCTATCTTAACATGGAATAATAATTTAACAGTTTCTTCTTTGATTGCTCTAATCATTTCATCAAACATTTCGCTACCTTCCATTTGGTATGCTTGAACTGGATCAATTTGCTTAAATGATTGGAAACCAATACCTTGTTTTAAATGATCCATATTATCTATATGGTTCATCCACTTTGTATCAACAGCCCTTAAAAGAACAACTCTTTCAATTTCTCTTAATCTTTCTGAACCAAATTCTTCTTCCTTTTTCTCATAGAATTCACGTGCAGTTTCAAATAAGCTTTCAGTTATATCTTCATTTGATAAGTTTTCAAGGCTAGGCAAATTAACTGAATTTGGTGGTATACATATTTCTTGTAATGCTACCATTAGATGAAGGAATTCTTCCCTGTAATTCTCTGATTCACCTGTAATATGAGCATTAACAGCATTTCCTATGATTTCTTTTGTCATTCCTAATACTTCTTCTTTTACATCTTCGCCTTCAAGTACTTCTGATCTTTGCTTGTAAATAACTTCTCTTTGAACATTCATTACATCATCATAACCTAATAATTGTTTTCTTGTATCGAAGTTATTACCTTCAACTTTCTTTTGAGCATTTTCTATAGCTTTTGAAACCATTTTACTCTCAATCGCTTCGTCTTCTTTAAGACCTAGTCTTTCAACAACGCCTTGAATCTTTTCTGATCCAAATATTCTCATTAAATCATCTTCTAATGAGATAAAGAATGTAGATTCTCCTGGGTCTCCTTGTCTTCCTGAACGTCCTCTTAATTGGTTATCTATTCTTCTTGATTCATGTCTTTCAGTACCTACTATCTTAAGACCGCCAAGTTCAACTACTCCTTCACCAAGCTTAATATCAGTACCACGTCCTGCCATGTTAGTAGCTATAGTAACCATACCCTTTTCACCAGCATGGCTTATTATTTCAGCTTCCTGTTCATGGAATTTAGCATTTAATACTTGATGTGGTACGCCCTTTTGCTTAAGCATACTCGAAACAAGCTCTGATTTTTCAATACTTACAGTACCAACTAGAACTGGCTGTCCTTTAGCATGAGCTTCTTCTACTTCGTCAGCAACTGCTTTTATCTTTCCTATTTCAGTACTAAATACTAAATCCGGATTATCTTTTCTTGCAATTGGCCTATGTGTTGGAATAACAATAACATCTAGTCCGTAAATTTCTCTAAATTCATTTTCTTCTGTTAATGCTGTACCAGTCATACCTGACAATTTCTTATACATTCTGAAATAATTTTGGAATGTAATAGTAGCCAACGTTTTTGATTCTCTTGCAATCTTAACTCCTTCTTTAGCTTCTATTGCTTGGTGAAGACCATCTGAGTATCTTCTACCTTCCATAAGTCTTCCTGTAAATTCATCAACAATTATTACTTCTCCATCCTTAACCATGTAATCTTTATCTCTTCTCATGGCAAAATTAGCTTTTAAGGCTTGAGTTACGTAATGTTGTAATTCTATATTTTCAGCATCTGCATAGTTTGCAACTTTAAATGTTGTTTCTGCTTTTCTTACACCTTCATCAGTTAGTAATATTGCATTAACTTTTTCATCTTTTGTGAAATCTCTTTCTTCTACTAACTTCTTTGCAAAATAATCTGCAACCTTATAAAATTCAGTAGATTTTTCTCCCTGACCTGAAATTATAAGTGGTGTTCTAGCTTCATCTATTAAAATTGAGTCAACTTCATCAACTATTGCAAAATTTAATGGCTTTTGAACTCTTTCTTCTTTATAGATAACCATGTTATCTCTTAAGTAATCAAATCCAAATTCATTATTTGTTCCATAAGTAATATCTGAAGCATACGCTTCTCTTCTTTGATCATTATTTAATTCATGTACAATAACCCCTGTAGTTAATCCTAAGAACCCATACAGCTCACCCATCTGCTCTGCATCTCTTTTTGCAAGATAGTCATTAACAGTTACGATATGAACTCCATTTCCGCTTAATCCATTTAAATATGCTGGTAATGTTGCAACTAAAGTTTTACCTTCACCAGTTTTCATTTCTGATATTCTTCCTTGGTGAAGTACCATTCCACCCATAAGTTGTTCATCATAATGCTTCATCCCTAAAACTCTTGTGGAAGCCTCTCTTACAACTGCAAATGCTTCTGCTAAAATATCATCTAAAGTTTCTCCATTAGCTAATCTTTCTTTAAATTCTTCAGTTTTTGCTTTAAGCTCCTCATCAGAAAGTTTCTGCATATTTTCATCTAAATCATTTATTTTCTGTATAGTAGGCTTAAGTCTTTTAACTTCTCTTTCACTATATGTTCCAAATACGGCATCTAATAGTCCCATAATGTCATCCTTTCGAAATTATATATTTCACATTAAATTTTATATATCTTTTCATTAAAATTTAATCTATGTTTTATTTTACAAATCACGTATTCTATAATTATAGCATTTTATCTATGTTCTTTTCAAGAAAACTAGTGATTTTTGTATTAAATCCTCTGTAAAACGGCTAATATTAACTTTTTCTTAATATTTGCATTGTAATTATTTATAATTTTTGACATAAATATCAATATTCATTCTTTGTCAGTTTGAAATTCAGTTATTATTTTTTATACCAAAACAAAAATACTGTCCAAATGCAGTTTTCACACACATTGGACAGTTGCTTTATGTTTAACTTATATAAATTCAGGTTCTAACAATCCGTAATCTCCATCTTTCCTTTTGTAAACTACATTTACCTTACTACTATCTGCATCCTGATATACAAAGAAATTATGTCCTAGTAAATCCATTTGAAGAATAGCTTCTTCGGAATTCATTGGTTTTACACCAAATTTTTTTACTTTAACTAACTTTCCATGTTCCTCTTCTTCAGATTTTATATCTATATTATTTATTTCAGTGAATTTCAATGATTCGCCATGCTTTCTTGATAATCGAGTTTTTTGTTTTCTAATTTGTCTTTCTAATTTGTCTTCAACCAAATCTAATGATTTGTACATATCTGAAGTTGATTCTTCTCCCCTTAATATTACTCCATTAAACGGAATCATGACTTCAATTTTATGCCTACCTTTTTGAACACTCAATGTAGCTTTTGCTTCTACATTTCCTGAAAAATACTTTTCCAATTTGTTTATCTTTTTTTGCACTATTTCTCTTAGTGCATCTGTTAGTTCCATATTTTTTGCTACAACTGTAACTCTCATTAGCTCCAGCCCCTCTCATTTGAAAAAGTTTTTTAACTTAAAGTTAACTTGCTTTTAAGTTAATAATATTCTATCACTTTTCAATAAACTTAACAAGAAAATTATCAGTAAATTCTGATAATTAACGCCAAAAAAATATGCGTCCTAACTCAAAACGCAAATTGTTCCATTAATATTTTTTTATAATTGTAAGGTAAAGCTAGCTGACCTGGTTTTTGACCCCACACTCGCCTGCTGGAGTTTTTGCTACTAAAATTTAATTCCTCACTACTAACCCTCTCAGTATATACTGGCAGGACTTACTTCTATACCGCACCATGCTCCTTAGACATTTTGTCTAAATTACGTGGATCGTTTTGCCTGCGACTAGCTTCGACTTTCAACCACAAACCTAGCTTTACATTAATATTATATATGACTTTTGGCTAAGGTCAATAGTTTTATTTCTTTTACTTTAGATTTTTTTAATAATCTATACGCTTCATTAATTGTTGCTCCTGTAGTTGTTACATCATCAATTAGTATAATATTGCACTCCTCCAGGTTCACACCATCCTTTAACTTAAATGCATCTTTTATATTTTCATATCTTTCATCTTTCTTTAATGTCTTTTGTTCCTTAGTTTCTCTTCCTTTAATCAACACTTCCGATGCTTCAATGCATAAGTCTCTAGCTATTTTTCTTGCAATATATTCACATTGATTAAATCCTCGAGCTTTCTTAGATTTTTTAGATAAAGGAATATATGTTATTATGTATTCTTTATAATTAAAATTTTTAGTAATATAATCCTCCAAAAATCCCGCTAATATATCTCCCGCCGTAAAATTGCTTTTATATTTGAATATCAATATTAATTCTTTTAATACTCCACCATAGTATCCATAACTTATTATTTTATCTTGATACGCAATATCTATGGTTTTTATGCTTTTTTTGCAATGCTCGCATATTCCAAAACAATCCTCTTCTTTACAAATAATACAGTAATTTTCCCTTGGATATATTACTTCGACTATTCCTTCCCATAGGCTTCTTATAACTCTATTAAACGCTTCTCCCATACTTTCTTATTGAATTCTCTTGCCATGCTTTTTGCTTTTTCCATATCTTCTGATACCTCATTTGATACTAAAAGAACTTCTGGAAGCTTAGAATTTATATTTCTTATTTGACCACATATATATAATATTTTTTTATAATTGTATCTTTCATTGTCAGAAAATAATATTACCGAATCGTCAACATAGCAATATTCAAGTAACTCCTCTATTTTATTTGTTATTATAAATATTGACTTATCTTTATATTTTGATACCTTTTCAGACATTTTAATTTCATCACTTTTGGATACTTTTATTACTCGAACATCAGAAAGTTTAAGCTTATTAACAAAATAATCATAAACTGTATTAAGCTTTTCTTTATCAGGTACGCAGATAGCCACTTTATGATTACTTTCCTTGAACCATTTAAGGTAATCATACAAAGTAAATGGAATATCTGAATTTAGGTCTATTCTTGTTGTTAAAACTCTAGGTTCTACAAAAGGTTTTTTATAATTGTATGCTGCAAGTTCAAATTTTTCACCAACTAATGTCATTTTTTCTATACTATATAACAAAACTCTTTCCCCTAAATTAGTGCAGATATCTAATATATCTCTTATATTTACACTACTTACATTAGAAAAATATGTTATATCATCAAAAATGACCAAATCATACTGGGCATTGATTTTTGACAGATTATTATAGTGTACAAATGTTAGATTTGTACTTGAGGATTTTTTCTCAATATATGAATGAGTTATATTAGAATTAAATTCTCTTATTATATTAATTAATTCTCTATTTTCCCCACTTTTTCCCCATACGTATAATATTTTCCCATTATTCTGAGAAACTTTACTTATTATATTCGAAAAAACACATGCTGTATTAAACGGAACTGTAATTATAGTTAAAATCTTAATATTCCTCTTATACCAGTAATCTATTTTATCAAATGCATATTTCAAATCTTCTAGAGTTACTTTACATTCATTCCTCATACACATATCTCCTCAATTACACACGTATATATAATTTAATATCTTTACCCTTCAAACTCATCTTTAGTTATTATATCTCTTATTCTATATTTTAAAGCTGAATATCTTTCTATACTATTTGTATTATTTATCATATACATTAATGCTTTCTGAAAACCAACTACTACTACCAATTGTTTTGCTCGTGTAATCCCTGTATATATCAAATTACGATTCATTAGGAATGGTGATCCCATAAATACAGGAATAATTACAACTTTAAACTCACTTCCTTGGCTCTTATGGATTGTAGTGGCATATGCTAAATCCAATTCATCTAAAAAGTTAAAATCATAAATAACCTTTCTTTCCTCATCAAAGACAATTGTTAATACCTTGCTTTCCTCATCAATGCTTTGAATAAATCCTAAATCACCATTATAAACTCCAACGCCCTCATTTTCACCATCTCCACTAACTCTAATCCATTTTAATGTATAATTATTTTTAGTTTGCATAACCTTATCACCTTCTCTAAATATTATCTCTCGAGAAGTTTTTTCTTTTTTATCTTTTGATTGCGGATTAAATATTTCCTGAAGCCTAACATTTAAATTGACAACTCCAAGAGTTCCTTTTCTCATAGGCGTCAATACCTGCATATCTTTTAATATATCCCATGATTTGTTGAATTTCGGAAGCCTCCTATTTATTAAATCTATTATTGTGTTTACAATTCTCTCTTGATTTTCTTCATTAATGAAGAAAAAATCTTTATCTTTTTGATTTAACAATGGCATTTGACCTTCATTTATTCTATGAGCATTTGTTACAATTAAGCTCTCTGACCCCTGCCTAAATATTTCTTTTAATCTTACAACCTTTATATATTCGCTTTCTATAAGATCTTTTAATACGTTTCCTGCTCCAACAGATGGTAATTGATCAACATCTCCAACAATTATTAATCTTGTACCTAATTTAATAGCTTTAAGTAAATTCTGCATTAGTATTATATCAATCATAGATGCTTCGTCTATGATTATTACATCGCAATCTAAAGGTGATGACTCTCCTCTTTCAAAAACTGATTCATCTTCTTCTGAAACTCCCATTTCTAGTAGTCTATGTATAGTTTTAGCTACTCTTCCCGTTGATTCTGTCATTCTTTTGGCAGCTCTTCCTGTTGGTGCTCCAAGCATTACCTTCATACCATTATTCTCATAGATGTGTATTATAGCTTTTATAATCGTTGTTTTTCCTGTTCCTGGTCCACCTGTTATTATTTCTATTCCATTACTAAATGCTCCAAGAATTGCCTCTCTTTGAGACTCAGCAAATTTTATTTTCTGTTCCTTTTCAAAAACATCAATTTCAAAATTAATATCTGAATTTATTGTCTGTATTTGCTGCAATCCTAAAGTTATTATTTTACTTGTTACCCCAAGCTCGCAATAATAATACTGAAGTAAGAAACCTGCTTCAATACCATTAATGTTTTCAACAACTATTATCTGCCCTGCTGCCATATCATATATATTTTTTTCAATCACATCTCTAGAGATTAGTAAATTTCTTTCACATTCTTCTATTATATTATCCTTGGGCATAAATGTGTTTCCTGAAGCGCAAAATTGATTCATAACATACTTAATCCCACTTTGGATCCTGAAATCCGAATCACTTTTAACACCGATACTCATAGCAATTCTATCAGCTGTTTTAAATCCAATGCCTGAAATTTCATCACATAATATATACGGATTATTGGATACTATCTGCTTTGCATTTGGTCCAAACTTTTTGTAAATTTTTATGCATTGATTATTGGTTACTCCATGTTTATTAAAATATAGAATTATATCTTTTAAGCCTTGCTGTTCCACATAAGATTCATATATAATTTGGAACTTTTTTTCGCCTACACCTTCTATCTCCATAAGTCTCTCAATATGATTTTCCATTATATCAAGAGTTTCTTCCCCAAACCTTGCTATTATTTTCTTAGCTGTAACTGGACCAATTCCATGGATTATACCTGCACTTAAATATTTTTCTATCCCATCTAATGATGTTGGGAGAAGTTCTTCATAGTCCTGAATATTAAATTGATTACCAAACTGCTTATGTACAGTCCAATATCCTGTTAACTTTACATTTTGCCCTTCTTTTAAAAAAGGAACTGTACCTACAGCACTAACTAGGTTCTTTTCAGTCCTAATCCTACAAACTACATAACCAGTATCCTCACTTTTAAAAACAATATTTTCAATAAAACCATTTAGAACTTCCATAAAATCTCTCCAACTCTTTTATGCATATTAATTTACCAATTATTTTAATCTTTATTTTGTTTTAATTATATCACAAATACATCCTTCTCTAATTTTAAATTAAGTATTGTTATTTATATAATTATATCCCTTTACTTAAATTTCTATATAGAGAATTTTTCATATTAATTTTCTGCAACAAAAAACTGTCTTAAATCAACTTTAAGACAGCTTACATATAATTCTTATATATATTTCTTTATTTCATCTACTTTATTTAATTGTTCCCATGGTAAGCTTAAATCATTTCTTCCAAAGTGTCCGTAAGCAGCTGTTTGTTTATAAATAGGTCTTCTTAAATCAAGATCTCTAATTATAGCTCCTGGTCTTAAATCAAACACTTTTTCTACTATTTCAACGATTTTATCTTCATCTATTTTTCCTGTTCCAAATGTTTCTACTTCAATTGACACTGGCTTAGCAACACCAATTGCATATGCTAATTGAATTTCTAGCTTATCTGCAGCACCTGCAGCAACTAAGTTTTTAGCAACCCATCTTGCAGCATAAGCAGCTGATCTATCTACCTTTGTTGGATCTTTTCCTGAGAAAGCGCCACCACCGTGTCTTCCATACCCACCGTATGTATCAACTATTATCTTTCTTCCTGTTAAACCTGAATCTCCTTGAGGTCCTCCAACAACAAATCTTCCTGTTGGATTAATGAAATATCTAGTTTTGCTATCTAATAATTCAGCTGGAACAACAGCATCAATAACATATTTCTTAACATCTGCTTGAATTTGTTCTAAAGAAACTTTATCATCATGTTGTGTTGATATAACGATAGTATCAATTCTCTTTGGTTTATTATCTTCATATTCAACTGTAACTTGAGTTTTACCATCTGGTCTTAAATAGCTTAATGTATCATTCTTTCTTACTTCTGTAAGTCTTCTTGATAACTTATGAGCCATAAATATTGGAAGTGGCATAAAATCTTCTGTTTCATTAGTTGCAAAACCAAACATCATTCCTTGATCTCCAGCTCCGACAGCTTCAACTTCGTCCTTTTGACCTTTTTTAGATTCAAAAGCTTCATCTACACCCATTGCAATATCTGCTGATTGCTCATCTATTGATGTAAGAACTGCACAAGTATCACAGTCAAATCCAAATTTTGCTCTGTCATACCCAATTCCTCTTACTGTTTCTCTTACTACTTTTGGAATATCAACATAACAACTAGTTGATATTTCTCCCATTACCATTACCATACCTGTAGTTGTGCATGTTTCGCATGCGACTCTTGCAAGTGGATCTTTTGCTAATATAGCATCTAATATAGCATCTGAGATTTGGTCACACATTTTATCTGGATGGCCTTCTGTAACTGATTCTGAAGTAAATAATCTTCTCATTTCTTTCTCTCCTCAACTTAAATATTTGAAATCATTATTATATTTTTCTTTTGTTAATTAGGTTTGTACAAACTTAAGATAAATAAAAAAACTCTTCGATAAGAAGAGTACGATTTTACAAATCACTTCTTATCTTGTAGAAACACCTCTACAGGAATTGGCACCTTATATAATACAGGTTGCCGGGTTTCACAGGGCCCTTTCCCTCCACCTCTCTTGATAAGAGTTACATCATTTAATTTTCAAAAAATATTTTACCACATCATTCAAAATTAGTCAACCTTATAGATTAACCTCATTCTTCTATTTAAACACATTCGCATATTGCAAAATACATATAACTTTTTATGTAAATAAAAAAAAAGAATAAACTAAATTTATTCTTTTTTGGTGGAGGAAGATGGATTCGAACCATCGAAACGAAACGTAACAGATTTACAGTCTGCCCCCTTTGGCCACTCGGGAATTCCTCCATATTATTTTGTTAATATAACATAAGTTATGAATAATCATCT
>JAEZKY010000232.1 GCA_023435985.1 Bacillota bacterium | reverse complement strand
ACCCCTAGCTGCACTTTTCATCTGGGCATTAGTAATCAAAGAAAATTATAGAAAAGTAGAAAAAATATTCCTTCTTGCATCTGCTCTTTATATCTCATATATATTAGCAGGATATTTAGCAAATCCTGATTGGAAAACTGCATTCACTCAATTAGTTATACCCCAATTAAGCTTGGATCCTGCATATATAACAATGTTGGTGGCTTTGGTTGGAACTACTATAGCTCCCTGGATGCAATTTTATATCCAATCTTCTACCGTTGAAAAGAATATTCCAGTTAAAAATTTAAAATATTCACGATTAGATGCAATTACGGGTTCTATAGTTACTAATGTAGTTGCTTTTTTTATAATAATAGCCTGTGCAGCTACTATATTTGTACATGGAATTCAAGTTACTAATGTACCTGATATTTCAAGAGCTCTTTTACCTCTTGCAGGACCATATGCCAGTACATTATTCGCATTTGGATTTTTAAACGCTGCACTATTTGCAGCATGTATTTTACCATTAGCCACAGCATATTACTTATGTGAAAGTTTAGGATTTGAAGCAGGAGTTTCAAAAGGTTTTAAAGAAGCTCCAATTTTTCATGGAGTATATTTAGGACTTATAATACTGGCTGTTATAATCATCATGATTCCAGGTGTACCTTTACTCTCAATTCTTTATTTTTCACAAGTAGCAAATGGTATAGTACTACCCATCATATTGATACTGATGCTTTTAATCATAAACGATGAAAGAATTATGGGTGAATACGTAAATTCAAATTTATTTAATTATATATCATGGGCTACAGTACTAATTGTAATTGGATTAAGCATAGCGCTTTTAATAACTAGTATTTTTTAAAAATAAGATTTCATAATTTATTTTTTTATTAATATGAGAATTTATGCATTTCATGAACTCTTGATTAAATAATATATTTAGTAATATTTTTATTACATAACTAACATAACCACTCCCCAACACAAACTTTTACTTTTGTGTTAATTGTATGTAAGAGATGATTCTTTGTAATATACAGGCATATGACGCCAGTTTACTGGTTTAAAGTTCGCAGTTATACTTAATGAATTCGCCCCGTTAGTGGAATCGTTAATTAACCCATTTGATTTGATTTCATAAAAAAGAAGCTAATAATAGAATTCATTTATTAGTCTCTTTTATTGAATTCATTTGATAGGCACCTTTTATTGGATTCACTTATGGTGCCCCCAATAGAACTACCGTCTTTCTTATCAGGGTTGAAATACTCCTTTGGATCTCTTTTAAAAATCGAAGCTCAGCTTTTTCTAAACATGCTACATAAAATTAGATACATTATACCCAAAATTAGAATTATTTCCTGTAAATTGGAGATTTGGATCCCATAAATTTCTTGTTTCATCCTCAGCATTTTGTATTTGTGAATCTGAAGCATTTCCTATGAATTTTGGATCGGGATCCTGACCTGTTACTTGATATGGGAATTCAAAGAACAAAGAATAACCTGGATCATAAGCTGCTGAATGAAATAGGATTGCTCTGTGATTTTTATCTTCTTTTAGCCATTGTTCAACTGGTTTCCTATCTTCATTATTCAATACTCTAACTCCTATAATATCTGCACCTGTTTTACGAGCTTCAGACACAACTTTACCTGCTTCACCAATATTAGCATAAACAGTATCCACATTTAATTTAATCCCATAATTTTGCTGTAAATTTTTAAAATATCTCCAAGGAGTATCACAATACTGATCAGGATATCTTTTAGTGGTTGCTTGAACTACTATCTTTTCATTAGTGCTGAAATATAATGGCTGACCACCAATTACTGCCCCATGTCCATTTTTAAGCGGTCTGATTGCGGCACCTCCAAGAATAGTTCCTGATCCATTATAAGGCATTATATCTGATGTAAATCTATCACACGGCGCATAACAGTTTATACCATGTTCAGCCATGTATGCTTCAGCTTCAGCTTTCCCATGTAGATCACCACAAGCAATAACCAGATATGCACCATTACTTATTGCTCCAGGAACCATAACATTCATACCATGAGTATCTATTTCTACCCACATATTTTCACCAATTCTTTTGGAATATACCGGGCTAATTTTACTTGGATCAACTTCAAATACAAAATTTCCATGGTTGTCCGGCCCAAAGTAGCGGCCGCCAATTTTTTTAACAGGCACATAGGTTACAGGTATAACTGTTACATTGGCATATTTCATCAATTCCCCAAGTCTTTCCCCTTCCATCCATGGAACAAGCTCTTTATAACTAGTAGGTTGATGATTTGGAGCTACATTATCATTATAATGTGATAATTTGTCCCTTATTACTCTATCTACCTGTGTAACTACTTTGGCATGCGGAGGAACAATTACATAAGAATTTCCAACGACAATATAAGATGCATTAGATGGAGTTACTTCTAAATCACTAAAAGGATCTTTATTATTAGAATTCATTGATTGCATATACGGAATAATAGCATATACAATCCCAATAACAACTATACCTACTATAATTCCAATTAGACTTATTTTGTTTTTATCAATCTGCATATAAGCACTCTAAAAATTTTTTCTAAATTTAAAATAATTATTCACTTCTTTTTATTATTATCATTTCCTTGAGAGTACTTTTTATCACAATTTAAGCATTTATAACCATTTTTAATAGGTTTAAGATCTCCACCACATTCAGCACAAAATAATGGATTAGCTATTTAATCAACTCCTTACTATTTACAAAAGTTTTAGATAGGATATTCTATTCAAATCAGATTTTACAGCATAATCTTCATTTAAAACAAAATTTAACAAATAATCAATCTTAACTTAGGTTTTATTACTATTTAAATTTTATTTATTATTAATTAATTATTGAATTATTCTTCTTAAATTAAATTTTAAAGAATTAAAATTGGACAAAATCATAAATAACAATATCATTTAACTTAATCTCAGAATAATGACTAAATATCACAGATTACTACTTTTTTAGAAATAAAAGGACAGTTACATCTTTTACAATAATTCATAAAGTCACATAGTCTTCTATCATATGCATATTATCTAATCGAATTCACTTAAACTGTATCTTTTAATGGATTCACTTGTGGTACCTCCAATAGAACTACCGTGCTTTTCTTCAGGGTTGCATTACTCCTCTGAAGCTCTTTTAAGAATCTAATCTCTTATTTTTCTAAACTATTTAACCCTCGCTAGGGGCTACTATTCTAGGACTAAATTCTGGATCCAACTAAGGGATTCTATAAAAGGTCACTCATCTTTGCTACTCAGGAAGAGCGCATAAAACATTAAATTGCCTAATTATCATTTAAAATTAAAGATTTTGTAAAATTTTAAGCTATAGTATTATATAAACAAATTAATTTAATTATTTTTCTTTGATAACTAATTTGGATTTATAAATAAAAGTACAATACGAGAATAATAAAACTATTTGATATTAAACATAAAATTATAAAATGAATGGATCAAATGGTAGAAGACTGGGGCGATTATGGAATATCTTTACTATAAATAGATTAAATTTTATCATTTGTCTATTTTTTTATTGCCAGTATTTTTGAATGTATATTTAAAGATCTACTACTTTTTTCGAGCCTTAATTTCTCAGGAAGGAGATTATCAATCTCTTTAGTACTAAATGTCATTTCTTCATCAACTTTTAAAGCTTTTCTAGCTTTAGAATAAGCTTTTTCATCTGTAAATGGGGAACTTCTTAAAATACTGTGAAGCTCAATTAATAATGAATCTCTTTTATTTGCTATTTCCTCAGAATTGAGCCTGTCAT
>JAEZKY010000059.1 GCA_023435985.1 Bacillota bacterium | reverse complement strand
ACTCATAACAAATTTGAGTACCGCCTTTCATTCCAGAAAGATAATCATTAACTGCTTGAAGTTTTTGTTCTGAAGAAACTTTAGCTTTTCTTCCCATAAAAATATACTCCCTTCATATTGACAGTTTCATTATTTTAACTGTCTACTATAAAGGGAGCATATCAAAGCGTACATGCCTTTTATTTTTTAAAGAATATTTAAATTTCAAATTAGGAGGAGAAGTTAAAGGATCAATAAGCCATACCGATAAATAATAATATATAATGAAATTAGATAAGAAAATTTTTTACTTTATTTCGGAAAAGATGAGAATAAGGAGAGATAAAATGTTTGATTACTTAGTAGTAGGCTGCGGCCTTGCAGGAATGACAGCTTCAAGAATATTAGCAGAGAGAGGGAAAAAAGTTCTTATCCTAGATAAAAGAAATCATATAGGTGGAAACATATATGATTATTACAATGAAGCAGGACTTTTAATACATAAATATGGTCCACATATTTTTCATACAAATAATAAGGAAGTTTATGAATTCTTAAGCAGATTTACAGAGTGGAGGGAGTATCAGCATAAAGTCCTATCATACGTAAATGGTATGCTTGTTCCTATGCCTATAAATTTGGATACAATTAATATACTTTATAGCACAAATTATAATTCATCAACCATAAATGAGTTTTTTTACAGTGTGAAAGAAAATGTAGAAGAGATTAATAACTCTAAGGATGTTATAGTAAGTCAAGTTGGAGAAGAATTATATAAATTATTTTTTGAAGGCTATACAAAAAAACAATGGGATTTATACCCTTATGAGCTAGGTAAAGAAGTTACTTCAAGGGTACCAACAAGAAGTAATAGAGACCCTAGATATTTTACAGATAAATATCAAGGCATGCCTAAATATGGTTACACTAAGATGGCCGAGAATATTATTAATCATGAAAATATAAAAGTTATGTTAAATACAACTTATGATGAAATTAAAGATGAAATAAGTTATTCTAAAATTATTTTTACTGGATGCATAGATGAATTCTTTAAACAAAAGCATGGAAAACTTCCATATAGATCATTAAACTTTATTGAAGAGACATATGATAAGGAATATTATCAACCAGTTGGTGTTGTTAACTATCCTAATGATTATGATTATACTAGAATAACTGAATACAAATATCTTACAGGGCAAAAAAGTGATAAAACAACTATAATGAAGGAAATTTCAAAAGCAAGTGGAGAACCCTATTATCCAATTCCAAAACCAGAAAATAAAAAACTTTATAGCTTATATAGAAAAGAAGCAGAAGAATCACAAAATACATATTTCTTAGGAAGACTTGGAACCTACAGTTATATGAATATGGATGCTGTAATTTATCAAGCATTACAATTCTGCGATAACATATAAACTTAAATTTAGACCGCAAAAATCAATTAATGAATTTTGTGGTCTAATTCACTTATATGGTTATATTAAGAACTATTTATGATAGATAAAGATTATCTTTCTACTTATATACTCTAGCGATAATTAAATATGTTTATTAAGATAAAGAAATAATAATATTAAGCGATAATTATATGATATATAAATAATTTGAGGTGAGTATTTATGAACAAATCTTTCAATATAGATAAATTAAAAATTGGAGAAGGACAAAAAACTTTTATAATAGCAGAAATGTCAGCAAACCACAATCAAGATTATGACAGAGCAGTAGAACTTATAAAAAAAGCAGCTTGGGCTGGAGCAGATGCTATAAAGCTTCAAACTTATACTCCAGATACTATAACTATTGACTGCAATAATGAGTATTTTCAAATTAAACAAGGAACTATTTGGGATGGAACTACTTTACATAAGTTATATCAAGGTGCATATACCCCATGGGAATGGCAGCCTAAATTAAAGAAAGTTGCAGAAGAAGAAGGATTAATTTGTTTCTCATCTCCTTTTGATTTTACTGCAGTAGATTTCTTAGAAGAAATGGACGTGCCGGCATATAAAATTGCATCTTTTGAGATAAATGATATTCCTTTTATTGAATACATAGCATCGAAAGGAAAACCAATAATAATGTCTACAGGAATTGCAAGAATGAGTGATATTCAAGATGCACTTGATGCTTGCAAAAGGATGGGGAATGAAAATGTAGCGCTGTTAAAGTGTACATCTTCCTATCCAGCACCAGTAGAAGAAATTAATTTAAAAACAATTCCTAATATGAAAGAGAGCTTTGATATTGTAGTAGGTTTATCTGATCACACTATGGGAAATGCTGTTTCTGTTGGAGGAGTAGCTATAGGGGCTCAAATCATTGAAAAGCATATGACATTAAGAAGAGCAGATGGCGGAGCGGATTCAAAATTCTCAATGGAACCAGAAGAATTTAAAGAAATGGTGGATAATATAAGAATAGTTGAAAAGGCTATTGGAAGAGTCACTTATGATTTATCACAAAAGCAAATTAATTCAAGAGAACATTCAAGAAGTTTGTTTATAGTTAAGGATGTAAAAGAAGGTGAAGTATTTACTAATGAAAATGTTAGAAGTATAAGACCTGGCTTTGGTTTAGAAACAAAATATATTAAAGATATAATTGGGAAAAAAGCAAGAAAAGATATATTAAAAGGAACTCCAATGCAATGGAATTTGATTAAGTAAACAAAAAGCTTATTTTGAATATGCTGAATGAAGTTGAACTTATTATTACAGATTAAAGAACTTTAATAGTTATAGAGAATAAGGTGAAATTAAATGAAGATTTTCATTAGGGCAGATGGTGGAAAAGGTATAGGCATGGGGCATATTATGAGAATGCTTGTGCTAGGAGAAGAATTGCATAAAAACAGTGAAGTTATATTCATTTGTAGGTATGATTTGGGTAATAAATTTGAAGCAGGCATTGAAAAGATACGAGAATGTGGCTTTAATGTAATTAGGATTAATGAAGAAAATTATATAGATGAGATTATAGATATTCAAAAGAAATACAATGTAGATATGCTTATAACAGATAGCTATGATGTGAATGAAGAGTATTTCCGTAAGCTAAAAAAGTATTTTAAAATTACTGGTTATATCGATGATGTTAATAAATGCAAAATGGATGTGGATTTTATTATAAATCAAAATATAAATGCTTACGATCTAGATTATCATAGTACTGTAAAGAGTAATACCAGATTATTTTTAGGAACAAAATATTGCATGATTAGAAAAGAATTTAGAGAAGCATACAAGCACAAGGTATTAAAAGATAATGTGAATAATATTCTTTTAACCTTAGGTGGCATGGATAATGATGAGAATACATTAAAAATATTAGATAAAATCAAAACTTGCAGTAAGAATATACACATTGTTATAGGAAACGCTTTTGGAAAAGGATTAATAGATAAAATATATGATTTAGGGAAAGATAATGGAAATATTTATATATATGAAAATGCCGATATGTCTCAGCTAATGCTCGAATGTGATATAGCAATAAGTGCATGCGGTTCAACGTTATACGAGTTGAGTGCTATGAAGGTTCCAGCCATAGGAATAATTTTAGCTGAAAATCAAAGATGTGTAGCTGAAAAGATGAAAGATATGGGAATGATACTAGATTGCTTTTGTATCGACAATATAGATAATATTGATTTAATTGGAATGCTAAGTAAACTTATAGAAGATAATCAATTAAGAGAAAAACTTATAAAAGAGCAAGAGCAGTTAGTTAATATATATGGTGTAGAAAATTTAGCAAGTAAAATAAATGATGTGCTGCAATAAGTAAGGAGAAATGCAAAATGAAAATAGCAATAATAGGAGGATCTATAACAGAAGGAGCAGGAGCGAGTAGGTACAAGAATTCTTATGCATATAAGCTAGAAGAATATTTAAACGAAAAAAAACAAAATGTAGTTATTAAAAATTTGGGGTCTGGTGGAACAGCATCTCAATTTGGATTATTTAGATTAAAAAGAGATTTAGGGGAGTTTAAGCCAGATATAATATTTGTTGAGTTTGCAGTAAATGATAGAATATATAATTCAGTCGATTCAAGTAAATATTTTGAAGGTTTGATTAGAGAATGTGCTAAGATAACTAAAAAAATAATCATAATAGATTGTCCGACAGGTTTAGCAGATAGTTGTACAAGTATACATAAGAAAATAGCGTACTATTATGATATACCAGTCATAGATATTCAGAATTCAGTGTGGAAAAAGATAGGTAAAAGAGAGTTTGTATGGAATGATATATGTATTGATAATCTTCATCCAAATGATAATGGACATGATTTATACTTTAAAATTATAAAAGAAAACTTAGAAAATATTGATATAGATAACTTACATATAAAAATAGATGAAAGTACTATCACAAACTGCATTTTTAAAAGCCCGACTATAATTCCTTATGATGATGAGAGAATAGTATATTATGGAAATTGGGCGGAACAGAATTTTAAGTTAAACAATAAATTCGATAATGGAGCAATAAACAGTTCAGTTGGAGACGGGGTGGTATTTAAATTTCAGGGAAAGTATTTAAGTATGATGAATTTATTTACAAAAGATTCGGGAATATTAGAATGCCAGCTTGATAATTATACATTTAATGTTGATTTATATATGAAAACTGACGGCTATTATAATAACACAATTAATTTAAGTGATTTGGTAGATGGTGAGCATACTTTAACTATGATTATAAGTGACAAAAGAAATAATAGGAGTTCAGGCAATAAGATTATTATTGGTGGATTCTGCGTGGATCAAATATAGAAGGTTTTGCTTTAAAAGGGAGTTAATTAAATGATACAAATTGAAAAAACGAAAATTGGATTGTTAACAATGAAATATGATAATAAATATATTCATAGTAAATATGATCCAATTAAAGAAGCAAAAATGTTTATTGAGGCTAATAGTGATATGTTAAGCAGTAAAGTTATAGCAGTATATGGCTTAGGTTTAGGATATCATATAGATGTAATTGCGGAAGAAGTAAGCTCTGATTCTATGGTATATGTTTTTGAATATAATATGGATTTGATTAAATGCTGTAAAGAGTTAAATAAAAAGGTATTTGAATATAGAGATGTAAAGATAATTGGCAGTGATGAAAAAAGTTTTTATAAGTTACTTTCAGAATCCATTGGTGAAGCAGGGGATATATTAATACATAGACCGTCTTTGGAAACCATAAAGGATACCAATGAAGCTTTATATAATTTAATAGATAATTATTCTTTAATGAAACAGTCTGAAGAAAATAATCAAGAATTAAAGATATTAAGTAAAGAAAATTATGAGTTTAATATTAAGCAGAATTATAATTTGATAAATGAATTTATTGATTTATATAAGGATTCATCTAAGCCATATATAATAACTTCAGCTGGACCATCTTTAGATGATGAATTGGATTTGCTTAGTGAAAATAGAGAAAAGTTTAATGTTATAAGTGTTGGAAGTTCACTTTCAGGCCTAATGAAAAAAGGAATACGTCCGGATGCAATTGTATTATTAGATGGTCGTGAAATCGTAAAAAATCAATTGATAGGCTATGAAAATGAAGATATACCACTATGTTTTTCAGCGAAAGCGTCAAGGTGGGCAGTAAACAATTATAAAGGTCCTAAATATATATTTAATGTTAGTGAAAATGATAAGTTTAAGATATCCGATGAAGAAACTGTAGCAATACCTGCAATTGATATAGCAGTTAAGTGTGGAGCTAAAAAGATTATTTTTTTAGGACAAGATTTAGCTTATATTGATAATAGATCACATACGAAAACTTTTGAGACAACTTATGGAATTAAAGATGACGATGCAAATAAAAATAAGGTTAGGACGATTAAAGGTGTAGATGGGAAAAAGGTTAAAACAGCTCAAGGATATATTAGATTTAAGTTTAAAATAGAAAGATTAATAAGAATGAATTCCCATGTTAAATTTATAAATTGTAGTAAGGGAGCCTTTATAGAAGGTGCTGAACATATGGAATTCAAAGAGCTTCTTGATAAACTATAAAAATGAAGGAAATTTCATTTAGTCTATAATATTTCTAGTATAAAATAGTAGTTAGAAACGGAAAAAGAGAGGGGATTTTATGAAATCAATAGGGATAGTAATTTGTAATTATAATAAAAGAGATTATGTTTTGCAGTGTATACAATCAGTTATAGAGTCTAAAATGCAAGATTTTGATTTATATGTCGTTGATAATGCATCAGTAGATGATTCTGCGGAAATGATACAAAAAAAATATGGAGATAAACTTAATCTTATTGTGAATAAGGAGAATTTAGGAGGTTCTGGAGGTTTTAATGCTGGACTTAGAATAGCACTTAAAAAGGGCTATAAATACTTAATGTGCCTTGATAACGATGTTTTAGTTGATGAAGAGGCTATAGGTGAGTTATATAACTTCTTAGAAACCAACAATGATGTGGGCATGGTTGGCTCAAAGGTTTATCATATGAATAATCCAGATTTAGTTCAGCAGTTTGGAATAAACATTGATTTTAAGGATTACTGTGTTGAATCAAAGTATTTAAATTATATAGAAGATGGAAATATGCCGGAAGTAGTTTATTCAGATAGTGTAGCAGCTTGTTCACTTATGGTTAGAAGTTCTGTTGTAAAAGAAATAGGTGTTATGCCTGAAGAAAATTTTCTTTATTGGGATGATACAGAATGGGGATATCTTTGCAATTTATCAGGATATAAGGTTGCATCTTATGGAAGATCAAAGGTGCTACACGCAATGGGAGCTAAAAAAGAAAGTGAAAATACTTTTCCTACTTATTATGCATGGAGAAATTGGATTTTGTTTTTTATCAAATATACACCTGTAGAAAAATTAGAGGAAATGACAAGAATGTTTTTGGGTTCAATATTTAATACGGTTTATGAGGCTCTTTATAAAGGAGAAAAAAACAGAATGAAAACAATAATGTATGCTTATGATGATGCACTGCATCAAGTGCTAGGGAAAGCAACAGAAGATAAGATATTTAAATTAGAGTTAAGTGATGAAAAATTAGCAGGCTTAGTAAGAGGAAAAAGCAGAGTCTATATAAAGGATGACGGTTACGAAGGATATGGACAAGATTTGTTTGAAAAAATAAAAATTATAAATCCTAAGGCTGAGCGAATAAATATAATAGAGAAATCAGATATTTATTTTACAATATGTGATTATATATTTACTTTAAATGATCTTAGTTTACAAACTATATATATAGATATATATGAAAATATTTTAGCAACAAAAGATGATGTTTTAAGAGTTATTAACTATAACTATAGTAAAGAAGCTTTCATATATGCTCAACAGCCTTTATTTTTACATATGGCAGAGAAAATAAGAAACGGTATCTTAAAAGATATTAAATAATAGATGCATATATGAATAAAAAACTATTAGAAATGATATGGATATACCAACAATGAATGTTAATTGAAAACTGTCCATAGGATACCTAAGGGGCATAAACTGTGAAGTGAATGAGGCGGGATAGTATGATAACAATAAGTATATGTCTAATTGTGAAAAATGAGGAAGCTTTCCTATCTAGATGTCTAGATAGTCTTAAAGGAATCGGAGATGAAATAATTATTGTAGACACAGGCTCTACAGATAATACTAAGAAGGTGGCTTTAAAATATACTGATAAAGTATTTAATTTCAAATGGGTAGATGATTTTTCAGCAGCTAGGAATTTTGCTTTTTCAAAAGCAACTAAGGATTATATTTATACGGCTGATGCTGATGAAATTCTCGATGAAGAAAATCATAAAAAGTTTATGAAAATTAAGCAGGTATTATTAGAAGAAGTAGAAATTGTTCAGATGAAATATACTAATCAATTAGAACATGGGACAACATATAATTTTAACACAGAATATCGACCTAAATTGTTTAAAAGGTTAAGAAGATTTAATTGGATTGACGCAATACATGAGACTATAAGGGTTGAACCTGTAATTTATGATAGTGATATAGAAATAATACATAAACCTGAATCAAATCATTCAGATAGAGATTTCAAAACTTTTTTATCAATAATAAGAAAAGGTGACAGATTATCTTCTAGGCTTTTAAGCATGTACGCAAAAGAATTGTACATTTCAGGCGCTGCTTCAGATTTTACATTGGCTCTTGGATATTTTAATGAAGTTCTATATGATTCAAAAAGGTCCGATGATGAAGTAAAGTATGCCTTATGTGTAATGGCTAAAGGATACCGCTTAAATAAGGATAATTATAATTTTATGAAAATATGTTTAAAAGGGATTGCTGATAAACCATGTTCAGAACTTTGTTATGAGCTTGGAGAATATTATTATGGATTGAAAGATTATGATGAAGCTATAATATGGTATTATAATTCGGCTTTTGAAACAGAAAGTTATTTAAATATTCATTATAGTGGTGATTATCCATTAAAACGTTTGAGCGAATGTTATGAGATTGTAGGAAATAAGGAAGAAGCAGAGAATTATAACCAAATGGCTTTACACTGGGCAATACCTGAGAATGAAAGTAGATAGGTATAATTTCAGCTAAAGTTTTAATATATAACTACGAAAATAAAAATAAGTTTATGTGAAGATTATTAAATTAAGATGATTAAAACAGAGTTTTACGGTATCTTGAAAGTATTATAAGAGAAATTTGTTAATGAAAGCAGATTAAAAGGAGGAAATTAGATGCGATTAATGTATAATATGTATTCGCTGTCAATACTTAAGAATTATAAAAATGCAGTAACTAGCGGTGATAAAAGTTTAGGGAATATAAGTTCGGGGAAAAAGCTTAATTCAGCTAAAGATAATCCTAGTAAAATTGTTGAATCTGATAAACTTAAAATTAATATACAAAGCCGTCAAGCAGCTAAAGATGGTGTACAGGATGCTAATTCAATGATTCAAACTTTTGATGGGGCATATCAAGAGATGAATAATAATATGAGTAGGCTCAAACAGCTAGTAGTGCAAGCAGGAAATGGAAGTATAAGTGAAAGTGATCGTGCAGATATTCAAAAGGAAATAGAAGGTGTGAAAAATTCTATTAATGATTTAGCTAATAATACATCATTTAATGGAATAAAATTATCTCTTCCTGATGATCCGAATGAGGGAACAACAGGAGCAATTGATACAAACACATCCACAATTAAATCTACTGTTGGGGTTCAAGCAGATGAATTTATGGAAATTCCATTTTATCATGTAACAACAAAAGGATTAAATATTGATAATATAGATGTTTCAGGAGCAAATCCCAATATAGATAGTTACCTAGATCAAGTTGATGCAGCAACAAAACAAGTAGATTTAATAAGAAGTAAGTATGGTGCAATAGAAACCAATTTAGATGATACACTAAATAGTTACGACGATATGAATGATACATTGCAGGCAGCGCAAAGTGATCTAGAGGATTCTGATATATCTTCAGAAATGGAGAAGTATTCATCCTCTGAGGTTATGGTGAAAGCTGGAATCTCGTTAATGTCACAGAGTAATCAATTGCCTCAAGATTGTGTAAATTTATTAATTAGTAGTTTATAGATTGTATATTATTAGTAGTAGAAACAGAAATAAATTGAAAGATAGGATTTGTAGATGCAGATCCTTTTTTTTATCAAACAGGAAATTACATGATTTTAAGGAAAGAATAGTGATTATATGAAGATTAAAGTATCTGTAATTGTACCGATATATAATAGTAAAAGATATTTACGTAGATGTTTAGATTCTATTGTAAATCAAACGTTAGAGGAAATTGAAATAATATTAGTTAATGATTGTTCTACAGATGAAAGTAGTTATATTTTAGAAGAGTATAAGCAAAAATATCCACAAAAAATAATTTTTATAGATTTAAAAGAAAATAAGAAACCTGGTGGCGCTAGAAATGAAGGTATGAATATAGCAAGAGGTGAATATATAGGTTTTGTTGATAGTGATGATTATATAGAAGAAATAATGTATGAGGAATTATACAAATTAGCCAAGCTAGACGATTATGATATGGTTGACTGCGGTTTTGATAATAAAAGTGTTAAGAAGATGGCATTATCAACAACTAAGGAAACCTGGGGAGAATTAGATATTGAGAAAAGACGCCGTCTTGTGGCATACCCGGGATTTGTATGGAGTAAGATTATTAAGAGAAGTATACTAATTGATAATAACATAAGGTTTAGGGAAAAAATAACGTTTGAAGATGTTGACTTCATGCCGATTGTAATGTTGTATTTAAAAAAGGTTTATGCTTCTGATCTTGTTCTGTATTACTATACTAACAATGCCACCTCAATTACAAGTGATTTACATGCAGTAATTCAGATAAGAGATAAAATGGAAGCATTAAGATGCTTGGTTAAGAAATTCAAAGAACTTAATGCTTATGAAAATTACAAGGAAGAAATTACATTTACTATATATAATATGTATATTTACATGGTTAAATTTTATGCTCTTGGAGGAGAGGAAGACAATGTGGATTATGAAATGTTTAAAGAACTTCAAGAATTTTTCTTTGAATTAGTAGATTATGATTATCATAATAACAAATATATTCTTGAATTGGATAAAAAAAAGAGAATGTATGCAGAACTTAATAATGTTGATTATAGAATGATTTTAGATACAGTCTTAAACAAATAGAAAATTGCATGCTAAAATAAATAATAAAGATAGGTTATTAAATTGGATTGAAATGTATTTCTAAAATATATAATCACAAATAAATAAGTGGTAAACTATTAAAAAATTTCTACGATAATAAAATATAAATGAATTTTTAGGGGGGAAGATTATGAGTAGCGTAAGTTCTTCAAGTATAGCAAATAATACATATACATCAACAACAAGTTCAAATCAAGTGAAAATATCATCTGAATTATCAAAGTACTTATCTAGTACAGAAAGTGATTCAGAAGATTTAATTAAAATTATAAGTAAAATGTATAAAGAAGCAAGATCAAAAACAAGTACAACCTTGGGAGTAAGCATTAGTTCTGTAGCTTCTACTACGAATACTAGTTCTGATTCAAGTTCATCTACAGATACAAAAGTTACTAGTTCATTTACAAAGTCGGTAAAAAAATTTATACAAGCTTATAATGCTATTGTTAATGATAATAACAGTTATAACGATAGTGGTCTTAAGAATTTGAAAAAGAGTATGGAGAAAAGTATTAATGCTCAATCTTCATCATTATCAGATTTGGGTATTACAATTGATGGAAAAGGTGAACTTAAATTGGATGAGGATAAATGTAATCAGGCAGTTTCAAAAGGAAATTTTAATGAATTTATTAATAATAATAAAGATAGAAATGGATTTTTCTATGAAATAAAAAAAATAGCTACAAATCTAAAAAATGATAGTACTTATTATTTAAGTGATAAATCAAAAGAAATTGTTAAAAATGCAAGTAGTACTATTAGTAATACCAGTAGTACTAATTTTTCGAACTTGATTGATACGTATGCATAATAAGCATAAAAAAATAAATAGTTAAAAGTGATAATTATAACAAGCTTTTAGAGTGAAATCTTCGAAAAAAGTTTAGCATAAAATGTGAATACTGATTTCAGTGAAGAAGATTTATAAAAAAGTTTTGAAAAGAAAAGCAATTGGGTGCTTTTCTAAAACTTGTTATTCTATCACTTTTATTTTTATAGATATAAAAATAAAGGCAATAAAATAACAAATTTAGCAATTATAATATTGAAATCTACAGTATAATACAATATTTTAAGATTAAATGAAAAATGTATAAAATTTGAATAATCATGCCACAATATTGGATTAAACAACATTTTATAGCCAATATAGTAATAAATACAACAATTTATATATATTATATAAAAAAAAATATGGAAAATTTGCTCGGATTATTCTATAATTAAATTATATAGTCTAAATGGTGTAAAATTTAGAAAATTAGTAATTGGGTTTCATGCTTAAATATTCAAAAATTTAAGTTATATCATAATAACAAATTTATAAGGGAGTGAAATTATGGGGATAGATTTTATTGGAAGTGATTCAACTTATGATTTAGTAAAATTAGGGTTAAATGCTTCTGACGTTAGATCAAAGACAATTGCTAACAATATGGCCAATATAAATACAAAAAATTACAAAAGATTTAATGTTGTTTTTGAAGAAAATTTAAAAAACGGAACTTCTTCATCTGGATTAGAATTAAAGAAAACTAATTCTAAACACATTGGAGATGATGATTCAAGTAAGGGGTACATATCAATTGATCAAGATAATAGTACTAGCATGAGAAGTGATGGTAATAATGTTGATCTAGACATTGAAAAAGTAAATCAAGCTGCTAATACACTTAAATATAATGCATTGGTAACTAGGATAAACAGTGAATACAACAATATGAAAACTGTACTAAAATAAAAAAATGAGTTTATATGATTTGTTAGGGTAAGAAATAATACATATAAGGTATAAAGTTAATAAGGGGGAAGAGAGATGAATGCATTTAGTTCTATGCAAATTAGTGCAACAGGGCTTTCAGCAGAAAGATTAAGAATGGATACCATAACATCAAATATGGCAAATGCAAATACAACTAGAAGTGCTGATGGAAGCGGCCCATATGTTAGAAAGGTGGCAGTATTTCAGGAAGCTCTTGATGCTAATAAGGATATGGCGGGGGTTAAAGCTGTAAAGATTGAGAAGGATCCATCACCACTTAGAAAAGAATATGATCCGACAAATCCAGATGCAGATGCTGATGGATATGTTACAAAGCCTAATGTGAATGTGTTAAATGAAATGGCGGACATGATGGTAGCTACAAGGTCTTATGAGGCTAATGTTGATACATTTAATGCTTTGAAAAGTATGTTTTCAAAAGCTTTAGAGATAGGAAAGTAGGGGTATGAGAAATGAAAATAGAGGATAAATTTGCACAAAATGAGGTTTTATTTAACAGTAAGTTTAATAAACTTGACAATGGTAATGAAAATAATGAACAAAATAATGGTGTTAATTTTGGAGATGTGTTAAAAAAGTCTTTAGATGATGCTAATGATAAAATGACACAAGCTGATCTTACTACATCAAAGTTTGTTAAAGGTGAAGATGTAAGCGTTGATGATATGATGATTAAAAGCCAGGAAGCTAGTTTGAATTTGCAATTTTTGGCTCAAACTAGAGATAAATTATTAGATGGATATAATCAATTAATAAAGATGCAATTGTAGTAGGGTGAGGAGAGCAAAATAATGAAGAAACTTTTGGAAAAGGTTAAGGGGCTTTTAGAAAAGTTTAAATCCCAGAGCAGAAGAGTGAAAATTGCTATAATAGCTTCGATTTTAGCGCTTATTATAGCAATTGTTAGTGGGATTTTCTACTCATCTACCAATAAGTACCAAGTTTTATTTTCTAATCTTGATGAAGGAAATGCACAAACTGTAATAAAATATTTAAATGATAATAAGATTGATGCAAAAATAGATAATAGTACGAATACTATTAGTGTTCCTCAAGACCAAGTGGACAAATTAAGACTTACATTAGCACCCAATCTTACAACAGAAAGTAAAGGGTATGAGCTTATGGACGGTGGAAGCTCTTTTGGTATGACGGATGAGGAGTTTAAAATTAAAGAAGTTAGAATGCAGGAAGGAGAACTAGAAAAGACTATAAAGAGTTTTCCTCAGGTGCAGGACGCAAGAGTACATATTACGCAAGCAGAAGATTCTGTATTTGCAAAGGATAAGCAAGCAGGTAAAGCTGCTGTATACTTAAAACTTAAAACTGGACAAACTATTGGCGATGATCAAGTGAAATCTATAGTAGCTTTAGTATCAGGAGCCACAGCAAATGTTCCAAAGGAAAACATAGATGTTATTGATGACAAGATGAATTTACTCACTAAAGATATGAATAGTGATGATAAAGATTCAGTAAGTTCTGATACGCTATCAAAGCAGCAGACAGCAGAAAAAACATATGAAGATAGATTACAGAAAGCAATTATAAGTATACTAGAACCAGTTGTTGGTAAAGATAAAGTAAAAGTGTCTGTTAATGCAGATTTAGATTTTGATTCAAAGCAAAAGACACAGACAGTGGTTGACCCTAATAAGGTAATTGTGAGTCAGGAAAATTCTAAAGAAGCAAACACTGCAGGGACAGGTACAGATAGTCAGAGTCCTGTGGATAATAATATGAGTAATCAGATTACTAATAGTGCTACAAATAATTCAACTTCGAGTAAAGAAGATCAAAAAACTAACTATGATACAGGAAAAACTGAGTCAAAAGTTATTAGTGCACCAGGAGAAGTTAAAAGACTTACAGCATCAGTTATGATTGATGGAAATTTAGATGATGCAACTAAGCAGGCACTTGAGACACAAGTGGCAAATGCAATTGGACTTGATGCAAATAGGGGAGATCAAGTTTCAGTACTTGGAATGGCATTTGATACAAGCTCTCAAGATCAAGCTAAGTCAGAATTAGATGCAATGAATGCAGCTGAGGCAGCAGCAAGTAAAAATAGAATGATGGTTATTGCTGGAATTTTAGGGGCAATAGTTTTAGCTGGAGCAGTTACAGGTGCAGTGATCTTAATGAGAAGAAGAAGAAGGAAGAGAGCAGAAGAAGAACAAATATTAGATACATTAATTGATGATAGTATAATACCTAAAGATCCAGAAACTTTTGAACCAATAGAATTTGAGTCTAAAACTAAAAAATCTCATCTAGAAGATGAAATAAAGAAATATGCAATTGAAAAACCAGATCAAGTCGTAGAAATAATTAAGTCATGGTTGACTGAAAATGAGAGGTGATAGATAGATATGGCAAAGGAACAAACTCAATTAACAGGAGTGCATAAGGCTGCAATACTATTTATAACACTTGGTCCAGAAGCTTCATCTGGTATATTGAAAAAATTACCAGAAAGTGATATTCAAAAAATAACTTATGAAATAGCTAATATCACTTCTGTTACATCAGAACAAAGAGAAGAAATATTAAATGAATTTTTACAAATAAATAAAGCTAGAGATTACATAATTGAGGGTGGTATGGATTATGCTAAGACACTGCTTTCAAAAGCATTAGGATCTCAAAGAGCCAGTGAAATATTGGAAAAGGTATCAGAAGCTACAGCTCAGTACAGACCTTTTTCAATTGCAAGAAAGGCAGATTCTCATCAATTATTAAATGTAATAATATCAGAACAGCCACAAACAATAGCACTTATATTATGTTATCTCCAAGCGGATAAGGCAGCGCAGGTTATGGCAGAATTACCAGAGGAAACACAAAGTGAAGTTGCTTATAGAATAGCAACTATGAATAATACGTCTCCAATGGTAATTAAAGAAATAGAATCAGTACTTGAAAGTAAGTTATCTTCAGTAGTAAGAACAGAGATGACAAGCTTAGGCGGTGTAGAGACTTTAGTAGGTATTTTAAATCAAGTTGATAGAACAACTGAAAAGAATATTACTGAAGGCTTGGAAAGAGAAGATGCAGAACTTGCAGATAAAGTTAAGAGTTCAATGTTTGTATTTGAAGATATTATTTCTCTTGATGATGTATCTATTCAAAGAATTCTTAGAGAAGTTGATGCTTCAGATCTTGCCCTTGCACTTAAAGGATGTTCTGATGAAGTTGCTAACTGTATTTACAGAAATCAATCCAAGAGAGCAGCTGCTGCATTGAAGGAAGATATGGAATTCTTAGGACCAGTAAGAATTACAGATGTTGAAAAGGCGCAACAAAAGATTGTTTCTGTTATTAGAAGGTTAGATGATGCTAATGAAATCATCATAGCAAGAGGTGGAGAAGATGCAATCATCGTATAGCTTAATAAAAAAAGGATTCGCGAAAGAAGGACATAATAAAGTTATTACAACAGAGTATGTTAGTAAGAAAGTAGTATTAAGAGAGCTTGAAGAGGGAAAGGAAGAGGATGATAGTGAAGTAAAGGTGCCTCGAATTGACCCGGAAGAACTTTTAAAAAAGTACGAAGATATTGGACAAAGAATAATAGAAGATGCAAAAAGAGAAAAGCAGGCGATAACTTTAAGAGCACAAATGGAAGCGACCGCTGCTGAAAAAGAGGCTTACGAAAAGGGATATGAACAAGGGCTTAAAAATGGATATGAGGATGGTTATAAAAAAGCCTATGATGAGACAATAGATGGAGCTAGAGCAGAGGCTTCTGAAATTGTGAACAAAGCAGAGATACTTTTAAAATCAGCACATGAGAATTATGAAGAATATTTAGAAGCAAAAAAAGTAGAAGTAGTAAAATTAGCATTAGAAATAGCAGAAAGCATTGCTAAAAAGGAATTAAGCAGGGATGATGCTATGAATGCAATTATTGAAGAAGCTTTTAAAATTTCAAAAGGAGAAGATAATGTTATTTTAAAGGTGAATTCGGTTCATGCAGAAGAATTAAAAACTCAAGTTGAAAGATGGAAAGTATCTTATGGTATAAAAAATGAAATTTTTGTAATTACTGATGAGTCTATGGAACCTGGAAATGCAACCTTGGAGAAACCAAGCGGTATGGTAAAAATAGGTGTAGAAATCGGTATGGAACAAATACGAAAAGCGTTATTTGGATAATTGATTACAATTGACAATGAAAAATTGACAATTAACAATTGTAGAATAAGCTCTTTGAAATTTAAAAAATATTTAAGTAAATTGTTAATTATGCATTGTCAATTGTAAATTGATATTGTAAAGGGGTAATTCTAAAATGCTGGATTTAGAACTGGATTTTAGTAAATTAATAAAAAAGGTAAATAATACTTCCACTATATATAGTGAAGGTATTGTTAAGAAAGTAATAGGTCTTACAATTGAAGTACAAGGTATTAAGGCATTTGTTGGTGAACTTTGTGTAATATACAACGAAAGAAATATTCCGATAAATTGTGAGGTTGTTGGATTTAAAGATGAATTTGTAATCCTAATGCCACTTGATGAACTTATAGGAATTTCACCAGGCTGTAGGGTAGTACCACAACATAAACCATTAAGCGTTAAGTGTTCAGATAAATTGCTTGGACATATAATTGATGGGCTTGGGAAACCAATTGATTCAGAAAGTATATCAATGGAAGGTGAAGAATATCCTTTAGAAAATGATGCACCAGATCCTTTAAAAAGAAAGAGAATACAGGAGATAATGCCAACAGGAGTAAGAGCCATAGATGGATTTTTAACTTGTGGAGATGGGCAGAGAATTGGTATATTTGCAGGTAGTGGAGTTGGTAAAAGTACAACTCTTGGAATGATAGCAAGAGAAGCTAAGGCAGATGTAAATGTAATAGCTTTAATTGGAGAAAGAGGAAGAGAAGTACGTGAATTTATAGAAAAGGATTTAGGGCCTGAGGGTATGAAAAAATCTGTTGTAGTATGCGCTACTTCTGACAAACCCGCATTAATAAGAATTAAGGGAGCATTAACAGCTACTGCAATAGCAGAGTACTTTAGAGATAAAGGAAAAAAAGTAATTCTTATGATGGATTCAGTTACAAGATTTGCTATGGCTCAAAGAGAAGTGGGGCTTGCAATAGGGGAACCACCAGCGACAAAAGGATATACACCTTCAGTATTTGCGAAACTTCCGAAGCTTATGGAAAGATCAGGTACATCGAGTGATGGATCAATAACTGCATTTTACACTGTACTTGTAGATGGTGACGATTTTAATGAACCTATAGCAGATGCTGTTAGAGGTATATTAGATGGACATATAGTTTTATCAAGAGACTTGGCACATAAAAATCATTATCCAGCTATTGATATTTTAAACAGCGTCAGCAGACTTATGAGCCAAATAGCACCTAAAGAACATAAAGAAGCTGCATCAATGGCAAGAGATCTTTTAGCAACTTACAAAGACTCTGAAGACTTAATTAACATAGGTGCTTATGTTAAGGGAAGTAATAAAAAGATTGATATGGCAGTTAATTATAATGAGGTGCTTAATAGTTTTTTATGTCAGGGCATTGATGAAAAATCAGGCTTTGAAGAAACAGAGGATGCATTGTTATCAATGTTTAGATAACAAGAATATATACCTGGTTTAAAATTTGAGAAGTAAAAATTTTAAAAAATAGTAATAACTATACAAGTTACGAAAGTAATTAGAGAAATCTAGAATGTATTTCAATCATAACTGTAAATTGTTAACTGTTAGCTGATTAAAGGGGGAGCTTCACTTTGGCTGAAAGATTTAAATTTGGGTTACAAAAACTCCTTGAAATAAGGATTTCAAAAGAAGAAGAAAGCAAAAGATTATTTATTGAAAGTCAGAGAGAAAAAAAGAATATAGAAGAAAGACTAAAGGAACTTAATCACAATTACAATAAATATAAAGGGATAACTCCAAATGAAGATGTAGTATATCAAAAATTAAAGAGATATTATATACAAGGAGTTCAAAGCGGAATAAGAACAGCAGAGAAAGATTTGGATGTTAAAAATAAAGAAATTGATAACAGAAGAAAAGATTTAATAGTAAAACAGGTGGAAAGAAAAACTGTTCAAACTTTAAAGGATAAAAAATATACTTCGTACATAAAAGAACAGGATCGAATAGAGCAGATTAATATAGATGAATTAGCTCTTTATGCATATATGAGAGGGAAAAGTATTCAATAATAAAGTTATGGAAAAGGCATATTTTTATTTTTAATATATGTAAAATCCCATTGGACTTGAAAGGGGGTGAGAATAATGGCTACAGCTACTAAAATATCTTATGATTATGCTAAAAATAGTATAGTGAATTCTAGTACAAATTCTATGACAAGTTCATCAAATAAGTCTACTAGAAATAAAGATTTTCAAGAAACGTTAAGTTCTAAGAAAAGTGAAAAGCAAGTAGATAATAACAACACCAGCACTAAGCCTAATGATAAAGATGCTAGATCTAAAGTTGATAATAAGAGCAAAAGTAATCAAGTTGAAGATGATAGCAATAGTGCTAAAGTTGAAAATAAAGACTCTTCTGAAATTGATGAATTAAAAGATAAGCTTGAAGAGTTAGAGGAAGAAAGTAAATCAGCTTCAAAAGATGATGTTAATGACATATTGAATGAACTTATGAATTTACTTGCTCAATTGGGTATAAATCAAAAAGATATAGCATCAACAGATGAAAAAGCTAATTCTGATATGTTGCAAAAACTGATAGAAGGTGTTGGTAAAGATACATCGTCATCAAGCGATAACTTAAATAGTGTTATGGATAATTTAATTAAACTTCTGCAAACAGATTCAGCAAAAGATAAGTTAGATACTAATTCATTAAGTCTAGTACAAAACATTTTGAAAAATATAAATGATAATAGTAACACTTCAAAAGAAGTTAAAGATGGTATTAAAGATTTGATGTCAGAAATATCTAAGATGATAGATGATAAACAAAATCAAAATGGTAAAGTTTTAACTTTAGAAGATTTGCTAAATAAGAATTATTCACAAAATAATAATGAAAATTCTACTGAAAATGAAAGCAGTAACTCTAATGCTAATACTACGCTAGACAATAAGGAATCTTCTAAAGGAGATAAGTTTTTAAACTCATTGGCTACTGATGATAAAACTGGAGATACAACAAATAAAATAAATTTATTTATTTCTAGAAACCAACTTATTCAAAATCAGGAAGCAGTGACAGATACATCAAAAAATCTTACTGTAAATAGAGCTACATTTGCAAATGATATAGTTCAAGATGTTAAATTTATGAGTAGTAATGGATTAAAAGAATTAACTGTTAAAATTAATCCGGAAAATCTAGGAGAATTAACTATAAGTTTAACTCAAGAAGATGGAGTTATGAAGGCTAATTTAAAAGCTGCTTCAAAAGATACTACTAATTTACTTATGCAAAATTTAACTGATATAAAGAATGAGTTGAATGATAAGAATATTAGAATTAATGAAATTAATATTGAACTTTATCAAGATGATACAACATTCTTTAAAAATGGAGACTTTAATGGACAATTTACCCAGGAACAGCAAAAAGATTCTAAAAACACTAGTAATAGTGGAGTTGAAAAAATAAGTGATGAAGATTATTCAACGGATAGCAACATACAAGCTATCGATAACGGAAATGTAAATTTTTTGGCATAGGAGGGAAATAAATGAGTAGTGTAAGTCCACTTGATAGTCAAAGTAATAGTGTTTCTAGCTCAGGATCTACTGATAATGGAACTAAAATTATAAAAAAATCTGAAGCCGGTGGAGCTATGGATAAGGATGCATTTTTGAAGATTTTATGTGCAGAATTACAAAATATAGATCCTACACAAAATCAAGATTCATCCCAATATGTTACACAAATGGCTCAGTTTTCATCAATTGAGCAGATGGATAACTTAAATACTACATTAACTAAATCTTCGTATCAAGGGCTAATTGGTAAAGGCGTCGTTATGACTGATACTGATAATAATGGCGATAATTATGCTGGAATTGTGAAGGCTGTATATACGGATTCGAGCAACAATACGATGATATCATTAGATATAGCAGGAAGTGATGGCACAATTACTAGTAAAAGTTTTAATGCAGATGATATTGAAGGTGTTCTTGATTCAAGTGATGAGACGACGTCTGCAATTGGTACTGCTGCATTAAATTCAAGCTTCTTAGCAGCTTCAGCACTAGTAGGAAAGCCGGTTACTGTTTCTACAACTGATTCTAGTGGTAATGCAACTAAAGTTTCTGGAACAATAAAAAGTACGTATATAGACAATGGACAAGTTATGATAAAGGTTACTATGTCAGATGGAACTACAAATGATTATGCATATTCGTCTGTAGTTAAAGCAGGAGACTCTGACAGTGATTCTACTAGTGAATCATAATTAAAATTGGAAGAAAATAAATGAGTTATAGAATTATTAATGGACAGGCATATTCTTTCGGAGATTTTAGGCAGGTTGAAAATACATCTAATAATGAAAATTTAAATAGAGGTAATGTAAGTAAAACTAATAAGTCAAGTAGTTTCCAAAGTATATTAGATAATGTTGCAAGTAAAAATGAAAATTTTACAATATCTAAGCATGCAGCAACAAGACTAAATGAGATTAATTTTACAGATGAAGATATGAAAGCAGTAGAAAAGGGATTTGAAATAGCAAAGGAAAAAAATTCTAGAAATGCCGTTATGATATATAAGGATACTGCCTTAATTGCAAGTATTGAGAATAAAACCATTATTACAGCGGTAAGTAAAGAGAGAGCAAAAGATAATATATTTACGAATATTGATAGCGTGGTAATTTTATAGGCTGGACTTAAATTAGTTAAGAGTGATGAGTTAAGGAACAAATTCCTTGGCAGGAACTTGAAGGATAAAGAAATCCTGTAAGGATTTTCACAATAACTCATAACTTATAACTGATGTGCGGGGGCCTGGACTTGCTGAACGATAGATGCAAGTTAATTGAAATTTATATGGAGGTATATATATGTCAACAAGAGCAATGGATACGGCAATAACTGCCATGAAAGCAAATCAAACTAAATTAGATGTTATATCAAATAATATAGCGAATTCAAGTACTACAGCATTTAAGACTTCAACAGTGAACTTCGCGGATACCTTATATCAAGCATCTGCAGGTGCAAGCGCACCAACAGCTAATACGGGAGGTACAAATGCTAAGGAAGTAGGACTTGGAGCAAATATTTCTAGTATTGATAAATTAATGTCACAAGGAAATGCAGAATCAACAGGAAGAACATTAGATAATATGATTGATGGTGATGGATATTTTATAGTTACTAAAGGAGCAGTAGATGAAAGTATTCCTGTTACGACCAATGCTTTAGGTGATGGTACTGGAGTATTTGATACTCAATTTACAAGAGATGGTAACTTCCATTTAGATGAAAATGGAAATTTAGTAACTTCAAATGGATATAGAGTAATGGGATATTATTCGGGCGGTACTAGCGGCACAGACACTCCAATTACAGCAGATACTACAACAGGTATAATATCAGTTGATGGAACAAAACTTGCAGATCCTGATACTACCAAATATGATAATACTAAATTACAGCCTTTGGTAATACCTACTACAGTTAAAACTAGTAGTGGTACTGAAGCCGTAACAGGTTTTTCAATAGGGAGTGACGGAGTTATAACAATTACTACAGCATCAAAAAAATCATATGCAATAGGACAAGTAGCAATGGCTTCTTTTACAAATCCTGAAGGATTAGAGGATACAGGAAATAACTTTGTTACACAATCAACGAATTCTGGAACAGCATTAATAAGGAGTTGTAAAACTCTTCCTAGTGGTGAAACTGACAATAGTGGTTCATTTGGTTCAGTAAAATCAGGATACCTTGAAGCTTCTAATGTTGATTTAACAACTGAATTTGCTAACATGATTACAACAAGTAAATCTTTCCAAGCAGCATCTAAAATGATAACCAATGAAGGTGACATTCTTGATACTGTTATTGGGTTAGTAAGATAGCCTATATAGTTGGGATTGTATAGATTTAATTAGTAAAAGTATAAAATAATAATTGAAATATACATGGAGATAATAACATGAATGCAAACTGAATATGTATTCAGTTTGCATTTAGTTAAAAAGATAGAATTTTTTATTAAAATTCTATAGTGCACAATTCACAATGCACAATTGAAGTTTTTGATTACATATAAAGTATTAAAGTTGCGAAAAATATAGTAATAATTTATTTTGATTGTGTATTGTGAACTGTACAGTTATATATTTAAAGGGGTGAGAATTTATGATAGACGTAACAGGGATGAACCATGAACAATTTGTGTTAAATGCTGATCATATTGAAAAACTTGAATCAGTGCCTGAAACTATAATTACATTAACTAATGGAAAGAAGTATATAGTACTTGAAAGTATACAGGAAGTAAAGGATGCTGTTATAGCATATAAAAACAAAATATTTACATATAAAGTGTGACAGTATATTTATGATAAAGTTAAGAACTTAATTGTAAAAATACTTTTTAGTTATTGTAAATAGTAAGGAGTGATAATAATGGCTTTTGGAAAGAAAAAAGAAAAAAATGAAGATTCAGTAAAAAGTAATAAAGGGATTATGGTAATTTTATTTATTTTAGGATTGCTAGTATTAGGGGGAGCAGCTTTTGGTGGTGTGTATTTGTTTATGAAAACAAGCAAAACTGTAGATGCACAAGAAGTTGTAGTAGAAAATGCATATATGGATTTAAGTGAATTTACAGTGAATCTAGCTGATGATGGTGGAAAAAGATATTTTAAAGGTGAAATATCTTTAGGGTATGATAAGACTAAGACAAAATTAGCAGAAGAATTGACAGCGGATCAAGCGGTTGTTAGAGATGATATTATATTTTATTTTAAGAGTAAAAAAGCTGATTTTATAAATAATACAGCAAACGAACAAACAATGAAGAAAGAATTAATTGAAGCAATAAATAAAGACTTAACTAAAGGTAAAATTACTGATTTAAGATTTAAAAGTATGATAGTTCAGTAGGGAGAAGAGATGGATTTTGAATTTTTGGGAATGATTGTACGTCTTGTTTTAGCATTAGTGTTTACTTTAGGCTTGATGTTTTTGAGTTTTAAATTAATGGGAAAAAAGATTGATGCTACAAATAACAATAAGTATATTAAAGTTATTGAGAGAGTACAAATAACAAAAGAAAATGCTATATTAATAGTTAAAATTGGTGAAAAAGGGTATGTTATGACTAGTACCGCAGGGCATATGGAAAAGATATCAGAGTTATCGGAAGAAGAAATTAGAATTATTGAAGAAGCAAAAAAGAGAGCATCAGAAGAGGCAATACAATATTATACTGATTTAATGACAAAATCAAAAAAAAGTTTTTCTAAAATAGTAAAGAATATAAAATCGAAGGAAGAGAAACATGAAAAATAAAAAGAGAAGAATTGCAATCACTTTCATAACTGTTCTTGGAATTATGATGGTTTACAGTATTAGTGCATATGCAGCTCCGAATAATACAAACTTACCACAATTAAATATATCTCTTGGTGATGGAAATACACCACAAGATTATGTGTCAAGTATAAAGATCTTAATATTTTTTACTATTCTATCGTTATTACCGTCTATAGTAATAATGATGACATCTTTTACTAGAATAGTAGTAGTATTTTCATTTCTTAAAAGTGCACTTGGTGTTCAACAAGCTATTCCAAATCAAGTTTTTATAGGACTAGCTTTGTTTTTAACACTGTTTATTATGCATCCTGTATATAATGAAATGAACGCTAATGCAATTCAACCATATTTAGAAAATAAAATAACACAGGAGCAGGCAGTTGGAGAAGCTTCAAAACCATTAAAAGAGTTTATGCTAAAGCAGACGAGGGAAAAAGATTTGCAGTTATTTGTTAATATCAGTAAGGTAGATCAAGATAATTTGACAAAGGAAAATATTCCGTTTACAACATTAATTCCTGCATTTTCTATAAGTGAGTTAAAGACAGCATTTCAAATTGGATTTTTGATTTACTTGCCTTTCCTTGTAATAGATGTTGTAGTAGCAAGTTTATTAATGTCAATGGGAATGATGATGGTGCCGCCAACTCAGGTTTCAATACCATTTAAACTAATATTATTCGTCATGGTTGATGGATGGAATATACTCGTTAGTTCTTTAATTCAGAGCTTTATGTGAGGTGAAATAGTATGACACAAACAATGCTTAATGCAGTAGTTAAGGATACCTTGGTAACAGCGGCAAAGGTAAGTGCACCTATATTATTAGCTGTTCTTGTATTAGGAGTGGTAATAAGTGTTTTGCAGGCATCAACTCAAATACAGGAATCTACGTTATCGTTTGTTCCTAAATTAATAGGAGCTGCTGTTGTTGGAATTTTTATAGGGCCTTGGATGCTCCAAACACTATTGTCTTTTACCAATAGAATCTTTGAGTTAATTTCAAAGGTTGTCACATAATGGGAGGTAGGAAAAGGTGATAGATACCGCATACTTTCTTGCATTATTTTTTATTTTCTTAAGGATAACTTCATATTTTGTAGCTGTTCAAATATTTTTTCCATCAGGAACACCGCAAATTATGCAAGGAGTATTTGCATTAATACTTTCATTAGGAATATTATCAGGAGTAGATTACTCTAATTTAATGAGTTCAGTAAATAATAATTATATAGTAGTGTTTTACGCAATAAGCGAGATAATGACTGGCTTAATATTAGGATACATAACTAATCTGATTTTCGAAATTGTAAGATTTGCAGGAGCATGGATGGATGTTCATGTTGGGTTTTCAATGGTAAATATATTTGATCCAACAAGCAGAACTTCATCAACTTTACTTGGAAATTTATCATATTTTGTTTCATTAGCATTCTTTTTTATAGTGGATGGACATCATATAGTTATAAACATGTTGGCTGAAAGTCTAAGTATAATACCAATTGGGAAAACTATAGTTTATCAAGAAACAATAATGGGAGTAATCCAAACTATTTTTAGCTTTTTCACCTTAGGAGTAAAAATTGCAATACCAATGGTATTGATAATTGTTATAACAGATATATGCTTAGGCTTGATTTCAAGGACAGTGCCAACATTTCCTGTTATGTTTTTAGGGTTACCCGTGAAAAACATACTAGGTATCATAACATATATAGTATTATTACCAATAATGCTTAAATTAATAGGTACGGCTATATATAATTTACCAAATACTATTAAAGATATAGTTAATTTAATACCTGCAGTACCGCTAGCATTAATTTTTGCAGCTGATGATAAAACTGAAGAAGCAACCCCAAAGAAGACAAGTGAGGCTAGAAAAGAAGGACAAATAGCTAAAAGTAAAGATGTATCTGTGGCAGTTACTATGGTTGTTTGTACACTTCTTATAAACTCCTTATGGGGAACCATAATTAATGGAATGAAAGAAATTATGGTTTATTTTTTAAAGTTACCTATGCTAGAAAATTTTGATCAGGCAACACTTTCTAATGTTGTGTATACTACTATAATGAAGACATCAAATTTAATATTACCTTTTATGTTATTTATTATGGCTGCCGGGGTTGCTATTAATTTAATTCAATCAAGATTTTTAATAACGAAAATAAAATTTAAGCCTCCATTTAAAGCTAGTGACCCTCTAGCTGGGATAAAAAAGATGTTCTCGAAAAGAAGCTTTGAGGGACTAGTGAAAAATGTGGTAATTATATCTATAGTAGGAATTATAACATATAATTATATTTTGAAGAATTACACAAATATATTATCTATTTCTAATTTATATTTACCATCATTGGGAAATGAGGTTAAAAACTTACTTGTAGATATTTTTAAGCAGATATGTATAGTTCTTGTTATTATTGGAGCAATAGATTATTTTTATCAAGTTAGAGCTTATAGAAAAGATATGAGGATGACCAAGCAGGAAATTAAAGATGAATATAAGCAGTCAGAAGGTGATCCTAAAATAAAAGCAAAAATTAAGCAAAAGCAAAGAGAAATAGGTATGAGAAGAATGATGAAGTCTGTTGCAGATGCTACAGTTGTTATAACAAATCCTACACATTTAGCAATTGCTTTAAAATATGATGAAAATGGAGTCATGGAAGCTCCAAAAGTTGTAGCTAAAGGTGCTGATTATATTGCTTTTAAAATAAAAACAGAGGCAAAGGAGCATAATGTTCCAGTTATTGAGAATAAACCTCTTGCAAGATTATTGTATGATAGGGTAGAAATAGATCAAGATATACCTCAAGATTTATACCAGGGGGTTGCAGAAATTTTAGTTGTAGTAATGAAACTTAAAAAGAAAAATAATTAAAAAGTACATATTGTAACATATGAATTTATGTAGATGATTTAATTGTTATGATTAGCAATTAATTTTATAAAAACGTAAAAAGTTGCATAATTAACAATTCACTGTTAATTAAGTGATATTGGAAGGGAGAGGATTGAGTTTTGGAATTTAGCAAAAGGCTAGACATAAAGAAAAATTTAGATGTAATAGTAGCATTTGGAGTTATTTTTATAGTACTTATGATAATAATACCATTACCTAAGGTGATGCTTGATTTACTATTAGCTTTAAATATAACGATATCTATAGTTATAATTATGATTACTATGTTTACTACTAGTGTATTACAACTTTCAGTGTTTCCAACATTGCTGCTTGTAACGACATTGTTTAGATTAGCACTTAACATATCTTCGACAAGATTAATATTGAGTGATGGAAATGCAGGAGAAATTATTACAGCCTTTGGTAAATTTGTTGTTCGTGGGAATTACGTAGTTGGGATCGTAATATTTTTAATTATAGTAGTAATACAATTTATGGTTATTACTAATGGTGCAGGTAGAGTTGCAGAAGTTTCAGCAAGATTTACTCTTGATGCAATGCCTGGTAAACAGATGAGTATTGATGCTGACTTAAATTCAGGAATGATTGATGAGGCGGTTGCAAAAAAAAGGCGAAAAGATTTACAATCAGAGGCAGATTTTTATGGAGCTATGGATGGTGCATCTAAGTTCGTTAAAGGTGATGCCATTGCAGGGGTGATAATTACTATTATAAATATTACTGCAGGAATAGTAATTGGAGTGCTTCAACATGGATTATCAGCAGGGGATGCAGCTCAGCTGTATACTACCTTGACTATTGGTGATGGGCTTGTAAGTCAGGTTCCAGCACTTTTAATATCAACAGCTTCAGGTATTTTAGTAACTCGTTCAGGAAGTTCTGATAATTTTGGTGAAACTGTAACTAAGCAATTATCAGCTTTCCCAGTAGCAACCGGAATTGCTAGTGCTTTAATGTTATTTTTAGCTATAGTTCCACAGATGCCTAAGATTCCATTTTTAGCTGCATCTTTAACAATGGGGGCATTAACTTATTTCCTTCTTAAAGAAACAGCAGCTAAGAATGTTGAAGAAGTAATATCAGAAGAAGAACAAATTATTCAAGCTGAGCGTAAGGAACCAGAAAATGTTATGAATCTAATTTCTGTTGAACCTATGGAAGTAGAAATAGGTTATGGCCTTATACCACTTGCAGATGAAAGCTCTGGTGGAGATCTGCTTCAAAGGATTGCTTCAGTAAGAAGACAATGTGCTATTGAAATGGGAATAGTAGTTCAACCAATTAGAATTAGAGATAATCTACAGTTAAAGGCCAATGAATACATAATTAAAATCAGAGGAACAATGGTTGTTTCATCAGAACTTATGCCTAATATGCTTTTATGTATGGATCCAACGGGAGATAATTCTGATATGCCAGGCATAAAAACCGTTGAACCAACCTTTGGGCTTCCAGCGGTCTGGATAAATAAAGATCAAAGAGAGGAAGCAGAGATTAAAGGTCTAACAGTAGTTGATCCAACAACAGTCATGGTGACTCATTTAACTGAAACTATAAAGAGTCATTCTTATGAATTACTTGGAAGACAGGAAGTTAAGAATATTATTGATAATGTTAAAGAAAAGTATAGCGCTGTTGTTGACGAACTTATACCTGATTTATTAGGTATTGGTGACCTTCAAAAAGTATTACAAAATTTACTTAGAGAAAAAGTTCCAATTAAGGATATCGTTACAATAATGGAATCGTTAGCTGATAATTCTAAGAATACCAGAGATATTGAAACTTTAACTGAATATGTAAGATTTTCTCTTGCCAGAACCATTTGTAACCAAATAGTAGATGAGAAGAAAAAAATTACTGTTGTAACGTTAGAACCTGATATAGAAAGCATAATAGGGTCAAATATTCAAAAATCAGTTCAAGGTTCTTTCCCCACAGTAGATCCAGATACAACTACAAAAATACTTACAGGTGTTCAAAATACTATTGAATCTGTTTATTTTTATAATAATCAACCGATTATATTGGTTTCTCCAAATATAAGAGTTGCATTTAGAAAATTAATAGAGATGGTATTTCCTCATGTTATGGTAATTTCATTAAATGAAGTACCAAATGATGTTCAAATTAATAGTGAAGGAGTCGTTAGAATATAGATGGTTATAAAAAAGTATCTAGTAAAAGACATGAATGAAGGTTTGACACGCATTAGGTATGAACTTGGAAAAGATGCTATAATAATAAGCCAAAGAAAAGTCAGGAAGCCTGGCTTTACTGGCTTATTTTCTAAAAAAGTAATTGAAGTTACAGCAGCAGTTGAAAATTCTGTAGAAAAGAAAAAGGATAGTAGAGAGAGAGGCTTTAAGCAAAATAATGATTCTTATAAACAAAATGACGAGGAAGAGTTTAAGAATTCATTAGAAAGCATAAAAAAGCTTATGCAGGACGATAAATTATTTGATCAAAAGAAAGCGGACATTAATGAAGAAAGAAACATTGAAACGTTAAATGATAGGATACTAGAACATAATTTAAATGTAGAGAAAGAATCTTTAAAAGATGAAGAAGAAAAAAATGATTTAGAAATAATAAATGAGATAAATAGGATGCCTAAAAAAAGTGAAAAGGCTGATAAAAATATATCGAATTTAAAAGATAGTGATATTGACAATTCTGATATAGAATCTATACACAAAGAAGTGAGTGAATTAAAAAATTTACTCAATAAGGTAATAAAGAATTCTGTATATGAAGAAAATGGAGATGGCTTATTAAAGGAAAAGTTAAGGAAATTAGATATTGATGAAGAATTCCAAGAAGAAATTATCAGCATAGCAGAAGGAAATTCTAATGTTGATATTGAGGAGACAGAAGTTTTAAGAGATGTTTTTGAAAGAGATATTTTAGTATCTAGTAAAAGTTTAAATGGGCGTATTGTATTAGTAGGACCTACAGGAGTAGGAAAAACAACAACTATAGCAAAGTTAGCAGGCAGGCTTGCATTAGTTGAAAAGAAAAAAGTTGGTTTAATAACAGTTGACACATATAGAATTGGTGCAATAGAACAATTAAAAACTTATGCAGAAATAATGAATATTCCGTTTAAAGTAGTCATTACAATGAAAGAAATGGAAGAGGCAATTGAGTCTATGAAGGAATGTGATGTAATACTTATAGATACCACAGGAAGAAGCAGCAAGAATGCAATGCAAATTTCTGAACTTAGGGCTTTTGTTCAAAAAGCAAATCCTGATTATACATGCATGGTTATAAGTGCAACAACTAAAAATAGCGATATTCAAAGTATTTTAAAAGGCTATTCAGAACTTAAATATGATAATGTTATTATCACAAAACTTGATGAAACTACGGTATATGGTTCGTTGTATAATATAGCTAAAATTTCAAATAAGCCAATCAGCTTTATAACTACAGGGCAAAATGTTCCAGATGATATAATGGTGCCTGAAAAAGAAAAAGTTGCAAGTTTTATCCTTGGGGAGGAAATTATATGCTAGATCAAGCTGAATCATTACGAAAATTGATTAATAATGAAGAAGAAGAGAAAAAACAAGCTTCTACTAAAATTATTACTGTAACATCTGGAAAAGGCGGAGTTGGTAAAAGTAATTTCGTTGTGAATTTAGCTATAGCACTTCAAAATAAAGGAAAAAAAGTGTTGATTTTTGATGCAGATCTAGGTATGGGTAATGATGATGTATTAATGGGATTGTATCCAAAACATAATATATTCGATATACTATTTACTGGTTTGGAAATAAAGGATATAATTATAGAAGGTACTAATGGAGTTCATTTAATTCCTGCTGGATCTGCTTTAACTAGAGCACAAGATTTGGAAGAAGATCAGAGAAAAATGTTTTTAGAGAAACTTGAAGCATTAGATGAATATGACTATATTCTTATGGACACAGGTGCTGGAGTTAATAGAGATGTTTTATCTTTTATAGCAGCATCTGAAGAATTAATTATTGTAACTACTCCTGAACCTACATCACTAACAGATGGCTACAGTTTAATTAAAGCTACTGATCATTATAAACTAAAAGATAAAGCAAAAATTGTTGTAAATAAGGCTTTTACTAAAGAAGAAGGCGAAGAAACATTCAAAAAATTTGATAGAGCAGTTAGCAGATTTTTAGAGATAAATATTGAATATTTAGGAAGCATATTAGAAGATAAAAAATTAGTGCAAAGCGTAAGACAACAAAAGCCTTTTGTTGTATTGTATCCAAATTGTGAGGCAGCTAGAGATATTGAAAATATAGCTATGAAACTTATTGGACAAGATGTAAATACAATGGATGGAGCAAAAGGGTTATTTAGAAGATTATTCAATATATTTTCGTAGGAGGAGTTAAAAGTGGATAATTTTAACTTAGAAGTAAACGACAAACTAGAAGTAATTGTGGCAGATAAAGTATACAAGGCTTTAATAATAGACGTACATGAAAATTTTTTAAGAATAAACTTACCAGTTAATAATGGAGAATATTTAATGCTTAATCCGAAAGAGGAAATTGAAATGAATTCTTATTTAGATGAGAACAGATGTTTTAATTTTTATTCGGAAATAATATCAAGAGGCAGAGAAGGAAACATAATATATTATGAAATATCAAAACCTTTTAATGTAACCAAAATACAAAGGAGAAATTTCTTTAGAGTTAGCTTTGTTGATGCAGTAGAATACAAAATAATTACTAATGCTCAAGAAGAAGAGTTTGATAGTATTCCTTATGAAAATGGGTTAATGGTAGATTTAAGCGCGGGCGGCTTGAAACTAAAAGGGAATGAAAAGATTGAGATGAAAGATTTAATTTTGGTTAATTTTAAATTAAATACAATTGAATTTGAAATAAAGTGCGATATTGTAAGAATTGAGAATACAATAGATAAACAAAAATTATGTGGACTCAGATTTTTAGATATAACACAGGCACAAAGTGAAAAAATTATTCAAGGACTTTTTGAAGTAGTGAGAAGGCAGAGAGCAAATGCTTAAATTTTGATATATGAAAATAAGGCTTAAGGTATAGGCTATAATATAGATGAGGGAAGTATATGGGGAGGTAATAGAATATGGAAGCAGCGGTCATAAAAAAGGTCAATGGAAAAGAACAGATAATTAAAGAATATATTCCATTAGTAAAATATATTGCTTCAAGGGTTATGTTTGGAAAAAATAAATATATGGAATATGAGGATTTAGTCAGCTATGGAATGATAGGGCTTATGGATGCTTTAAATAAATTTGATGATACAAAGGGAATGAAATTTTCATCATATGCATCAATAAGAATTAAGGGTGCAATGATAGATGAACTTAGAAAAAATAGGCCCATATCAAAAGGGGCCATGGACAAGTTAAATAGATACAATAAAGCTATTGATACCCTGCAGATGGAGTTTTTAAGGGAACCTACCAACAATGAAATAGCAGTGCATTTGAAGATTTCACTAAATGAAGTCGCGGAAATTGAGAATTACATAAATTATATTTCAATGGTATCTCTGGAAAATGTGATTTTTTCAGATGATGAGGATGTAAATCTCATTGGAATTATAGAGGATAAAAATAGTCCGAGCCCTGATACATATTTGCAGGATAAAGAGCAGCTAGAGATCCTTACGAAAGCAATAGATTTACTTAAAGAAAAGGATAGAGTGATTTTAAACCTTTATTATTATGAAGGCTTAACGTTAAAAGAAATAGGATCAGTGTTAGGCGTATCTGAATCTAGAGTTTGTCAATTACATAGCAGGGCTATTATAAGCCTTAGGGAATGCATGAAAAAGCTGCATTATTATAATTAGACACTAATTGACCAATATACATAAATTATTAAGTGTTAACTGAATAGAGGTGCCTTATGCCATTTATATTATTAATAATAGGAAGTGTTCTAGTAATCTATAATTATCGTGTTATAAAAAGAGAAAGTAAAATGAATAATGAAGATGAAAGTTCAAAATTCTCTTTTAAGGATATGCTACAGGATAATAAGGATGGACTAAGCGATTATAAAATTGAAATTGGAAGGCTAAGGAGAGACATAGCTGAAAGTCTAACGGAATTACAGGAAGAAATCATTGAAATAAAAAATAATTTTAATAAACTTAAGAATAATGAAAAAGTATACGAAGATATAAAAGATATCAAAAGTTTAAAAGAAGATATTATAGATGAAAATTCATCCTACGACTTGAATTATGGTGACGATGTAATATCAGAAATTAGTTTTTCAGAGAAAGCAGATAGCAATAAAACTCAGAGTATTAAAAAGCTTTTAGAAGATGGATTAACAGTAGAACAAATATGCTATGATTTATCTGTGAGTAAGGGGGAAGTATTATTAGTAAAAGGATTATTCAGAAAATAAAGAATGCCCTGATATTTCTTATGGATAACAAAGTTTTATTTGGGATAGGAATTGGTTTGATTTTAGGTGTAATAATTATGTTTGGATATAAATATAATAATAATTTATCCGATAGTCAAATAGAAGAAAAAGCTAGAGCTTTAGGTATGATTTATGGGGATGAACGCAAGTCTATTTTAAAGGGAGAGGATTAAATTGATAAGAGGATTATATACTTCTGTTTCTGGACTTATAGCACTGCAGAATGAACAAGAAGTAGTCAGTAATAACATCGCTAATATGAATAACACAGGATTTAAGGAACGTGAGCTTACAAAAAGCAGCTTTAATGATGTTATGATATCTAATAGGCAAAAGCTTGTGGGTGATAAATATGTGAGAAATAATATTGGAGATTTAAGTTTAGGAGTAAAAGTTAATGATGTAGAAACTGCATTTACTCAAGGATCTGTTAAATCAACAGGAAATTCAACAGATTTGGCTATAGATGGACGTGGTTTTTTTGTGGCTCAAGATGGAAATACAGAAGTTTATACTAGAGATGGTAATTTTAAGGTTAATCAACAGGGGTATTTGATAACTAATGATGGAAACCAAGTGTTAGGTGTAAATAATACTACAGGTGCAAGAGAGCCAATATATGTTGGAGACTCAAAGTTTACTATAGATGCAGAAAATAATATTAATGTTGTGGGAACTGGTGCTGCAGATAAGCTATTAACAGCTGATTTTCAAGATTATAAATCATTAGAACCACTTGGTGAGAATTATATAACTCAGCAAAATCCGATTTATAATGCTAAAGTTAATGTAAAACAAGGATATCTTGAAGCTTCAAATGTTGATGCTACAGCTGAAATGACAAAACTTATGGAAATAAAAAGGCAATTCGAATCAAATCAAAAGTTTGTAAAAATGCAAGATGATACGGTGCAAAAAGCTGCTAATGATTTAGGAAAAGTGTAGTAATATATAGATAAGATTAGGGGGAAGAATTTATGTTTAATATTTTTGACACTGCAAAGAGCGGGCTAAATGCATATCAGGAGAAACTTGATTATCTTTCAAATGATTTAGCTAATATGCAGACAACAGGTTATAAAAGCACAGATGTAGGATTTAAAGATCTTGTAACAGAATCTTTAAATAGAGCAGGAACTCCTCTTGTAAATACAAAAGCTACATCAGGAACTGGAGTCAAGCTTGGTTTAAATTATGCAACAAACACTCAAGGAACTTTTACTAAAACAGGTAATAATACGGATTTGGCAATAAATGGAGAAGGGTATTTTGCGCTTTCAGAAGCTGATGGAAGTATAGTATATACTAGGGATGGAAATTTTAAAGTTGATTCAAATGGAACTTTAGTAAATTCAGATGGAAAAAAAGTATATATTCAATATGAAAATGGTTATTCAGAAGGAAATCCTGTATTAAATAGCAAGAATGTATCTATAGATAGTGCAGGTGGAATAACAGTAAAAACTGAACAAGGTGAAGTGAATATTGGTACTATTCCTGTGTTTACGGCAGTTGGAGATAGAAGTTTTACTCCAATAGGAGGAAATTGTTTAATTCCAAGTTCAGATGCTCAAGTAACAACAAGTAATAATTATAATATAGTATCAGGATCATTAGAAAATTCTAATGTAGACACGACTGAAACAATGACTGATATCATATTAACTCAAAAAGCTTTTCAACTTAATTCAAAGGCACTTACTACTACAGATGATCTTTGGAGCATGATAAATGCCATGAGAAGTTAGGGTAAATTCAGATTCTATGAAATATACATATTTGTATGATTAATGAGAATTACATATATGAATGATTAAATTAGCAGTGCTATAGGTAGCAAGATTTATTCAGTGAAAAGTAAAAAGCCTTTATTCAGTGATGAGTGACAAGTCATAACTGAATAAGGCTTTTTTTCTTTAACTCATAATTAGGAATTGTAAACTGTAAACTGCTTAAGGGGGCTTTACATAAATAAGTTTTATAAGTACAATAAGTATGTATAAGTCACGTATAGATAAACAATTTGTAAATTTAATTTGTATATAGAATAATTATGTATTATTATTAAACTTTTGTGTGATTTTGGTAAGCTGCCACATAAGTTTAAATTTAAAATTGAATATCTATAAATAAAATGTAAATTTATAGGAGGAATTATTTTGGAAAATGTAGTTTATGTAACTGGACATAAAAATCCTGATTCAGATTCTATTTGTGCTGCATATGGATATGCAGAATTTAAAAATAAGACTAGTGATCTTCCAGCTGTACCAGTAAGACTCGGAAATGTAAACGCAGAAACGCAATTTATATTGGATTATTTTGGTGTTAAGGCTCCAAGATTATTAGAAACAGTTAAGCTCAAAGTAGAAGATTTGAACTTTGACACAATCAAGCCCATAAATGGAAACTACTCTTTAAGAATGGCATGGAATATTATGAGGGACAATCATATAAAATCTTTGCCTGTAGTTGATGATAAAGGTGGATTAATAGGAATTCTTTCAATTTCAAATTTAACATCTGCATATATGGACATAGGAGATAATGATATTTTAGCAAAAAGTAAAACATCTATTGAGAATATTTTAGATACACTTTCTGCTACTAGTATATACATAAATGAAACTCATAAGGTATTTAAAGGGAAAATTGCTGTTTCAGCAATGCAGCCAGAAAGCTTAAAGGAAATTGTTGATGAAGGTGATATTGCAATTGTAGGAGATAGACCTGATGTACATGAAGCTTTAATTGATATAAAAGCATCATTAATTATAATAACAGGTTCTCATAAACTTGCTGAAAGCTTGCTTTCAAAGGCTAAGGAAAATGGAGTTACCGTAATAAGCACACCACATGATTCTTTTACAGCTTCAAGATTATTAATTCAAAGTATACCAGTGAGTTATGTCATGGCTACTAAAGATTTAATAGCTTTTTCAAAGGATGAGTTAGCTGATGATATTAAAGATACTATGGCTGAAACTAGATACAACAGCTATCCAGTAGTTGATGAAGAAGGAAAAGTTATTGGAACTGTTTCGAGATATCATTTAATTTCAAACCACAAGAAAAAAGTTATTCAAGTGGATCATAATGAAAGAGGTCAATCTGTAGATGGATTAGAAGAAGCGGAAGTTCTTGAAATTATAGATCATCACAGAGTTGCAGATATTCAAACAAGTAATCCTATTTTCTTTAGAAATGAACCACTTGGAAGTTCATCAACTATAGTTGGTAAAAGTTATTTTGAACATAATATGACTCCATCTAAAGAAGTGGCTGGATTATTATGTGGAGCTATAATATCAGATACTCTATTATTTAAGAGTCCAACTTGTACAGAACAAGATAAAGTTATATGCAGGAAACTTGCTGAAATTGCTGGAATATCAAGCCTAGAAGATTTTGCAAAAGAAATGTTTAAAGCAGGAACTTCATTAAAAGGAAAGAGTGTATCAGAAATTTTTAACCAAGACTTTAAGCCTTTCACAATGGGCGATTCTAAAGTAGGTGTAGCTCAAGTTAATACGATGGATATAGATGGATTTATGCCACTGAAAGATGAGATGTTAAGCTTTATGAAAAGTGAAGCAGATAAAAAAGGATATGATGTGGTAATGCTGCTTTTAACTGATATATTAACTGAAGGTTCACAGGTATTAGTTGCAGGTGAAAGACAAGATTATGTTGAAAAAACATTTAATGTTGAATTAAAAGATTCAATGGCATTTTTACCAGGTGTGTTATCAAGAAAGAAGCAAGTAATACCACCACTTACTAATGTAATTAATTCAATGAAATAGGTAATTCAGTCAAGAATTACGAGTTATAAGTTAAGAGTTTGGATCGAAAATCCTAAGACTTTTCGAAAAAAAATCAAAATATTAATTATATATATATTGCAA
>JAEZKY010000164.1 GCA_023435985.1 Bacillota bacterium | reverse complement strand
TTTAAGTTTGTATCTCAAATAAAAATATAATAATTTTATAGAATTACATAATATTTAGCAGTGATATCTGTAATTGGTGACAAATATGAGATTTATAGGAAATAAAATATTATTGGTTGAAGATATAAAGAGATTTATGGAAGAGAATATTCCTGTAAATAACGATTTTGTATTTTGTGATATTTTTTCAGGTAGTAGTTCAGTTGCAAGATATTTTAAACCATATTATAAAGTAATTTCTAATGATATAATGTTTTTCTCTTATATACTGCAAAAATCAACAATTGAGCTTAATAAAATCCCCGAATTTTCTATTCTAAAAAAGAAATTAGCTAAGAATTCGTTTCAGGATATATTAAACTATTTAGAAAATAAATCACTTGAATTTTTACAAGATGAATATAATATCTCCTCAAAAGATTTATTTATTTATAATAATTATACTCCCTCTGAAAATTCAGAAAGAATGTATTTCACGCCCGAAATTGGGAAAAGAATTGATTTAATTAGAATTATAATGGAACAATGGCTTATAAAAGAATGGATAAATGAGGAGGAATACATTTATCTTTTAGCGTTATTAATTGAAACTGTTCCATATTATTCAAATATTAGTGGTGTTTATGCTGCTTATTTAAAACATTGGGATCCAAGGGCCTTAAAGAAATTTAAATTCGCGGAATTAGATATTAAAAATAATCATCGTGAAAATATATGTTATAATGAAGATGCTCATTCATTAATTAAAAAAATTGAAGGGGATATATTATATATAGATCCTCCTTATAATCAAAGGCAATATCTTCCAAATTATCATATACTAGAAACAGTTGCTAAGTATGATCGCCCTAAAATAAAAGGAGTCTCTGGTATGAGAGATTATTCGGGTCAAATTTCCAGATTCTGTCGGAAAGCAGAAGTAAAAAATGCATTAGAAGATATAATAAAAAATGCCCAATTCTCATATATTATAATGAGTTATAGTACAGATGGAATTTTAGGTGTTGATGAAATAGAAGAGATATTTAACAGGTATGGGATAGAAGGAACGTTTAATATGGCTGCTCCTATTAAATATCGTAAATACAAAAGTAAACAAAAACAGAGAAAGAAAGATTTACATGAATTATTGTTTTTTGTAGAAAAAGAAACACAAAGATCTAGAATTCCTAAGGAAGTTGAGACTATTAAAAAATGCAAATCAAAACCTTCTCCAGTTCAAGTAACTTTTGAGATTGATAATAATCAGGTTATTAATTATGATAATGTTCCAACAAAACAAAAAGACTTTTTAAAGTGCCCTTTTAATTATATTGGAGGTAAACATAAAATATTACCTCAAATTTATGAAGCATTTCCAGATAATATATCCACATTTGTAGATGTTTTTGGTGGTGGATTTAATGTTGGAATAAATGTAGATTCTAAAAGAATAATATACAATGATCATTTGACTCCATTAGTTGATTTATTCAAATATTTTCAAATGCATAATTCTGAAGATATAATTGATTATATTGAATTAACAATTAGTGAATATAACATTAAAAAAAATGAAAAAGATGGATTTTTAGAATTTAGAGATAAGTATAATGCAGATTTAGTGAAAAATCCTTTAGATTTATATGTATTAATTTGCTTTTCTTTTAATTATCAAATAAGATTTAATAATTCTCGTAAATATAACTGTCCTCATGGAACAAATAGAAGTAGCTTCACTCCAAATATGAAAAATCGTTTAAACGACTTCATAAATAAAATACATGACAAAACTATAGAATTTTATGATCATGATTTTACTAAATTAGACTACTCTAAATTAGATAGTAATTCATTAGTCTATTGCGATCCACCTTACTTAATAACAACTGGTAGTTACAATGACGGTAACCGTGGATTTAAAAATTGGACAGTAAAAGAAGAAAAAGAGTTATTAGGATTACTAGATAATTTGAATGCTCAAGGTATACATTTTGCATTGTCTAATGTAACTATACATGATGGTAAAGAAAATACATTACTCATCGACTGGATAAATAAAAATAATTACCGTGTTATTGAAATTAATTCGGATTATTCTAATTCAAATTATCAGAAAAATAGGAATCATATAAAGAAAAATAAGGAAGTTTTAGTGGTCAACTACTAATTCTTCCTCATCTTTTAAGACGTCCCTCATGAAAAGTTCTACATTATCTTTAAAAAGTTCTTTTATCCAATTCGGAGCTTTTTCATTTACGTAAAAGCTACCATCTCTATTTAAATGTATTAATACCTTAGGATTTAAATTTCCATGATATCTATCTTCTCCGAAAGTAGTTACCCATCTTGAAATAGAATAATCAGGATATTCAGGCTTTATATATTCATTTTCAATTGAATCATAATTATTTATTTCCTCTAATCCTCTTTCTAATGTTGAAGATTTTTTACCTTCTATAACCAATATTTCTTTAGTTTCATTATTTAAGAGAATTAAATCTGGAATTAAAAGATTATTAACTCCACTTTGATCTTTTTTAGGTAGAGCAATTCCTTTACCTTCATCTGAATAGAAATAACCACGTTCACAGCCAGCATGATTTTCATATATACTTTTAACACTATTATTTAAACTTACAGCCAATAAGTGTAAAAATATTGTTCCTATTTTTTCAGATTTCTTCTCATAGTACCAATATTTTTTTGGAATATCATTAGAACCATCAAAATTTAATCCATCAAACTGAATATCCAAACATTTTGCAATATTTAGAAACTTATGTGATCGTTTAACTGATGTATCAATATGTTGTTGATTTAAACCATGTTGGGTAATCTTTATTTTGCCTTTCCAACCTAAAACTCTTAGAGTTTTAGCTATCGAAGATAAACAGCCCATATTGGGGTCATGAGCAATACCTCCACTTTTGTATAACCTACCCGAAATTTCTATTATGTCGTTATCTTGAGTTATTTCAATTGGAACATTACCTTTAGGGGCAGCCCTCATATTATTTTTAAACTTCATAACTTCATCAATATCTTTAAAAGAATCAAAATAACAATTATCTTTTCCAATTATTCCAACGCCTTGAGTTAAAAGCATATTAGTACCAAATACACTCGTATCTGTAGGTTTTCTGTTTTCGTCACCTTCAATATTATATAACATATATTTTGGAACATCAGGATAAAATACATCAGCATATGTAAATTTTAAGCTACGTTGATAGACGCCAGTGTTTCGAGATTCTTTATCACTTGTTTTAGTCTCTTCAATTAGAAGTAGTAAATTATTAGCATCATCTGATTCTTCTTTAGGGGGATAAGATTGCTCAAATACTAGATAATCTACAAAACTAGATTTACCTGAAGCGCTTGATAGTATTATTTGTTTAATACCATCGATTTTAATGCCCTTTATATATGAATTAAAAGAATATTTTCCATTGTTTATCTCTGGAATTATTTTTACCTGACTTTTTTCCATATTTTTATTGTATTTATCGCAATATATTTTTAAAATCTCGATGATAACTTTAGTTTTTGCTCTTTCTTCAGTTAAAATGTAAAGATTGTTCATAAATTCACCCCAAGTTACTAGTCTAGCGATTGAGAAAAAGTTTAATGTACATAATGTACACAAAGCGTTTAATGTACATGAAAACTATTTTAATTAATGAAGACTTACACTGTTAAAGCAAGGGAGAGACATGGGACCAATTCATTGGACATTACATTGCCTGCTGAACTTAAAAAGGAATATGGAATTAGTAAAGGGGATATTTTCAAAATAGACGTAACTACTGAAGATAATACTATAAAATTTATTTATACTTTAATATTTAAAAACAAAAAATGAGTTTAGTAGTTCATTTTCAAATATCTTTTTTTTCTTTTAGATTCAATGTTGATTTTTAGAACTTAAGAATTCTAAATTTGATTCTTATTTGTATTTATACACTTAATTTTGATGTTTAAAGTGAGGGGA
>JAEZKY010000101.1 GCA_023435985.1 Bacillota bacterium | reverse complement strand
TTATTCTTGTGCAAGATTAGCAATAGAAAACGGATCAGTTCCAGCTTTAATTGCAACAGCAGATATATGCCCAGGACTTGAAAAAAGTTTAAGAAAAGAAGTTGATGAACTCTCCGATAACCTATTTGCAGAAAAATGTACAATTTTAGATAAAGCAGATTTTAAAGATATAGAAAATTATGTATTAAATAGTGATGTAAATGTCATGCTCGGAAGCTCTGATGGAAGAAGAATAGAAGAGAAACATAAAGTGCCGTTAGTAAGGGCATCATTCCCAATACATGACAGAGTTGGCGGACAGAGAATATTATCCATTGGATATGAAGGTTCTCTTGATTTAAGCGATAAAATTGCAAATGTTATGCTGGCTAAAACAGAATCAACGTTTAGAGAAGATTTATATAATGAATATTATAAAGAAGAAAAAAACATAGAACTAACTGCAAAAAGTGAAGAGTTAGAACTTAAGGGGGAGAAAAAAGTGGAATTTAAAGTTGTAGATAGAGATGTAGTAGAAGAGAAGACTAAGACCCATCCTTGTTTTAGCTGTTCATCAGCGCATAAATATGCAAGAATGCATCTTCCAATAGCTCCAAAGTGTAATATAAGTTGTAATTACTGTTTAAGAAAATTTGATTGTGTAAATGAAAGCAGACCAGGAGTTACAACAGAAGTATTATCGCCAGAAGAGGCATTTGCAAAATATAAGTTAGTAAAATCTAAAATGGATAATCTAAAGGTTGTCGGAATAGCAGGACCTGGTGATGCACTTGCAAATTTTGATAATGTTAAAAAGACTCTTGAACTTATAAGAGAACATGATCCAGAAGTTACTTTCTGCTTATCAACAAATGGTTTAATGCTTCCGTTCTATGCTCAAGAGTTAATTGATTTAGGAGTAAGCCATGTAACAATAACTATGAATGCTATTGATCCTAAAATAACTGCTAAGGTATATAAATTCGTAGATTATTTAGGAGTCACTTATACTGGTGAAGAAGGAGCACAAATCCTTTTAAACAATCAATTGTCTGGGCTTAAATATTTAGCAGACAGAGGTATAATGTGTAAGGTTAATATAGTTATGCTTAAAGGAATTAACGATAATCACATAGAAGAAGTTGTTAAAAGAGTTAAAACATTAGGGGCTAGAATCACAAATATAATGCAAATGATACCTGTAAAAGGAAGTGTATTTGAAAACATGCCTCTTACAAGCAATAAAGAAATAATGGATTTAAGAAATAAATGCGGTGAACATTTGGAACAGATGTATCATTGCAAGCAATGCAGAGCTGATGCTATTGGATTACTTGGTGATGATCAATCTCAAAAATTTAATAAGCCTCAAGTTAAGAATATAGAGGAAAAAACTCTTAGATTTGCAATAGCTTCAAAGAGTGGAGTTGGAGTAGATATGCATTTCGGACATGCAACAGAATTCATTATTTATGAATATAAAAACGGAGATGCCAAATATGTTGAAAAAAGAGATGTAGATAAATTCTGCAATGGTAAGGAAGTATGTGAAGAGGAAGAAGATAAGTTTACTAAGCTTTCTAAGATAGTTAATGATTGTGCAGGAGTGATATGCCTTAGAATTGGGGATGAACCTAAAAAGAAATTCAAAAGTATGGGCATAGAAGTGTTTATGACCTGTGAAGTTATTGAAACTGCAGTGGTAAAGGCAGCTGAAGCTATATTAAAGGGAACAGAAGTTAAAGAAATGCTTAGAGCATAGAAATGCAGAAATTAATTTTGGTATAAACATGAGGGGAGTGAAATTATGGTAGAAATTATAGATAAGACCATAGTTATTTTAAGAGAAATTTATGGTGATAAATTTAAAGATAAAATTCCTCAGATTAAAAAATTGATTGAATATCTTAATGCAATAGGGAGTGATTATATAGAAATCACTCCAGAAATTTATAATCAGTTAGCTCCATTACCTAAGGATATTAAATTCATAATATGTAGCAGAGATGGTGTTATTGAAATTAACTGTGTCAGTGACTTAGATATAGTTTTAAAGAATTCTAAGGAAAACAAGAAAAATTATCGCAGAATTATTGGACTAGATGATTTGATTTTTAATAATTATGAAGAAATATTTTTAAAGATAAAAAGTACATTTGGAGAAAATATTGAATTTGGCATCAAGAACAAATATGAGTCTGCAATAGCAATGACTTTAGAATGGATTAAATTGGGAGGAAAAAAAATTGTCACAACTTTTGCGGGTATTGGAGGATATCCATCTCTTGAAGAAGTATTGGGATCACTTATGTTTTTGGAAAAAATAAAAATACATGGAAACCCAAGATTATTTCCAAAGGTACTTAATATTTTTGAAGAAATTATAGAAAGTAAACTTCATTCAAATATGCCTTTTATAGGTGAAGATATTTTTAATGTAGAATCTGGAATTCATGTAAATGGTATTGCTAAAGATCCAAGTACCTATGAGCCTTATGATCCTAGTGAGATTGGAAGACAGCGGAATATTATAATTGGGAAACATTCAGGAATAAGCTCTTTAGAAATGAAGCTTAAGGAATTGAATATACATTACAATTCAGAGAATTTGCAGATTATGTTAGAGGATGTAAGAAAATTTAGCATGCAGAAACGAAGAGGCTTAAATAATGAAGAAATTAAGGAGATTTACAAAAAATGCTGCGGATAAATTTATTATAAAGGTGGTGATAGTCTATGATTTTAGAAAAAGAATATAATAAATATATACGTATCGTGGATACTACTCTAAGAGATGGTGAGCAATGTGCAGGAAGAGCTTTTTCAATTGATGAAAAGGTAGAAATAGCAAAATATATGGATGAGAATAATATTTATCAAATAGAAGCAGGAATACCAATTATGGGAGATATAGAAAAAGAGTGCATTAAGAGAATTTTAAATATAAGACAAAATTCATTAATATCAACTTGGAATAGAATGAATAAAAACGATATTTTAAACTCAATAGATTGTAAACCTGATATTATTCACATTAGTGTTCCAACATCTGATATACAGATTTATTCAAATTTAAATAAGGATAAGCAATGGGTTGAGAAGAATTTAAAAGAATGTGTATTTTTAGCTAGAGACAAAAATTATGAAGTTACGATTGGATTTGAAGATGCTTCAAGGGCAGATACAAGTTACCTTATAAGCTTATGTAAAATAGTTCGAGAAATGGGAGTAAAAAGAGTAAGATATGCGGATACAGTAGGAATATTAATGCCATCGTTAGTCAAAAAATCGATTAAAACAATCATTGAAGAGACTGATATGGAGCTTGAAATACATGCTCATAATGATTTTGGTATGGCAATTCCTATTTCATTAGAAGCGATAAAAAGTGGTGCTAAATATGTAGATTGCACTCTAGATGGTATTGGAGAAAGGGCTGGAAATTGTAATATGCAGGAATTCATTAGAATATCCAAAGACTACCTGGATAGAAATAATAGTTTATTAAAAACTGGAACAAAATAAGTATTTTGTTCCAGTTTTTATATATACTAAATACATAATAATTAATTTATAAATTAATATAAAAAATGATAAGAACAGATGTTCAATTATTTTATTTGTGCTATAATTGATTACATAAAAGTATAAGATCATAGGAATTAGAACGTATTTAATTAGGAGAAAATATGCTAGAAGAATTAAGTAGTATTTTAGATAATGTTATATATTTGGATATTGAAACAACGGGACTCGAAGAAAGTTGTTCAGAAATTCTTGAAATAGGTGCAGTTAAGGTAAAAGGTGGCATTATAACTACTTATGAAACCTTAATTAGGCCAAGAGGGAGAGTTCCTATAAGTACATACAGCTTATGCAAAGGGTTAAATGAAAAAGAACTCTTAAGTGCTCGAAACTTAAATTCAATAAAGCAAGAGGTCTTGGAATTTTTAGAAGACCTTCCTTTAGTGTGTCATAACGCAGTATTCGAGAAGAAATTTTTAGCTTTTCATATTCCTGAAATTAAAAATACGATAATGGATTCAATGGAACTTGCAGCAATATTAGAACCATGGAGAAAAGAATTTAATTTAGATTCATTAATAAAGGAAATTACTAATTTAGGGAAAGATGAAAATCATAGAGGCCTATCAGATTCGATTGATACATTAAAAGTGGTAAATGCCCTTTTATTACGGCAATGGGCAAGGGAAGAAAGGTATACAAAAAACAATAAGTCTATATATGAAGTTATATTAAAAGAATATAAATATCTAAATAATTGGTCGTGGACTAAGCACTTATTAAAGCCTCCATTTTTCACATATGAAAAATATGAATATGTGGATTATGAAGAAAATAAGAAAAAAGAGATTAACATAAAGAAAATTCCTATAGACTATTCATTATATGAAAATTTACTTGAAAATGAAGAAATTTGGAATAATGGAGGAGACTTTGGTTACCAATATAGAAAAGATCAAAAGGAATTTTCAAGAAAAATAAGGGAGAATTTTGAAAAAGGCGAGAGAATATTTATTGAAGCTCCGACAGGCAGTGGTAAAACTTTTGCATATGTAATAATAGCTGCAATAGAAACTTATTTGAATAAGCAGAAGAATAGAAAATATGATTCTAGCTTTATAATATCTACGAATACGAAGGAGCTCCAAAATCAGCTTATTGAAAGAGATATCCCAACTATACTTAAAAAGTTGAGATTAGAAGACAAATTAAAATATGGATCTATGAAGGGGAAAGGAAATTATATCTGTATAGAAAGATTGAACAAATGCGAAGATTTTGAATTTTGGGAAAAAGGCAACTTAACACTACTTTTTCTTAGAAGACTTTGTGAAAGTGGGAATTATGGAGATATAGAAAACATAAATTATTCTATGCAAAAGTATTTTGAATTGGATAAATACTTTAATGAAATTAATTGTGATAGTGAGCAATGTAAATTAGAAAAATGTACGAGACAATGCTATTTACGGCAGAGATATAATGAACTTCCAGAAGAAAATATAACTGTAATAAATCATTCACTTTTATCCTGCTGGCCATATGGTGAAAAAAAGAAAATAAACCATATTATAATTGACGAAGGCCATAATTTAATGGAAAAATGTTATGACTTTTTTGCCGAAGAGTTTTCTTATTTACAATTTCTAGAATTACTTGATATGCTTGAAAAAGGCCATCCAAGTGTAATGGGAATGCTTTTAAGCTTAAATGCAAGTTATGGATATAGAGAAACCATCGAAAAAGATAAGCTTGCATATTTGGTGAGTGAAATAATAGTTAATATGAATATATTACTGAATGATTTTAGAAGCATGAGGCTTGTCAGTGGCGAATATAATTTTACAACTGAATTTTTTCTTCCAAGGGAAGAATTAAAGGGAATAACAAAAGCTATTGGAACTGAAATTTCAGTTCTAAAAGAAAGTATATATCCGTTATATAAACTCTTAAATGATTATGTTTCTAATATTACATTAGAT
>JAEZKY010000050.1 GCA_023435985.1 Bacillota bacterium | reverse complement strand
AAAATAAAAAAATAAAAAAATAAAAAAATAAAAAAATAAAATAAATTATAGAAAGTATAAAACACTAATTAGTTTCTTTTATTTTGATAAAAGAAACTAATAATCATAAATTTACATATACATTATTCAATAATTATTTTAAAATATTACATAGCGAAATAAAACCAACGGATCTTAAAAACGCAGAACAAAGTGGCTACGCCACGCTCCTTCAGAGAAATAATTAATAGTTAAAACAAAAACCATAGAGACTAGTATTTCCATATGTTTTTCTTAATTATAGCTTATAACTTTTTCCGTATACCCCGTTGTATTCTTTATGTCTCATAATACCATCACATTTTTCACATGAGAAACAAGGCGGTTCATCTATATTACTTTGATCCATCTCATCAAAATATTTTACAACCTCCCTAGTTATTCAATTATAAAATTATCTTTCACAACTTAAACATATACCATTAACGTTAAAACGCCAAGTAATATTTATTTAGTTGTGAGTTAAATTATTAGTTACAAGTTTGCTCAAAACTATGTATTCAAATAATTCATATCTCTTATTATACAAAATAACAAGTCCAAAATGTCATGATTATTTTTCATCAGGCAAGAAGATAGATTGGTCTCATAGCGGGCCTATTAGGAGAATCTGCCGATGAGCAGATAATATAATGTTTACTTTGACTTCTCATTTATTTTGATAATTTCTTAACTAAAATTGGTGTAATAATAGTACTTATTACCACAACAAATGCTATTTGAGATGCTGCTGATTCTACATATGGTAAATATGATGCATCTATCTCGCCCATAAGTTTTGGTACTGCAATAGCTAATCCAGCTACACAACAAATTGCAGTTGATGCGTAACCTTTTTGCTTTAAAATAACTTTATCTACAAATAACATTGGAATATTATTTATAATTAAAAATATTATAAGTAATATTATCCCTACTGTGTAAGAAGATAGTGCAGTTATTATATTAATATTAGAACCTAAACAAAATCCTAGAAAAGGAGTCATTATACTAGCTCCTGATTTACTAAATTCTCTAATACTACCATCCAAACATCCTAAAAACATACCAATAATAAATGGAATACACGTTGCTGCAATACTCTTATAATCAATTCCATACCCCCCGGCAAAGCCCAATATGCAAATTGGTACAAAAGGAAGTCCTATAAGATTTAAAAAAGCATAATTTGCAATATCCAATTCATCCCCATATTGCTCCATTAAAGCTATATACATACCTGGATTACAGCTTGTAATACATGAAACTAAAGCTAATGTTGATATTCCCCAAAATCCATTAAGTTTAAATAAATTCATTATAACTAAACCAGATATAATACTTATCATTAACTTTGTTAAAACAAGCACTCCTCCTCGTCTTATTGTAAGTAATAATTGATTAGGTTTAATTTGTATACCTATAAATACAATCATAATACCAACAATACACATAGTACCATTACTAGAAAATATAGCTGTTGTAGGATTTCCTATCTGTACAGCTTTAGGAATAAACGTATTTATTATAGCTCCAATTGCCATTGGTATGAGCATTAATCCTCCTGGAATATCTTTCACACGGTTTAGAATTTTTATGTATCCTTTATTTTCTACTTTTTCATCATCTACAATTAAATTCATAATCATTTTCTCCCTTATCAATAAATAGCTATCTAAAATTAATTGTGTTATCTCTACTTAGACCGTGAATACTTATAATGTCCAATTGCTTATAAATTTCTTCTATATCTAATTTAGACATTAAAATTGAAATTTTCATTATCATCCTCTAAAATATAGTCTTTTACAATAACCCGAAAAATAAGTATTAATACTACTTATTGTCCTTTTTGTTTTGCTATCATATCCTCTATTTGCTTTCGTAAATTATTAAAGTAATTTTTTATTCCTTCTTCACCTATTATAAAGGGGTTTGCTTCATTGTTTTTTCTATTCCTTACAATTTCTAAGTTTGAATACCCATTTTCAGAAAATAAATGAGCTGTAATTTCAATGCTCACCTGTGCTGCCTGTGCGTATTTTTCAAAGTAATCAATTGATTTTTTATATTCTATTTTTCCTTCCAAATCATTTGGTGCTCCAGTCCCACCCCATTGCGCTGCACTATAGATTCTTCCATTTTCTTTAACAGGGAAAATCAAAGATATACATCCTGGAGTATGACCTGGTGTTTCTACAATAGTTATTGTAGTATCACCTAATTGTATTTTTTGTCCATCATTTATCATAATATCAACTGAACATTTTGGCGATCGCGGTCCATTTGCACCAGAATTCACTTTATTCATAAAATTATAATCAACTTTACTCATAGCTATTTGAGCATTATAATTATCTTTAATAAATTGAGCGCCACCATAATGATCTCCATGTCCATGTGTAATAAGAATATATTTAATCTCCTCTGGATTTAAATTAAGCTTTTTCATACCATCAATAATCAATTGTGCATCACGATTGTCCCACATAGAATCAATTAAAATAATTCCTTCAGATGTTTTTAGTACCCAAGCTACAACACTTCTACTGCCAATACAGTATAAATTATCGAAAACTTTTGTAGGCTCCAAAGGAGTATTATCAAATAATTCTTGTGGAAGATTTATTAATTCTTCATTCTTTGCCATCTTACTTCCTCTCACGATTTAAAAATCCTTTTATAAAATACTAAAATAATAGTTGTTAATAAAATTAGTTTTATTAACAACTATTATTTTAGTATTTCAATTCAGACATGTCAATATTTACATGTAGATAAACTTCTATTATACTAGTTGTACATGAATCTATTATTTTTTGAATGTACCTTACATAAAAAATGCTGTGTTCTCCATACGGTCGTTGTACAATATTTAAATGAGGATGGTTCTATATGTATGAAACTAAATTCACTATTTTGATTGTTGAAGATGATGAACAAATTAATAATGCACTTAAAATCTATTTATTGAATGAAGGATATAATGCGCTCCAAGCTTATGATGGAAAAGAAGCCCTGGATATACTTACCCGTGAACTGGTAGATTTGATTTTGCTAGATATTTCGCTTCCTGAAATTGATGGAATAGAAGTACTTAAACAAGTGAGAGCTGCATCTGATATACCCATTATCATGCTCACTGTATTTTCTAAAGAGTACAATAAGCTCCAATGTTTTAATATCGGAGCAGATGATTATATTACGAAGCCCTTTAGTCTTAAGGAAGTAATAGCTAGAGTTCAAGCTGTTCTAAAGAGAGTGAAAAAAATGAGTGTAACAGAAAGATCATATATTAGCGTCGGAAAAATTAGAATTAATCTTTTTACTAGGGAAGTTTTTGTATATGATACCGAAATTCTACTTACTAAAAAAGAATTTGATCTTTTATTTATTCTTGCTAATAACCCTAATATTACTTTTTCAAGGGAAAAGTTGCTTGAAAAAATTTGGAATGATAAGGACATCAATGATTTTAGAACTGTAGATACACATATAAAACAATTAAGAGAAAAGCTTGATTGTGAAAAAAGATGTATTCAGACGGTATGGGGAGTTGGTTATAGGCTGAAGGTGATAGAAAATGAATAAATTAATAGGAAAGTTATGGGGATTTATTATTTTAAATATTGTCATTATATTTGCAATTTCTTGGATTTTTCAAGTTGTTTTTTTTGAGAAATATTACGTTTACCAGCGAAATAAAATAATGCAAGGAGAACTTACTGAGGTTTCATCCATGATTGAAAATAATACTTCATCAGATGATATATTGCATGAAATTATAGACTTTGGTTCTGCATCAGATTGTCTAGTGATTGTAACAGATGAAAATTTTAATATAGATTACACCTCAGCTACTAACAAAGTAAACAATAGCGATTCAATTATTCAAGAAAACGTTAATTACATAAAAACTAAAATACAACCCCAAACTCAAAAAACAGTAAAATTATTTAAGACAAAAGATACAAGATTTACATCCATTGTAATGGGTAATTCAGTAAATGATGCTCAAAAAGGCTATGTAATTATTCAATCTTTTATGGAACCAATTAATGAAACAACAGCTGTTTTAAAGCAACAGTTAATGATGGTATGTTTATTTTCCTTGCTTATTGGAAGTTGTATTGCCTTTATATTAGCAAATAAGTTTTCTAAACCTATTTTAGAAATCAACGAGGCTTCTAAGCGGATTGCAGAAGGTTATTTTGATACAGTAGTTTCTGTTAAATCAAAAGATGAAGTAGCTATGCTTGCTCAAACTATTAATCATATGGCTAGACAATTAAAACAAAAAGATAATATACAAAAGCAGTTTATAGCTAATATATCTCATGAACTTAAAACTCCAATCAGTTCCATTCGGGCATATGGGGAGTTATTACTTGATTGTGACATCGTAGATAAAAAAGACAAAGACAAATATGCTGAAATTATTATAATGAATTCTAAAAAGTTAACTACTATGGTGGAAGATATTCTTGAATTGTCAGAAATTCAATCAGGAAACTATATTCTTGAATGCTCTTCATTTTGTCTTATTGTATTAATTAAGGATACTATAAATAATATACAGGCTCTTGCTGCGGAAAAAAATGTACAAATTGTCCTAAAAACATTTAATGATACACTGCTCATCATTGCAGACAAAAATAAAATCAATTCAGTGTTTTGTAATATATTGCAAAATGCTATTAGACACTCTAATTTAGATGGCATTGTTGAAATCAGCATAACAAATATAGCATCCAATATTCATATTAATATTATTGATTATGGAGAAGGAATTCCTAGAGATACGCTGCCTTATATTTGGGATCGTTTTTACAAGGTTGATAAATCTAGAAAGAGTGGAAAAAGTTGTGCAGGGCTTGGTATGGCAATTGTTAAGGAGATTTTTGAGCTGCACCATTACACATACGGAATTGAGAGTCAAATAGGTGTAGGTACACGAGTATGGTTTACAATACCAAGGAAAGATAGTTAAGGTACTTGAAGGAAAATATTGATTAGATACCTGATTTTCGCTTTCAACTCTAAAACCCGCATAGTTAGAACATCCCATGAAATAACATGAAATATAATATTAATACATTTTTCTTTTTATATTAATATATATATATATTCTCAAAACTAAAGGGCAGATTCTCAACAATCTGCCCTTTAGTTTTGTATTAAACAGTAAGTTATCTCAAAACGAAACTTTACTTTCTAATGAATTGTTAATTCATTTCTCCTGATGATGTTAGAAAATAGCCTTCTATGTAGCTATCATGAACCATTTCATAATTTTCATCAAAGTAGTACCACTTGTCACCAATTTCTTGCCATCCTATTACTGCTTCACATGAATCATTAAAATAATACCACTTATCATTAATTTCTTGCCATCCTTCTACTGCTGCACTTGAACTGTCAAAATAATACCATTTACCACTTATTTGTTTCCAAGTATTAGTTGTCAAAACTCCTGAGTTATCATAGTATACCCATTTACCAGCAGAATTCTTAGTCCATCCTTTAGTTACTGCTGTTTGAGCTTGTTTACTTAATTTTTCAATATTTTCAGTAACATTAGTTTTCATCTTATCCATATAAGCTTTATAGGCATCCTCACCAATAACATAAGGATTTGGATCACCAGCTTTACGGTTACGGAGAGTTTCCATTCTTTGAATGCTATTATCTACAAATGGATGACCAGTAATTTCAGCATCTACTTGAGTTGCATCAGTAAATTTATCAAAGTAATCAAGAGAACTTAAGTATTTTTCATTGTCCTCAATCGAATCTGGAAGCCCAGTACCTCCCCACATACCTACCATATGTTTTGTACCATTATCAGTTACTGGAATAATTAAAGACACACATCCTGGAGTATGACCAGGCGTAGAAATAATTGTAATACTTGTGTCTCCTAATGTGAGCTTTTCACCATCTGTAATATCTGTATGAGTTGTTGGCTTAGGAAACTCTGGTCCGTTTGCTCCAGTGAAATGGGTATTCATATAGTTCCAATCAACTGCACTCATAAGTATTGGTGTCCCATAGTTATCATGTATATATTGAGCACCACCATAATGGTCTCCGTGTCCATGTGTTACCAATATATACTTAATATTAGCTGGATCAAATCCCAATTTTTTAATACCAGGAATGATAATATCTTCTGCATCTTCAGTAGTTCTCATTGCATCAATTAATATTAACCCATCAGAGGTATTTACCAGCCATGATCCTACTCCGTTAGATCCTACGAAATATAAATTATCAAAAACTTTAGTTGGCTCTATTGGAGTTGTATCCATAAGTAATTCATGTGGTGAACTACCTTTAGTCTTAGAATCAGATACATCAGCTGCTCCTGCATTTGATGATTCATTTGTTGCCGCAGATGCTGCCAAAGAAAACATTGGTAATGAATATATACTCACGCTTACTACTGCTGCACTTAATAATCTTTGTATATTCTTACTTAACATAATTTTTCCTCCTATATATTTATTTACATTGTAAATTATAGATACTAAATGTGAGGAAAGTTTGAGGTTTTTATGAAATTAATATTGTATTATTTTATCTAATTGAATCAAGTTCACATTATAGATATAATTAGAATTCTATTTTTTCATTTATTCTTCAACTAAGAAAAGTAGCATATTTGTTTCTGAATACTCTAACTCTATTATAATTTAAAATTTACAGAATTACTTTATTTCTACATAATAAATAGTTTAAAAAAATTTATAAAACATAAAAATAAGACATATGGAAATATCAAAATATCTTTATACTACTATATTCCTTATTTGTTTATCTATATATCATTAATTTTTGAACAAACTTTATTGTTTATCACAATTAAATTTAATATTATTTTCTGCAATCATTGCTTGAAAAAATCCACCATACTTGTTATACTAATAATCATTATAACAAGTACTTGGAGGAATTTATATGTTTGAATCTTATGATAAAGATATTGGCACTTTTTCAAATTTAGTTAACAAAAAAATGGTTTATTTCTTAAATTCACAGTTAATGGTTTTTAATATAACAGCTGAACAATGGCAAGTTTTATTTAAACTTTCAAAACAAAATAAAATAAATCAAAAAATTTTAGCCCAACTAGTAAATAAAGATCAACCTACTTTAACAAGAATGCTTGATATATTAGAAAGAAAAACTTTAGTTGAAAGGCACGCCATCAAAGAGGATAGACGTTCATTTTCTATCCATATAACAGAAAAAGGATTAGCTTTGACTGAAAAGCTTACCCCTTACATAGAAAGCATATTTACAAAAATTTTAAAAGGTATTTCTGAGAATGAATTAAAAATTTATCAAACTGTTCTTAGCAAAATAAATGACAATTTGAATAATTTATAAGAGTAATAATTTATATCATTAATTATTTCATTATATTATATATAATTTGAAATTAGATAGGTAAGTATATTTGTTTCATAGTTAATTTACTAATCCATTATGCTGATAAGTAACCCCATCAAAAAAGAAGTTCAAATCTTATATTCTTTTTTCTATAATCTTATGCAAATTATGTACTCAGCAAGTATATGCAAGTTGAATTTCCTTTATAAGGTTAAACATTAGTGTTCGAACTTTCTATTTTTTTGAATATACCTTGATTATAAAAAAGTAATCACTTCAAAAGTTGATTACTTTTTTATTTAAAAATAATTTAAATATATACTTTCCATTTATTTACAATTGTATTTGACAAAATTACTTAGTAAGTATATTATTAGTATGACAATTATTCGTTTGTCATATAATCTTTTGCTTATCTAAAAGGAGGTAATAGAATGAATCAAAAATCAAAAAAGTATATTTGCAAAAAACAAAGATTAAAGATTATACCAATTACTATAGTACTAATAACAGCTGGCTTTTTCTGCATGTTAAATGAAACAGTGCTAAACATGGCTTTAAGCGTATTGATGACTCAATTCAACATATCTGCTAATACAGTCCAGTGGTTAAGTACAGGTTATATGCTTATTATGGGTGTTTCCATTCCACTTTCTGCTTTCCTAACTAAAAGCTTTACAACTAGAGAATTATTTTTAACTCCTGTAATTATATTTCTAATCGGAACATTAATTTCCGGAATTGCCCCTGCTTTTTCAGTTTTATTAATAGGACGATTGATTCAAGCTATAGGAAGTGGGATATTAATACCTAATATAATAAACACCTTACTGATTATTTATCCCTTGGAAAGCCGTGGCAAAGCATTAGGATTATTTAACCTAGTGATGTTTTGTGCACCAGCCATTGGTCCTACTCTTTCTGGTCTTATTTTACAATCGCTAAACTGGAGATGGTTATTTGGGTCAATCATTCCTTTTTCTATTATTACACTTATTATGGGATATATATATATACAGAATATAACACAATTAACAAAACCCTCTCTTGATATAATGTCTATCTTATTATCTACAATTAGCTTCGGAGGTTTTATATATGGAGTTAATAATATTGGAGGAATTTTTCCTAAAATGATTATTCCTACAATCATTGGATGCATTGCCTTAATCATGTTTTCACTACGTCAATTGCATATGAAAACTCCTATGCTAGATATACAACTATTCAGATATCCTATGTTCACAATTGGAACTATACTTATAATAATTATGCATATGGTTAATTTCGCTACTATGTTAATCTTGCCAATGTTTCTTGAAGGTGCTTTAGGATTAAGTTCTTTTACTGCAGGGCTTGTAATGTTACCCGGCGGATTAATCAATGGCGTAATATCTCCTATCTCAGGATACCTTTATGATAAATTTGGACCTAAAGTATTAATACTTCCTGGATTTATTATTTCAGCAATTGTATTTTTCATTTTTTCATTAACTATATCACCTAAGATAACAATTCCTTCAATTATTACTTTACATTGTTTTTCATTATTAGCTGTTGGAATGATTAACACGCCAACTCAAACAAACAGCTTAAATCAGTTATCACTTGAATCTGCTCCTCATGGTACTGCAATAATGAATACTTTACAACAAATAGCTGGAGCTTTTGGTACCTCTTTATTTGTTGCTATTATGACTGCTAACCAAAACAATTATTTAATGAAAACTAATGCTAATAATCAAAATGTACAAACCTTATCTTTAACTTTTGGTATACATCGGGTATTTATTATCCAAGTAGTTATTCTTATCTTTGCCGTCATTTTATCTCTATTTTTAAACCGTAAAATATCTAACGACACAGATTATGCAATAAAAATTCATCAATTATAGACTAACGTCATTTATTTAATTATATTCAATCATATAGTAATGAAGTATTTCAAAAAATAACATATGCTTCTCACTTTTTTACCATCTTGAATATAACAATTTTTTATAGACTTTCTGATTTTTAAAATAATTGATTTATAAAAAGTACCCTATTAGAATAGACAATTTAATAAAAGTCCATCTATAGAGTACTCTTATGTATAACTGTGCTTACACATGAGTTAATATATTGTATAACAAAATCCTCTAGGGGAAATTTCATATTTCACATTAAAAGAAATATTCTTTTTCATTAGTACGAATATCTTTTTGCTCTAAAAATTCTAGCTATTTTTATTGAATCATATCTCCCTTTATGTTTCTTAATGACGTTCCCATTAATGAAAAAGCTTAAACTTTTAAGTATCAATAAATTTTTTCTGCTATGAACAATTTTTGAACATTATAAATATAATATACTTAATTATCTAAGTTATCCTCCATGCCTGTGTTTTTTATCCAATCTATATAGCCCATACATAACCTGTTTTCCAATGCCGTCAAGCCAATTCCACGATAGCCAGTCCCAGCTATTATCTACATAAAAGTCAAGCAATTATCTAACGGATATTTGCTGTATTCATTGCCGCCCTTAACAGTATCATCTACTGGGCCTGCCTCATGTGCTACTGTCCATTTTCCAAATCACATAAGCGTTTCTGGTTGTTTTCATCCTCCTTATCTACACCAAAGAATTCTAAAGTTTTCTTTATCTCATTAATATCTGTAGAACGAAAGGAAAACTTTAATCCAAGATTATTTCTAAGCTTTTCATCTAATAAATCGTCAGTATTTTGTGTTACAAAATATACTCCTGCATTCATAGCTCTACCAGCTCTTATAAGCTTTATAGAAAGTGTTTTTACTTGTGCTACCTCTAGGAAACCCCATGCTTCGTCAAGATCTACAATTTTAAAAATAGTTCTGTCGGATTTGACTTGATGTTGTATCATTAGTTGTATCTGCAAAAGAATATATATCTGTTAGAATTCCTATTGCCATCAGTATTACTATTAATCCTTATATAATTTTTTTCTTCATTGATTATCCTCTTAACCTGTAATCAAATTTTTTGAATATTAATTTTTATTTTTCAAAAATTATGCAAAAAAAATAGACCGGTTATATTCTGACCTAGGTTTGCACAATTTTGAATTTAATAAGCACTGTTATTGCTGAGATCATTACAAATTCTGCTTTTATAAAAAAATGTATTTCATATAAGTTGTTTTTATCCTTTCTAATGTCAACTTTTAAGCCTTAGTTGACATACTCCTTATTTTCCTAAATCCATTGCAAATAAAGGATGTTCAGCCTTTTTACCTCCTGTTTTCAGTTTATTTGTGCCCCCCTGTTAGATAGGGGGGGCTAATATATGCTAAACCAGCAAGCTGGAAGGAATCGCAGGCGGCGCGACTTTCGCTTCGCACGCCGCGCCGCCTGCGATTCCTTTCTGCTTCTTGTTAAAATCCAAATTATCTCCTCATTATTTATTTTATCATTAATATGATTTCCTCGTAAAAACAATACTATCCATCCATTTCTCAAAAAAACCTTATCGTCTACAAAGCAGTCTCCTTATTGGCAGGCTCTACAAAAATATTTTCTTCCTTAATCCCAACAAGTTCTTCTTTAACCTTGTCTTTGTAATCTGTATTTGTCACAACATAAATATTATCTTTATCTATTAAGGGGATTATCCTATCAACGGTGTTAACTAAAAAGCTTTTATTATTAATCAGCTTCAAAAATTGTTTTGGTTGATCGGCTCTTGATAGAGGATATAGTCTACTGCCCTTACCTCCAGCTAAAATCAGCCCGTATATCACGCATTTTCAACTCCATGTAATAATACTAGTTCATTATATGTCAAAATATCGACATGTGTGAGTCAAGATACAGCTGACTGAATTAGTAATTTATATATTCTCCTTTATATTAAACATGCATCATCCAACATTTTTTCCACAACATCTCTTATACTTTTTCCCACTTCCACATATACAAGGCTCATTTCTACCAACAGTAGTCTTCTTTTCTGCTTCAATCTTACTTTTCACTCTCTCATTAATGGTTGCGCCTTTATATTTCCATAGTCTTATGTTTCTAAGCAATTTACCTACACTAACGTATACAAATTCTTTTACATTTTCATTATTGCTATTATCTGTACCTAATATATCATCAATAATTTCATCAAAATCTCGTTTTTGAATTTCACTAATCAAAGACTCTATAATTTCTTTTAAAACACCATCCTCGGCATTTAATACTTTCCTAACATCTTCTATAAACTCTTTACCTATCTTTGAAGTATAAATCCAATCTGGTTTTGATATTCTAAGCAATTCTTCTTTAGAAACTGCAGCATAATCCAAATTTTCGTCTATCTCTTTTATCATCATGCGCCACATAGATACTTCGCTATTTATAATAAACTTTTCTTCTTGATCATATTCATCATAATAATATTGTGCTTCCTGTATGATTTCTTTAATATTAATTTTTTCTGATTCTTCAATGCCATATCTTTTAAATAAGTTTATTATGTCAGTTATCTTAATAATTCCATAAGCCCTATTCATTCCCCTAAAAACATCTATTATTTCTGTATTTATTCTTATGAGTTTCTTATATTCTGGATTATTTCTGTTTTTAATTAAATTTTCAAGAATTTCTGGCACTAATGCTATATCTTGTCCATCGTTATCCTTAACCTTAAAGACCATTCCTATTGAAACAAAATAATTCATATGCTTATCAAATTCATTATTGTCTATTGCTTGGATACCTGCATTATCTACTATTTTTTTTAATGTTTTATATCTTTCTTCATCAAATAGATTTATTGTATCCTGTATAGCTTTTTCATAGCTATGTAAAAATTTATCAGCTAACTGATCTTTTTCTAAACTTTCTATACCATTAATCTTAAGATTTTTACCTATATCATATATATTATCCTTATCTAAATTTCTTACTAGTGTATTAATGTCAAAAGAATACGCATCTTTTAAAAATATATCTTCTTTTAATTCATAAACTTCCCCAGAGAAATTTTCACAACTGCTTTCTATATTATCCTCTTTATTAAAATCAGAAAATTCATCATTATCTTCTCTCTTAATCGTTTTTTTTCTTAAAGGCTTATATTTATTATTATTGCCTGGTAAGTATACTTCCTCCCCATCCTTTTTACCAAAGTACTGGTAGCCTCCATATCTCTTGGAATTGCAATAGTCTAATTCTTTCAATCTTTTGTCTTCTTTATCAATACATTTCTCACATAACCATTCTTCTTTTTCATAGCTAAAGTATTTAGCTTCTGCTTCACATTTATTGCATATATGCTTAATTTCATCATTTCGTGCTATTATTTCTATTTGAGAAAATTCTTTAGATACCTCAATTTCATCGACAACCTCTAAGATTAAATTAATTGTGTTTTTAAAATCATATTCATATTCAAATTTTTTACCAATCTCTAATATCTCATTTAGCTTAGTGTTCATTTTTTTGTTTTCATAAAATTTTCTGTTGATTTTAAATCCACTGAGCCGCCCATCATTTTCCGTCCAAACATCTCTTATTAATTTATCTATATGAACCAAACCTAATGCTTCATCTATAGATATATATAAACAGAATTCACTCTTACCACGTTTAGGTTTAATAGATATAATATATTGGCTTCTTGTTTTCTTATTTTCTTGTAATGCTTCATTTATTCTTTTTTTCATTACAACACAGCTTTTCATATGCCTCTTAATAGTTCTTTCTGTCAATTCTTTGTCGCAATAGTAACATTTGCCCTTCAATTCTAATAAGTCCCTCCTAAATTAAGTATAAACTTAATTAATTATCTGCCATACTGATTCTACTTACATCTTATATTAAAGTCAAATTTAATTAAACTACTCCTAAAACCAACTGACCTTCCTTATAATTTTATATTATAGTCAGTAGCATCCGCAGAAAGTGATACTAAAAAAAACTATCCAATATATAGCTTCATATGAAGTTATATTATTAGATAGTTTTCTTGTTCAAATATTTTTATTTATTATATAAGTGGCAGGCAACTTTATGTCCTAATTCTAGTTCAATTAGCTGCGGTTCTGTTTGCTTACATATCTCCATGCATTTAGAACATCTTGTATGAAATCTACAGCCTGCTGGCGGATTAATTGGACTTGGTACATCACCTGTTAATATAATTCTTTCCTTTTTCTTCTCTGGATTAGGAATTGGTATAGCTGAAAGCAAGGCTGTCGTATACGGATGCATTGGTACACTATACAACTTGTCTACATCTGCAATCTCAACAAGCTTTCCAAGATACATAACACCTACCCTATCACTAATATGTTTAACTACATTTAAACCATGTGCAATGAATAAATAAGTAAATCCTAGTTCTTTTTGAAGATCATCTAAAAGATTTAAAATTTGAGCTTGAATGGATACGTCAAGAGCTGAAACTGCTTCATCACAGACTATAAGCTTAGGATTAACTGAAATAGCACGCGCAATCCCTACTCTTTGCCTTTGACCTCCACTAAACTCATGTGGATATCTATCTTTATGATATGATGCAAGCCCTACTTGATTTAAAAGAGTATCAAGTCTCTTTTCTAATTCTTCTCCACTTGCGATACCATTTATTTTCATTGGTTCTCTTATGATATCTCCAATTGTCATTCTTGGATTTAAAGAAGCATATGGATCTTGAAATATAATTTGAATGTTCTTGCTTATATCTTTTCTATTATTTTTGCGAATAGCATTTACTTCTTTTCCTTCAAATAAGATTTCACCGGAAGTTGAATCAAGTAATGTAACGAGAAGTCTTCCCATAGTTGACTTACCACAGCCAGATTCTCCAACTATCCCTAAAGTTTCTCCTTTATATATATCAAAAGTAACATCATCCACAGCTTGAACACATGCAGGTTTTTGGAAAAATCCTGAGGATCCTACAGGAAAATATTTCTTTAAACTTTTTATTTCCATTAATTTTTCCTTATCCATTAGCTTTATCCTCCTTTTCGTACAAGAAACAACGGACCTCTCTACCATCTAAATTATATAAAGAAGGTTGTTCCTTTTCACATTTTTCCATACAGCTTGGACATCTATCTCTGAAAGCACAACCAGATGGTAAATTCAATGGATTAGGCACTGTTCCAGGTATAATAAACAATCTTTCAGCATCCTCATCTATTTTAGGAATTGAGTTAAGAAGCCCTTTAGTATATGGGTGCTTTGGATCTCTGAATAGATCTTTGACATTTGCCTTTTCAACAACTCTTCCACAATACATAACAACAACTTTATCTGCAACTTCTGCTACAACACCTAAATCATGAGTTATAAGAAGAATAGCAGTTCCTAGCTTTTCCTTTAATTCAAGCATAAGATCAAGAATTTGAGCTTGAATTGTAACATCTAAAGCAGTTGTAGGCTCATCTGCAATTAAAAGTTCAGGATTACAGCTAAGTGCCATAGCTATCATTACTCTTTGCCTCATGCCTCCACTTAACTGATGGGGATAGTTGTTAACTCTGGTTTCTGGTGATGGAATTCCAACCAATCTTAGCATTTCAATAGCTCTGTTTTTTGCTTCTGCCTTACTTACCTTATCATGTTTAATAACAGCTTCAGAAATTTGTTTTCCAACTGTAAATACTGGGTTTAATGATGTCATAGGCTCTTGAAATATCATAGAGAGCATTTTTCCACGCATTTCCTGCATTTCTTTTTCTGATTTATCAAGAATATTTTCTCCTTTAAACAAAGCTTGACCAGTTACTTTAGTCTTAGTAGACTTTCCAAGCAATCTCATTAATGAGAGAGAGGTAACACTTTTACCACTGCCTGATTCTCCAACAATAGCTACAACTTCGCCTTTGTCCACGCTAAAGTCAACACCATTTACAGCACAAACAGTTCCCTTTTTAGTTTCAAATTCAGTCTTTAAATTTTTTATTTCAAGTAACATACTTTACCCCTCCTTAAGCATTTAGCTTAGGATCAAGTGCATCTCTAAGCCCATCTCCAAGTAAGTTAAATGCAAGTACTGTAATTGTAATTGCAAGACCTGGGAATAAAATTATATATGGTGCATTATAGAAATAAGTTCTGCCTGAACCAAGCATTGTTCCCCATTCAGCGTACGGTGGCTGCACTCCAAGTCCTAAGAATCCTAATGCAGCAGCATCTAAAATTGCACCCGAAATTCCAAGAGTCGCACGGACAATTATAGGCGATAATATATTAGGAAGCACATGTTTAAAAATTATAACTAAGTCTCCATTACCAATAGCTTTTGCTGCTTGAACATATTCACTTTCACGTACAGAAAGCACACAACCACGTACTATACGCGCATATTCCGGAATTGTAACTATACTAATTGCAATAACAGCCTTATCAATACCTCTACCTAAAGCAGCCATAAATGCAATTGCAAGTAGTAATGATGGAAATGCTAAAATTATATCCATAATTCGCATTAAGAACATATCTAATCTTCCTCCAAAGTATCCGCAAATTGAACCAACTATTGTTCCAATTGACAAGGCAATGGCAACAGCAACTATTCCAACTCTAAGAGAAATTTTAGCACCATCAATCACTCTTGAAAAAATATCTCTTCCCTGTTCGTCCGTACCAAAGAAATGAGAAGCAGATGGAGTTTGAAGTGAACTTGAAAGATCCCCTGTGTTAGGATCATACGGCATTATAATACTGCCAAAAACGGCAACAAACACTATTAATATAATTATAACTAATCCAACCAGTGCAGCTCTATTTGAAATAACTAAACCCATAAATTTCTTAAATCTAGTCATTAACGATTTTTTTCCTTCTTGAGAATTTAAATTATTCGTATCCATAAAATGCCTCCCCTTTTAAGAATATTTGATACGAGGATCTATAAATGCATAAAGTAAATCAACTAATAAATTTACTAAAACAAATATAATTGCCATTATCATTACAGAACCTTGCACAACTGGATAATCTGATTTCAATATAGCGTCAATTGTATAACTACCAATTCCAGGCCATGAGAAAACTGTTTCTGTTAAAACTGCTCCCCCAAGCAATGAACCTAACTGAAGTCCAATAACAGTTGATACTGGAATCAAAGCATTTCGAAGACCATGTCCCTTTACAACTATTTTCTCTGCCAGCCCTTTAGACCTTGCTGTTCTAATATAATCCTGTCCTAAAACTTCAAGCATTGTAGAACGTGTCATACGTGCAATAATAGCAGTAGAATATGATGAAAGCGCAATTACTGGTAATACCAAATGCTCTAATGAATCAACGAATGCAGTCATATCTCCTGTTATCAGACTATCTAATAAATAAAGTCCTGTAATTTTCGCTGGCTCTAATCCTATAGTTGCTCTTCCCGATACTGGAAGTATACCTAAGCCAACTGAAAATATAACAATTAAGATTAGTCCAAGCCAGAATATAGGCATAGATACACCAACTAAAGATGTGCCCATGCAAAGATAATCTAAAATTGAATTTTGCTTCACTGCTGAAATAACTCCAAGTGTTATCCCCACAATAGAAGCCACGATTATAGAGAGTATCGCAAGCTCAATAGTTGCTGGAAATCTCGAAAAAATTTCTGTTGCCACAGAGCTCTTAGTTATAAGTGAAGTACCAAAATCTCCTGTAAAAATGCCACCTATAAATTTTAAATATTGAATATATAAAGGATCATTTAACCCTAATTGCTGTCTTAATGCTTCAATTTGTTCTTGACTAGCATGTTGACCTAAAATTATAGATGTAGGATCAGTAGAAAATACGTGCATTATTAGAAATACCAAAATAGAAACTCCAATAACTACCGGTATCAGTAATATTAATCTTTTTATAAAATATTTGAACATAAATTCACCTCTTTTAATATATAATCAATTTGAAAGCTCCGACTTTCGCCGGAGCTTAACAAATGTTCTTTAGTAACTATTCTTTATCAACCTTTTGGAAGAAAACTGAACCTGTTGGGTGAACACTAAAATTCTTAACCTTTGGTGATGAAGCAGCCATTGATTTTGCATATGAAATATTAACCCATGGTGCATCTTTTGCAAGTATATCTTGAATTTGTCCATATATTGCATTTCTAGCATCTCCATTTGGTGTTGCTTTACCT
>JAEZKY010000376.1 GCA_023435985.1 Bacillota bacterium | reverse complement strand
GCACAGTAGTTATGGCAATGCTATTTGAATCATTAAAAGATATAGACATAAAAAGTGTTATAAATAAAAAGGAATTCAGAGATTATGATATGGATAAATGGAAACAAAACATTGAAGATGTATTTGGTAATGCTTCCGATAACATAATTAATTATAAAAAAGATACAATTGAATTGAACTCAGATAAAAGGCAGAAAGCAGCAGAAAGAATAGCAGACAGATGGAAGGATATTCTCTTTATTGCTGATACCATAGTTCCAGATTCTGAAAAGATTAAAAAAATATTAAAAGCAGGAGGATGTGTTTGGCATCCTAAGGAACTTGGAATTGATAAGAAGTTATTTATTAAAAGCTTTATTTCTGCAAAGGACATAAGAACAAGATATGGTATTGTGCATTTAATTGATGACCTTGGATTGACAGAAGAAATTGCTAATCTAATTGCTGATAAATTATATGGAGCTAATAATATATAAGGAAGCCGTAGACTATGGCTTGGAGGTAAAAATGAACGAACTAAAAGATATTAAATATTTTCTATTAGACATGGATGGAACGTTTTATCTCGGGAATACGCTAATTGACGGAGCACTAGAATTTTTAGATATTTTAAAAGATCAAGGGAAAAACTTTATATTTTTAACAAACAACTCTTCAAAAAATAAATTAACGTATAAAGAAAAGCTTGCAGCACTTGGATGCTACGTTAATGAAGAACAAATTTATACATCAGGTGAAGCTACCATATGGTATATGAAGAAAAATTGCTTAGGAAACAGAGTATATCTAATGGGTACAGAGCCGCTTATGAAGGAATTTGAAGATGCAGGATTTGAATTGGTTAAGAATAAAAAGGATAAACCTGATTACGTAGTCATTGGTTTTGATACTACACTTACCTATGAAAAAATATGGACAGCTTGTGACTATTTAAGGGATGGAATACCATTCATAGCTACACATCCAGATTTTAACTGTCCAATTGAAGATAATAAATATATGCCTGATACTGGAGCTATGATAAGAATGTTTGAAGCATCTACGGGGATTTCTCCTCTGGTTATAGGTAAGCCATATAAATATATAGTAGAAGCAATTATGGAAAAGTATGATCTCAAAAAAGAAGAAGTGGCAATCGTGGGAGACAGACTTTATACAGATATCAAAACTGGAGTAAATGCAGGTATAACTAGTATTCTCGTGTTAAGTGGTGAAACTTCAGAAGAAATGTATAAAAACTCAGATATATTTGCAGATCATATATTTCCATCGATAAAAGATATTGGTGAAGAACTTAAAAAGCTAAAAAAAGATTTACTTAATGTAGTCTATTGATATAGAAATTGGAGGTAATATTATGAGTATTATTACAATTATTGGAGCTGGGCAAATGGCATCAGCATTAACTTTTCCAGCAACAGAAAATAATAATGAGGTACGACTTGTTGGTACTCCATTAGATAGAGAAATCATAAGCATTGCAAAAGCTACAGGATTTCACAACACATTAAAACGCCAATTACCAAAAACAGGTATTGACTACTATCAAATTGAAGAGGTAAATGAAGCAATTGATGGAGCTGAGGTTATCATTTGTGGAGTCAGCAGTTTTGGTGTGGATTGGTTCGCAGACAATATACTACCTATTATACCTGAACACATTCCTGTTCTCTCAATAACAAAAGGAATGATTGTAAAAAATGATGGGAAAATTATTAATTACCCACAGTACTTTTTAAGCAAGCTTCCTTCTAATAAAAAGCTCTCTATTAATGCTGTTGGTGGACCATGTACAAGTTATGAGCTTGCGGATAAAGATAATTCAGAAGTTGTATTTTGTGGAGAGGATATAAATGTACTTAGAAGACTTAAAAATATATTTGAAACATCTTATTATCACATAAGTTTATCTACAGATGTCATTGGTGTTGAATGTGCAGTAGCCTTAAAGAATGCCTATGCATTAGGTGTATCCTTGGCTATTGGCTTAGCTATCGGAGCAGATGGTTCAGGAAAAGAGCATTATAATTCACAGGCGGCACTTTTTGGAGAAAGTATAAAGGAAGCAAAGCATTTACTTGAATTAATAGGCGGCAGAGAAGAAAATATCATATATTTTAGTGGTGACCTTTATGTAACTGTTTTTGGAGGACGTACTCGTAGGATAGGAACTTTGCTCGGACAAGGATTTTCATTTGAAGAAGCTATGGAAAAATTAAAAGGAGTTACTTTAGAGTCAGTAGTAATTGCAACTCGTGCAGCAAAATATGTACATTCTTTGGCTGAAAAAGGAATTGTTTCGCTTAGTGATTTCCCAATGTTAATTCATATTGATGATATTATAAATTCAGGGAAAATAGTTGATATTCCATGGAAAGCCTTTGAAGCAGAAAAAACATTTTGAATGAGATGGGAGTAAAAGAGGTAATGTGATTTTTTCTAAAAAGAGCTTTAGAGGAACAATTGGAAGATTAAATTATACAATTATAGAATAAAAAACATGTGGTGGTCTGTAAGCAAATCTGCTTTACATAGAACACCACATGTTTTTTTATGTATAAGCTTCTAGTAATGTTATAATTGTATAATAAGTATTTATGGAGGAAATAGATGTGGAAAAATATTTATCAATAAGTCAAATAGCTGAATTACATAACATTTCAAGACAAACACTTATTTATTATGATAAGATAGATTTATTTAAACCAACACATATTGATGATAATGGTTATAGATGTTATAGTGTGTATCAAATTCCACTATTGAGGGAAATATGTTTTCTTAAATCAATGGGAATAAAACTTAAAAAGATAAAAGAGCATATTAAAAATAGAAACATTACTACTGCCATGTCTTTACTTAAGTCACATGAAGAAATTATACAAAAAGAAATAAACAAGTTGTTAAGTACTCGTAATGTTATTAAACAACGATTAGATGTATATTTAAAAGCTCATGAATTTAAGGAGGACTTATGTAAACCTACAATAGAGATATTGCCAGAAAGAAGAGTTATGTTCATGGCACATGAAAATGAAATATCAAGAAAGGAATTACATTTTACTCAGATGAAAATAAGAAGTATTATTAGTAAATATGGAATTATTCCATCTAAAGCCTTCGGGACAATTATTAAAAAAGATCAGTTGGATAAAAAAGATATATTTAGAGGAGCTGGAGGATATGTAAGTTTATCAAGAGATGAAGGTGATATAGAAAATGTTATGATATTACCTTCAGGAAAATATGTGTGTATGTACAAATATGGAATGCCTTATGATACTGAATTTTTATATAAGCTATTAAAATGGATTGCTGATAATGGCTATAGAATTATAGGAGACATAATTGATAATTGCCTTTTGGACACTACTTTTTATGATGATACAAATAAGGTAGACTTTTGTCAGTTACAAATTCCTATTGAATAAGGCTAATAAGTTATAAGAAAAAATAATATGTCTAGAGTGCAAATGCATAAGACTATTATTTTTTTTATTGTTTCTAAAATAATTCTTGAGTGTATAGTTATTATATAGTGTAAACTTACAAAGTAATTTAGTTTATATAAAAGCTTCTAAATTACAAATATACAAAAGTAAAAGCAGATTGGAGGAAAATTATGATGCCTATTGGAGTAATAGTTAATTCTCTTTCAGTATTAGTGGGAGGATTAATTGGAGGAGTCTTAGGAGAGAAAATACCAGAGAGATTGCGCTTAGCGTTACCATTGACCTTTGGAGTAGCATCAATGGGAATGGGAATAACTTATATAGTAAAAATGAAGGTACTGCCTGCAGTTATTTTAGCCTTAATTCTTGGTAGTGCAATTGGCGAGTTAATTAGATTAGAAGATATAATAGGTAGATGTGCTGAAAAAGCCAAAGGACCTATTGAAAGATTGTTTTCAAGTAAGAAAAGCAGTGCTAAAGAAGAAATAGCGGTTAGTTCAGAGAGTCAGAGTGCTTTCATGGAGAAATTTGTTGGGATACTGATTTTATTTTCAGCTAGTGGAACTGGCATATTTGGAGCTTTAAATGAGGGAATGACGGGAGATCATTCAATTTTAATCGCAAAGTCGGTTCTAGATTTTTTCACAGCTATAATTTTTTCAGCAAGCCTTGGATATTTAGTTGGATTTATTTTTATTCCGCAAATCATTATATTACTAAGTTTGTTTTTTGGAGCAGCCTTCATATTACCAATGACTACACCTGGCTTGATAGCTGATTTTACTGCATGTGGAGGTATTATAATGCTTGCAACAGGCTTTCGTATAAGTGGAATAAAAGCCTTTAAAGTAGCAAATATGATACCAGCATTGATTCTTGTTATGCCAATATCATATTTGTGGACAACTTTTATAAGTTAGAAAGAAAAGCCAACAGGCTTTTCAAAAAATATATTTCGGAAATTCCATTTTGATGGAAAGTGAGAGCAAAAAAATGATGCTCCAAATCCAGTATTTGGTTAACACTTAATGTTATTTTTCATAGAAAGTAACATTAAGTGGATTTCTAGATGTAAATTTATTAAAGTTGTGTTTTGGATAACCTACCATAACTACCCCTGTTATTTTTTTATCTTTTGGTACTTTTAATATCTCAAGTATTGGCGATTCATCAGCTAATGCGCAACATTCGAATACACCTGCCCAACATGAGCCAAGATCAAGTGAAGGCGCGAATAGTTCCAAATAAGATAGAGATAGTGTAGCGTTTTCTCTTCCAAATGGGAATGCCTTATCTGATGTAGCTAAAATAATGCTAGGTGCATTTCTTAAAATAGTATCAATACCATTTTCTTTGAAAGCTGTTATCATTCCTCCAAACATCTTACTATATACAGGATGTTTTCCAAGCCAATCTGCTGAAGTGCTGACTGCTGCTCTTATGGCTTCTTTGTCATCAACAATCATGAAAGACACGCCTTGCAGATTGCTGGCAGTAGGTGCATAATGTGCAATATCAGCAAGTTTTATTAATTTTTCTCTAGGTACAGCCGCTTCTTTAAAGGATCTGATAGATCTGCGTGATCTTAAGAAATTTTCAGCTTCTTCTGGATTTAATTTGGGAAGTTTCAATTCTTTTTTAACTTGTTCTGATAGTGGGGATTTTTCATTATCAATAGCCTCGTTAGGACATATTGCAACGCAATGTCCACAAGCTAAGCAGGCTTTTGCATTGATTTCTTCAGGACCGTTTTCGCCCATCTTTATAACTGTTGAAGGGCATTCTTTTATGCACATACCACATTTAGTACATTTCTCTTCATTTAATGTTATTAAACTCATAATATTACACTCCTTTTAATAGTTTTTATAAAGTTTAGTTTTATAAGACAAAGTAAATGTATATACATATAATTAAACTGATAGTATTAACATAAAATTTAAACATAATTTAGGATGTTTAAATTTTTAAATGATATTTGTGTGAGGAAATCATTAAAGGTTAACTTTATTATTAATACATGCATATACATATATTAATTCGTTGTAATAATTTTGTCAACTAAATTTTTGTGTTTATAAGTTTTATTAAATTTTTTTCTAAAAATAGATTGATAGAGATGAAGAAAATAACCCATTTGGAATAAATGTTAGTAGAATGTAATGTTTAAAAAATGTAAAAAATGGTTGACAGCGAAATTGGCAGAGGTATAATAAAACTTAATATAATTGTACGCAAAGGGGTAATTGATTTTTATCAATTACCCCTTTTGTTTTCTAGTACAGATTATTAAAATTTGTCATAATAATCCTGATAGATCATAGCATTAGGATTATTATTTAGTGAATGAAAGGGGAGATGTAATATGGTGTAGAAAAATTACTGTTAAAGAAAATAAAAAGCTTCATGTTATACCACGAATATAACATGAAGCCGAGGTAATTTGTTAATCCTAGTGGCACCAGGGTTATTAAAATTACCTATTATCTGTAGTTTATCAAAATGTAGAATTTTTTTCAAGTAAATTTTTTATATTAATAAATCACAGGTCTATTTTGTAAAATAGAAGCAAACAATGCCGAAAGGTAGAAATATTTAATTTGAAATGAGGTAATAGATATGAGAATTCATTATTTGCAACATGTTCCATTTGAAGATCCGGGTAATATTGTTAAATGGGCTTATAAAAAGGGACACAAATTAACTGGTACTCATTTGTATAATTATGAAGCAGTTCCTGAAATTGATCAGTTTGATTTCTTAGTTATTATGGGAGGACCAATGAATATTTATGAAGAGGGGAAATATGAATGGCTAAAATATGAGAAAAAATTTATTAAGGAAGCCATTGATAATAATAAAATTGTACTTGGAATATGTCTCGGAGCACAACTTATTACTGAGGTTCTAGGAGGAAAAGTCACTAAGAATAAGGAAAAAGAAATAGGTTTTTTTCCTGTCAATTTTACTGAAGAAGCATTGAAGTCTTCACCATTTAGAGGATTTTTGAAGGAATTTCCTGTTTTCCAGTGGCATGGAGATACTTTTAGTGAGCTTGGCAAAGGAGTTTCACTGATAGCAGCCAGCGAGGCTTGCAGTAATCAGGCATTTGTTTATAAAGATAGAGTTATAGGTTTTCAATTTCATATGGAAAGTCTTGAAAGTAATATAACTTTGTTAATTGAAAATTGCAGGGAGGAAATGATTGAGGGAGAGTATATTCAAACAGAAGAAGTAATTAAATCAAAACTAGACTGTTTAAATCTTGATAATAGCCTTATGAACATGCTTCTAGATAGTTTAGAAGAAATGTATTAAAAAAAGGGGAAAGAATAATATATAAAATTTATATTTCGTAGTTAAGGTGTAGTATATTAAAATTATAATGATGAATATTAGACATTTCACTTTGAAAAAGAATTAATAATTATTAAGAAGCTGAAGCAAAAATTAATCTCTATGTAATATATTTATTTTTTTATCAATGTATTAATCAAAATGTATATTTTGCTTCAGCTTATTATTTTGATATTTTGTTAACTAAAATATTTCATACTTGTTTTTTTTAGTTCTTTTGTGCTATATAGAATTTTGTAGTTTGTACAACTTATGGCATTTGATATCTCCACAATAACATTATTACAACTATCTCTGTCTTTTTCATGTATCATTGTATAGAGATTATAATTCCATGAAGCACAAGCTTTTCGCTCATAACAGTGGCTGATTTCAGGAATAGATATCAAGTATTCTCCAATTCTATCTAAGTCTTTGGTATTAATTTCCCAAACTACCAATGCGTTAGCTTTGAAACCTGCCTTTCTATGATAAATAATGGCGCCAATTCTTTTTAATATTCCATATTTAATATAAGATTGAAGCCTATTTATAAATTCATCTTCATTTAAGTTAAGTTCATCGGCCATGTCTTTATAGGGGGTCGATGATAAAGGAATATTTTCTTGTAATTTAAGTATTATTTCTTTATCTAAAGTTTTAAACAATTTTTATCATCTCCTTTAAAATTTAAAGCAACTTTAACCTTAAATAACCTTATAGATGGAAGAATTATTATTTCTTTAAAATTTAAATTGTTTTGTATTTCCTTAAGAATAATATCTAAGTTTTTCTCAGAAGAAGTTATTATTGTAAACCACATATTGTATTCATCTTCTCTTAAGTAATTATGCGTTACTTCATCATAGCTATTTATAAACTTAGCTGCTTCTTCAATTTTATTTTCTGGAATTTTAGCAGCGCAGAGAGTACTTTTATAACCTAACTTTTTTGAATCAAAAATGCCACCTATACGTCGTATGAATCCATCACTTTTCAGCTTGAATAACCTTTCTAAAACTTCACTTTCTGTAAGGGATAATTTTTTACCTAATATTTTAAAAGGTCGTTTATCAATTGGAATTTCGTTTTGCATTAAATTAAGCAGTTCTTTATCTATTGTATCCATAATAATTCCTCCGCAAATGCAATAAATTTTAATCATTAAAAATGCAGGTTACATCAGATGCCATATAATCTCCAGAATTATAATATGCGGCTCTTGCTCTGCAGCCGCCACAATTGTTTTTAGATTTACAGTGATTGCAGATACCTTTATATTCCTGAGTTCTTAAATTATTAAACAAAGCACTGCTTTTCCATATTTCATCAAAAGGAATCTCTCTGACGTTTCCAGCTTTTTCTGCTAAATAAGCGCAAGCCTGAACATCACCATTTGGAGTAATAATGCAGTAATTTATTCCTGCGATACAGCCCTTGTTAAATCGGCTGTTTATATTTAAATCTTTTGCAATTCTAACAAATTGAGGTGCGCAGGTTGGTTTTATTTCTATATTAACTTCATTTTGTTTATTCATAATTGAAGTTAATAATTTTTCATACTCATTTGAAGTTAATAACTCATTCGCCATATTTTTTCCTCTGCCTTCAGGTATCAGAAAGAAGATGTGATGAGCAGCAGCTCCAATAGCTGAGGAGAAATCAGTAAGGCTAAGTATTTCGTGCTTATTCCAATCCATAACTGTAGTATGAATTTGAAATCTAATACCTAAGTCTTTGCAATTTTTTATGGCACATATAGTATTTTTAAAAGCTTCATTATTTCCTCTAAAAAGATTATGTCTTCCAGAATCAAGACTATCGAGGCTTATTCCTATAGCAGAAATACCAGCATCTTTTAATTGCTTCGCCATTTTTTTAGATATAAGGGTTCCGTTAGTTCCAAGTACAGGCCTTAAGCCAGCTTTAACGGCATAGCTTATCAAATCCAATATATCTTCTCTTAGCAGAGGCTCTCCTCCTGAAAAAATCATAATTTTAAAATTAGCTTTTGCAATCTGATTTATAAGTATCTTCGCTTCTTCTGTACTTAACTCTTCTTTGAGTTCCTTACCTGAATCTCTATAACAATGTCTGCATTTTAAATTGCATCTATTTGTAGTATTCCAAGATATTATCATTTATATCACCTAACTTTATACTATAAAATATTTTAATTAATTTTAATATATAGGCTATAGCTAAGTTTACTTAAAATAGCACGCTTTAGAATCTTTGTATAATTCAGTTATATAAATTTTATTAGCAATAATTATGAATTATAATTTGATTTCTTCATCTGTAAGATAACAAGCGGGATCTTCAGCCCAAAAGTCGTTATATACAGCTTCAGCTCTAGTTCTAAAATTACCATTACAAACATTAAGCCATTTGCAGGTAGAACATTTACCTTTTAGTAAAGTCTTTCTATTTCTAAGGCCTTTTAAGATTTGATGATTAGAATTTTTCCATATTGAACTGAAATTTTCTTTTTTTACATTTCCAAAGGTATACTGCCAAGTAAATTGGTCAGGATGAACATTACCGTAAAAATCCACATTAGCAAAAGCCATTCCGGATCTATTCCCGCCATTAATTTTTAAAAGCTTTAATATATTCTCGGATTTATCCTTGAATTTTTCTAAGGATTTCAGATAGGTATAAACAGCATCAGCATGATTGTCAACAGTTAGAATTTCAACGTTTGGCCCGAATTCAATTGCTTTATTTATTATTAAATCTAAAGCTTCTCTTGTTTCTTCCTTAGAAATATCTTCAGTGGTCATTTTACTGCCTCTGCCTGAATATGCTAAATGATAGAAACATACTCTAGGAATATGTTCTTCTTTGATTAAATAAAATATATCTTTTAAGTCCTTATAATTATTTTTGGTTATAGTAAATCTAAGACCAACCTTTTGATTTACTTCCATACAATTTCTAATCCCTATTAAGGAACTATCGAATGCACCTTTAACTCCGCGAAATTCATCATGACTTGTACCAATGCCATCAAGACTTACCCCAACATATCCAAGATTAATTTTTTTTAAGAACCTACAAATATCTTTATCCAAAAGTGTTCCATTAGTAGATAAAGTACTTCTTATATTTTTTATGTCTGCATAATTCAATATATCTAATATGTCTTCTTTCATTAAGGGTTCTCCACCAGAAAACAATAATGCCGGCACATTAAAATTTTTCAAATCATCAATAAATTTTTTGGAATCACTTAAGGTAAGCTCATCATTATATTTTTTATTATCTGAACTTGCATAACAGTGCTTGCATCTTAAATTACAGGTTTTTGTACAATTCCAACTGATGACAGGACCTTTTCCAGGACTAACCCCGAATTTTTCTGATGAGGCACCCTCAACATATCTTAAGTTGTCACCATAATTTTTAGAATCGCATAAAAGTTTGGTTATGCTTATCAACTTTAAATCTCCTTTCTGTATAATAAATTTCATGCTAAGAATAGTAAAGGATAAATTTAAATTCTTATTAACAGTAATGTAAAGATAGTTAAAAGATAATAACTAATTATTATCTATAGATAATAAGTATTTTGAAATTTATTTAAGTGGTCAATTGAATTTTATGTAGATATGTGTTTTTTTCATAAGTGAAAAGATTTTGATTGTGCCTAATATAGAAGTAATTCTAGAAACTTAAAAAAACATATAGTTATAAAACAGGAGAAATATTTACAGTGATTAATCCGTCTTTTTGAGATGATATGAGATAGGTAAAGCCAATTTCTTTTAATAGTTGGTCAAACCACTTTGGAATATGGTCACAAACTACTTCTAAGTTACGGATATTTCGTTCTTTTAAAAAAGGTATAATTATCTGTTTAGATGTGACTTTTGAATCAGAGTGCAAGAGCTTATACAAATCAAGTTTATAATTTCCTAGTTCATCCATTTTTCTTGGTGCAAATAAATCTATTACCTGGGACTCTAAAAAGATTTTTTGTTCTTTTTTTCTTTCTTCGGAAATATAAACTGAATCTAAAAAATCAACTGGATTTCCATTTAATTCATATATATTTAGTTTATTATAATCTAAAAGGTTTATTAAAAATCCAGATAATTTTTTGGCTACAAATATTTTGCAATCGTCTAATTCAGATAATAAGTGGAGATAGTAATCTCTTATAAGATTTAAATCATATTCATCCAAAGGGATAAGATAGGGAATGCTTTTTACTTTAATCCATTTTCCATTAGAGTTTTGAAATAGTGCGACTATGCCATTATGCTGCCAGCTACAGGTTTCTTCAGAATCATTTAATAAAACTGCAATCATACTCATATATAATCACCTCCATAAAATTTAAAGTTAACAAAAATAGAAATAAATTGTATTTTGAACATTATAGAATAATAATAATATAAAAGCAATATTAATTTTAAAGATTTAAAAAAAGAATAATTTAATAGAGATTTTTTTTATTTTGTTATGTTGTTAGGGTAAAATCTTTGTAAATTAATCGATATATTACATTTATTTCAAATAAAAATGTTTTCATTTTAAATTATGATCATAAAACTATTGCTAAAATTTAATATTAAAAAATAAATTTTCAAAATAGAATATTTTATAAAATAATATTGACAATGTAATTATTAACGGTATAATAAAATTTAATAACAATAAACAAAAACTATCAAAAGCGGATGAAACAGAAAATAAAACAGAGTTGATGTAATGTAATGTATAATAATATTAGTTTATATACGAAGGTGTATTATTCATTTAATCAATTTACTATTTTGTTTTCTTATTTTTTTATAAAGAATATTGATGAAGTGAAGACGAGAAAATATAATAAAAATTCATTATATACAAAGGGGTATTATTGATATTAATCAATAATACCCCTTTGTACATTTAAAATATTCTTTATGATATTTTAAAGCAGATTTATGCATGTAATTAAATTGGAAATTGAAATTCGACTTTAAACTATTATTGCAGCTAAAGTATTTTATGAATACCACGAATATTGATAAAAACTTATATGCAATCTTGGCTCAATAAGAGTCTTGATATATATAATGGATAAATAATTATCCATTAATACATAGTGAAAGGAGAGATGTGTATGGTGTAGAAAGAATTACTTTTAAAGAATTAGAGGAAATAGATGACTTTATTTTATATCACGAATATAAGATGAAGTTTAGAAAAACTAACTATTTTAGTGGCGCCAGGTTTATTAAGGCTACCTATTTTTATGATAGCTTAAGTGGTACCAATAAATCAATAGTGCAATAATTTGAATCTTTGAAATGAAAAATAGAAGGCCTTATGCTATACCACGAATATAACATAAAGCTTTGAGGAATTTATTAATCCTAGTGGCACCAGGTTTATTAAAGTTACCTGTTATATTTTATAAAAAAGCAATTTTTTCGAATTAGTTTTAAATTATTAAGCTAAAGCCAATAAATTCTTTCAAAAGTAAATCTATATTAAAAAGTATATTTAACTATTAAAAGTTTGGAAGGAGAAGATTAAAATGACAAGAAAAATCGCAATTTACGGTAAAGGTGGAATAGGTAAATCAACTACTCAACAAAATACAGCAGCAGCGATGGCATACTACTATGATAAACATATATTTATACATGGATGTGACCCTAAAGCTGATTCAACTAGACTTATCCTTGGAGGGATGAATCAAAAAACCTTAATGGATATGTTAAGAGACGAAGGAGAAGAAAAAATCACTGTTGATGCAGTTGTAAAGAATGGATACAAAGGTATAAGGTGTGTTGAATCTGGAGGCCCAGAGCCAGGTGTTGGATGTGCAGGCCGTGGAGTTATTACTGCAATTGATCTTATGGAGAAAAATGGAGCATATACACCTGATTTAGATTTTGTATTTTTTGATGTACTTGGTGATGTTGTTTGTGGAGGATTTGCAATGCCTATCCGTGATGGTAAAGCACAAGAAGTTTATATAGTAGCTTCAGGAGAAATGATGGCTATATATGCAGCGAATAATATTTGTAAAGGTCTAGTTAAATACGCAGAGCAAAGTGGAGTTAGACTTGGAGGGATTATTTGTAACAGCCGTAAGGTTGATAGAGAAAGAGAATTCTTAGAAGAATTTACAGCAGCAATAGGAACTCAAATGATCCATTTCATGCCTCGTGACAATATTGTTCAAAAAGCTGAATTTAATAAGAAAACTGTTGTTGAATATGATGCTGAGTGTAATCAAGCAAAAGAATATGGAGAATTAGCACGTAAGATAATTGAAAATAAAATGTTCGTTATTCCAAAACCATTACAAATGGACGAGTTAGAAGCAATGGTCGTTAAGTACGGTATTTCTGATTAGTCAATTTCATAGTAATTAAATTTAATAAAAAGGAGGAACTAATTATGCCAAAGCATTTATTTAAATGTAGTGAATGTATTCCAGAAAGAGGAGATCATGCAGTTATAAAAGGTGAAGGTGAAGATTTAACTGACGCACTTCCTCTTGGTTACCTTAATACAATACCGGGAAGTATCTCAGAACGTGGATGTGCCTATTGTGGAGCTAAACATGTTATAGGAACTCCAATGAAAGACGTTATTCATATGAGTCATGGTCCTGTTGGCTGTACTTATGATACATGGCAGACAAAACGCTATATAAGCGATAATGATAATTTCCAACTTAAATATACTTTTGCTACAGATGTAAAAGAAAAAAATATTGTATTTGGAGCAGAAAAATTATTAAAGCAGAATATAATTGAAGCATTTAAAGCATTCCCAGATATAAAGAGAATGACAATTTACCAAACTTGTGGTACTGCTTTAATTGGAGATGATATTGAATCTATAGCTAGACAAGTTATGAAAGAAATGCCTGATGTAGATATATTTGTTTGTAATTCTCCGGGGTTTGCAGGGCCTAGTCAATCAGGTGGACATCATAAAATTAATATTGGATGGATTAATCAAAAGGTTGGAACTTATGAACCTAAAATCACTAGCGACTACGTTATAAACTATGTTGGCGAATATAATATTCAAGGTGACCAAGAAGTAATGCAGGACTATTTTAAGAGAATGGGGATACAAGTACTTTCAACCTTTACAGGTAATGGATCTTATGATGATTTAAGAGGAATGCACAAAGCTCATTTGAATGTTCTTGAATGTGCACGTTCTGCGGAATATATCTGTAATGAGCTTAGACAAAGATATGGCATCCCACGTCTTGATATAGATGGATTTGGCTTTGAAGCATTATCTGCATCTCTTAGGAAAATAGGCTTATTTTTTGGAATAGAAGATAGAGCACAAGCTATAATTGATGAGGAAACTGCACGTTGGAGAGTAGAATTAGACTGGTATAAAGAAAGGCTTAAAGGCAAAAAGGTATGTTTATGGCCAGGTGGATCAAAGCTTTGGCACTGGGCACATGCAATCCATGAAGAAATGGGCGTAGAAGTTGTTTCTGTATATACAAAGTTTGGACATCAGGGAGATATGGAAAAAGGTATTTCAAGATGTGAAGCAGGAGCTCTTGCAATAGATGATCCTAATGAACTTGAATCGTTAGAAGCAGTAAGAATGCTGAAGCCAGATGTTATATTTACAGGTAAACGCCCTGGAGAATATGTCAAAAAGCTTGGAGTTCCATATTTAAATGCTCACGCATATCATAATGGTCCATACAAAGGCTTTGAAGGCTGGGTTAGATTTGCACGTGATATATACAATGCGATTTATTCTCCTATGCATCAGCTTGCCATGTTTGATATTTCTAAGGATGAAATATCAAAGGAAAATAGGTTTTTAACCCAAAAGATGCTTTCAGATGTGAGTTTGAGTGAAGATATAGTAACTTCACCAATTTTAAGAGAATATACAGGTAAATATGATTGTCTTGCTGAGCTTCGTAATAAAACATATCCATATATGGAAGTTAAAGAAGAAATCATAAATGCAGTGTAAAGGAGGCAATTTTAATGGAGGATCCAAAGAAAGAAAAATTAAACCAACTTATTGGCTATATTATGAAAAATTGTTTATGGCAGTTTCATTCTCGTGCATGGGATAGAGAACGGCAAAATGAAAATATATTACTAAAAACGAAACAGTTATTATGTGATGAACCTGTTGCAAAGGATACAGCAGAAGATAAATGTTATTGGGTGGATGCTGTATGTTTAGCAGATGCTTTTAAAAGTAAATATTCATGGCTTTCAGATATGAAAAAGGAAGAAATAGCAACACTTATGCAAGAAGTAAAAGATCGTATGGATTTATTGACTATAAAAGGATCGCTTAATTTAGAATTAACTGACCCGCGTTATTAGAAAGGAGTGAGGTAAAATGTCTTGTGAAGTAAAAGTAAAGGATCGTGCTGGTATAATTAATCCTATATTCACGTGCCAGCCAGCAGGAGCTCAATTTGTTAGCATTGGAGTTAAAGGCTGTATAGGATTAGTTCATGGTGGACAAGGATGCGTTATGTTTGTTAGGTTGATATTTTCACAACACTTTAAAGAAAGTTTTGAGCTTGCATCTTCCTCTTTACATGAAGATGGAGCGGTATTTGGTGCTCTTAACAGAGTTGAACAAGGAGTTGATGTACTTTTAATGAGATATCCAGATGTTAAGGTTATCCCTATTATATCTACTTGTTCTACAGAAGTTATTGGGGATGATATCGATGGTGTAGTAAGAAAACTTAATGCTGGATTATTAAAAGAAAAATATCCAGATAGAGAAGTTCACTTGATTCCAATTCATACACCTAGTTTTAAAGGTAGTCAAATAAGTGGATATGATGTAGCAGTTGAAGCTTTTGTAAAACATTTTGCTAAAAAGGGCGAGCCAAATGGAAAGTTAAATCTTATTACTGGATGGGTAAACCCTGGGGATGTTACAGAACTTAAGCATCTTTTAGCAGAAATGAATATAGATGCGACCGTTCTATTTGAAATAGAGAGCTTTGATTCACCACTAATGCCAGCAGAACATACAGTTTCACATGGAGAGACTACTATAGAGGATTTAACTGACACTGCTAATGCTATGGCAACTATAGCTCTTAATAAATATGAAGGAGCAAAAGCAGCTGAATACTTAGAGGATAAATTCCAAGTTCCTGCTACAATTGGGCCAACACCTATAGGAATACGCAATACGGATTTATTTTTACAAACATTAAAAGAAATAACAGGAAAAGAAATTCCAAAACCTTTAGCTTACGAACGTGGAATTGCACTTGATGCAATACAAGATCTTACGCATATGTTCTTAGCAGATAAGAAGGTAGCTATTTACGGAAGTCCAGATTTAGTTATTTCACTAGCTGAATTCTGTATTGACTTAGAAATGAAACCAGTACTGCTTTTATTGGGTGATGACAATACTGGTTATGTAAAAGATCCAAGAATTGAGGAACTTAAAAAGAATGTAAAACACAAAATGGAAATAGTAACCAATGCGGACTTTTGGGAATTAGAGAATAGAATAAAAAATGAAGGGCTAGAATTAGATTTAATTCTAGGACATTCAAAAGGCAGGTTCATTGGCATGGAGTATAATATTCCAATGGTAAGAGTTGGGTTCCCTGTATATGATCGTGCAGGAATGTATAGAGATCCAATAGTTGGATATAAAGGGGCAATGAGATTTGCAGAATTAATGGCAAACACTTTATTTACAGATATGGAATATAAGAAGAATAAAGAATGGATTCTAAACATGTGGTAGCTAAGATACATGAGAATAAATAACAGGCCCAAAGCTGAAATGGATGTTTTTCATTTTTTGATTGTGCCTAAATTAGTTAAGAGTTAAAAATTATGAGCTAAGAGTTTAAAAAAATAGAAACCTTAGTTTGTTACCAAGGAATTTATTTAAACTTTTAACTCGTAGTTCTAACTATATTGTTAAATTAGAGTTTGATTTAGCAAATTTGCTTAGTCTAAGGTTCATAAATTTAATACAATAGATATGAAATTTTAATAGAATAAACTATAAAGAGGGTAAGGATTATGATCAAAATTAGGATTGATGAAATGGATTTTAAGACGTTTGAAGAAAACTACAAAGATGCAAATGCATATTATAAAAGAGCGGAACAATTTCTGCAGGAAGGCCAATACCCAAGTGTAATATTTAATGTTGCATCTATTGCACTTGAGAGATATCTGATAGCTTTTGGGAACAGGTATGGCATAGAGGCTAGAAATCATAACTATGGGTCACTTATGGATTCTGTAGAATTAGTAACTGATTTTCCAGAAGAACTAAATAAAGAAATACGAAATTTTGATGTGCTTTATAATATTTGTTCAGTTGATAATCCATTTTCCAGAATTCCAGATTTATTCGATGTAGATCAGATTCTCTCTATATGCGGCAAAATAAAGTATATGATTGATGAAATAGATAGTCCCACAAAAAATTAATGAGATTAAAGAGGAGTAGCACAGAAAATATACATTTTTTAAGCTAAATCAAATTATTAAATTAGATATTGTAACTGGAGGCAGTGTGAGTTATTTATGTTAATGATAAGAGCAATTATCAGAGGTGAGAAATTAACAGATGTAGTGCAAGAATTAAATTTAGCAGGTTTTCCATCTGTCACCAAGATTAATGTGGTAGGGAGAGGTCAGCAAAAAGGATTTATTTATGGAGATGTTCTTTACGATGAAATTCCCAAAGAAATGCTGCTAATCATTGCTAGTGATGAAGATAAGGAAAAGATAATTAATATTATTATGAAAATAGCTAAAACAGGTGAAAAAGGTGCATTTGGTGATGGGAAAATTTTTGTGAGCCCTGTTAAAGAAGCATACACAATCAGCTCTAACAGTAAATGTTTATAAGGAAGGTGAAGCTTTGTGAAAGAAGTAATGGCAATTATCCGTGTAAAAGAGATAAGTAAAACTAAAAACGCTCTCTTAAAAGCAGGATTTCCGTCAATGACTTGCAGAGACGTTTTAGGCAGGGGAAAGAAGAAAGTAGATTTTAAGCTTGCAATGACACCTATTGAGGCAGCTAGAGAGATTCCAGAACTTTATGAAGCAAGCTCTGAAGGACATAGGCTAGTTCCTAAACGCTTAATTATATTAGTAGTTCAAGATAGTGATGTGAAAAAAGTTATAGATACCATAATGGAAATAAATTCAACTGGAAATCCTGGAGATGGAAAGATATTTGTACTCCCAATTGGCGAAGTTTATAGAATTAGAACAGGTGAGATAGGGGAATCTGCACTGTAAATCAAGTAAGCATAAGAATTAAAGTTAATTATGCAGCGATTTCCTATGAAAATCCATTAAAAAGGAGTAATTATAATGGAAACAATAAGATATACTCAAAGAATTTGTGAGGATAAAAACAAAATTAATAACTTTATGAGGGAAACAAGAGTCGGTATCTTGAGTATGTGCGATGAAGAAGGAAAACCATATGCAGTACCTGTAAATTATATATATTTAAATGAAAAGATTTATATACATGGAATGGGAACAGGGAAAAAGAACAGGCTTATGGAAGCAAAACCATCTGTATGCTTTACTGTTTTTGAAGAATTTGGAACGGTTGTAGAGTCTATTCCATGTAAATGTGACACTTCATATTTTAGTATTGTTATTATTGGAAAGGTGGCTTTAGTTAAAGATTTAGATGAAAAAACTCAGGTGCTATCAAAGTTAGTGGAAAAATTCACACCCAATTTATTTAGACTCCCTATGGCTAAACAATTTGTTGAAAAATATAAATCAGCTTTTGATAATATGCCTGTTTCAGTTTATTGTATAAGTCCGGAAAGCTTTATGGCTAAGGAAAATCCAATTGATGATGAGCACATGTTTCAGGGTATGAAGTGAGACTCTTTCATATACAAATAAGGAAGACTAGCTATGAAATAAACTTATAATTAGCTGGTCTTTTATTTTTTGCTTAATAATATGACTAATTGTATATCAAAAAACATCTGTAAAACTAACAGTAATACTATTTATTTACTTTCCTATGGATGCAGACTATAATATTTTTATGTCGTATAGATTAAGATTATCCTAATTAGATGGGAGAAGATATATGTTGAAGTTTACACAATGTTTAATAGTGAAAAATGAGGAACTAAATTTACCGCGCGCTTTAAGTTGGGGAAAAGATATTTTTGATGAGCAGATAGTAGTCGATACCGGTTCAAGCGATAATACGGTGGCTATTGCAGAAAAACTAGGAGCAAAAGTCGTACATTTTCAATGGATAGATGATTTTTCTGCTGCTAGAAATTTTGCTATATCAAAGTGTACTGGTGACTGGATATTTTTCCTTGATGCGGACGAATATTTTAAAGATGAAGATGTACAGCTTCTGCGACCACTTATTGAAAAAATTGACGAAAATTATGTTACTGAAAAAGATAAGAAAAGATATTATAATGTCGTTGAAACCCCATGGGTAAATTTAGCAGATAATAACGTTTCAAGGCAAGTACGTATATTTAGGAATGTTCCATACTTACGCTATGTTGGAGTGTTGCATGAGCAGCTGCAAGCCGTGCCTTTGTCAGGTGGTTATTTAAAGGTCTATCCAATAGAAGATACGCCAGCAATATATCATACAGGTTACATATGGTCTGAGGACAACAGTAAAGAAGTAAAGGGCAGGCGGAATTTTGAGATTGCTAAAAAAGCTCTTGAAAAATCTCCGGACTCCGCAAAGCTTAAACTTTTTGCGGCTGAAGCATTGATGTTTGAAGGGCGATACAATGAAGCTGAAGGGTATTTTTTTGAAGCAATGAAAAACAGTGATGGATCTATTTGGCCGGAGCGTGCCTGCGAGGGTTACAAGCAATGGTTGAGTATTTATTTAAATATGGACAATTCTGGGATGGAAACATCGTACATATTAGGTATGGCTTTTAGAGCATATTCTGAAGCTGTATCCAAGTTCCCGGACGATGCTGATTTTGATGTTTTAATGAGCTTAGTTACTTTTAAAGCAAAAGACATAAAAAGTACAATACACTTTTTTAGAGTTTCATTATCCAAAAATGGTGGTAAGATCTCTGAAAATCTTATGGCTTCCAACAAAGAAATTTTTGAAAGGCTGCGGGATATATGTGAGAAACTAAATGCAGAAAAATAAAGTAGTTCAGTTATATTACGGTAAATTACTTATATGCCCATTTTAAGTCTTGTTGTTAACAAAATTTAAACTATTTGTTAATTATATTTTAAAACGTATAAGAACAATAAAAATGCTATGGATTAATTTGTCGTATTATGTTATATTGAAAGGGACATCAACATACCCCTTATAACTTATTAAGGTTGATGTCCTCATAATCTTTTTTTTAATACAGATGCAGCCATTTACTTGGCTGCATTTTTTAAATTTGTTATGTCTGAATTTAAGGTTAAAATATAATTAATATATAAAGTTACTTGTTAGTTTTCGTGTTTATATTTACAAAATAATTTAATAGTAGTATTATATATACAAACATAAGTTCGCATGTGCGCTGCTCATGTAAACACTTGAGATAGAAATATGATGAAGATAAATTATAAAATAAAGGGAGAGAATTATATATGGTAGTAGTTTCAAAAGAAGAATTATATAAAATGCCATTAGATTATGGGCTTGAAATAGATTCAGAAATAGATGAAAAGAATTTAATAGATGCGGTAGATAGATATTTAAAAGTAAATTATTATGAATTATATAATAGAAACAGCTTAGCAATAATCTTTGAAAGAGCTAGAGAAGATAAAGAAATTGAAGAGAAAATATTTAGTACCATTAATAAGTTCATTATTTACTAAGCCTAATAATTAATGCTGGCAGTAAGCAATAACAGCTTTATTACCAGCATTTTAACTTTACTTTACAATATTAATAGTTCCATCTTTTCTAGGAGTAGCTTTTGGCTCTTCCTTACTGTTGAAGCCTAAAATAGCCGTACCAAACACTGCATAATCTTCAGGAATACCTAATCCTGTAAGTATTTCTCTAACCTTAGGATCATCTCCGGTGAGAGCTAGTATATGTATCCAGCATGATCCAATATTAAGTGAATGAGCAGCTAGTAGCATATTTTGAAGTGCTACAGCACAATCAGATTCTTTTGTAGGGAGGTTTTTATCATAAGCTGTTATTACTAAAGTAGGAGCATTATAAAACGGATTAAAATTAGGATTACCAGCCATTTTTTTAAATTGTTCTATAGGAGAGTTTTCCATAGCTTCTTTTATTGCAGAAACTAGTTTTTCAATCTTTTCTTTATTTTGAACTGCGGTGAAATGCCAGTTTTGTTTACTCATACCACTAGGAGCAAATTGCGCTGCTTCTAAGATGGTATTTAAATCTGCATCAGAGATTTGATCTTCATTATAGGATCTTATGCTTCTTCTTGTGATAATATTTTGGATTACTTCATTCATAATTTTTCTCCTTTTATTAAAAAGAAATTCTAATTCTATTATAGTATTTCCTAGACATTAAAAAATATTTTATTTAACTTTAATAAAAATATGTATAATAAATCAAAAAAGCACAGAGCTGAATTAACATTTAGCACTGTGCTTTTTGTTTTTATATTTAGACTTAAAATAAGGAGGCAAATTTCCTGTTTTTTAATGAGTTGATAGATATGATTTTAACCATGTAAGGGCAGGACGTTCCTGACCGGAAGATGTAATTAAGTGTGTGTTACTTACCCAAGTCTCTCCTTGTTTATATCCCCATAATGTTACTCCCTTAACATTTGGATTCTCCCATAGGACTGGAAATTTTTCTTTATATCTTGCAAGCTGTGTAGCATCATCACCAGTCATATCAAGTTCTGATACATATATTGGAAGTCCGGTTGAAGATAAAGTGTTTAAAACGGAGTTCATGGTTCCTACTGATACATTATCCATATTAAATTGATGGCATTGTATTCCAATTCCATCTATAAGACCTTTGCTTTTTAAGATATTTATGATTTTAACATAATTATTGGCTGCATTTGTATCACTTATTATTCCATATTCATTAATAAGCAATTTTGAATTTGGAAAAGCTTGTCTTGCCTGCTGGAATGACCATACAATCCAATCCCAGCCTGTAGATCCAGTTCCACCTATTGCATTTTTATAAGAAGGCTGTGTGTGCAAAGGTTCATTTACAACATCAACAAAATCTGCATTTGGATACTTCTTACCAGCACTTTGGATCCATTCTTGTACTTCAGCTTTTTGATCAGCGGCTGAAAGTCCAGAAATCCAGGAAGGTTCTTGGCTTCCCCATACTAGGTTGTGAAATTTGAATGGGTAACCTTTACTTTTAGCATGATTGTAAATAAGGTCTGCATTGCTCCAATTCATGTTATCACGACTAGATTCAACACTACCCCATTTAGTTGCATTTTCTGGTGTAACTTGATTCCAATAAGTATCAAAATCTGATGGAACATAAGTGCTCATGATATTTCCACAAAATTTGCCATGAGACATTGCGGCATTGGCATTTTGTGAAACAGTAAATGAGAACAAAAGACCTAATGATAAAACTACAGTACACATTTTAATAATTTTGAGCTTTAACATAAATATCACCTCATAAATAATTTTGATTTTTCTTTATCATATAATGCTGAAAACATGAGGACAAGTGGTTGTGCATGAAAACATGACATATTTGCGTAAACGTTTATAAAAGGGATTTTATTTATTTCGGGAGCTTATTATGTAACATAGGAAAAAATATTGTTTGCTGAATATTTTTATAGTATTTTCTAATAAAAGGAAATAAAAAATTAAAGGGTAAACAGTAATAAAACACTATGAATGAAATTTGTAGTGTGAGAATGTAAGTTAGGATTGGAGGTGATTTTATATTAAGATGAAATGTTATTGTAAATGAATGGAAAATATTATCTTGTGTAAGGAGGGAAATTATAAATATGCTTAAAAAATTAACTACACTTCTATTAACTTCTACAGTATTGTTTGTACCTACGCTGAATACAACTATAGCAAGTGCAAGTACAGATAAAGAATTGCCAATATCAAGTACCACAGAGCAGGCAGTGTCAACTGCTAGCACAAGTGCCCTTGCAAAAATCCCTGGATATTCTAATCCACTTATTTCTCATAAGTTTGGAGCAGATCCATTTGCCATGGTTTATAACGGCAGAGTATACATTTACATGACGAATGATTACCTTCAATATGATAATAGTGGAAATGTTTCTGATATTAGCTATAGTAAAATAAATAAAATAACGGTTATTTCATCTGATGATATGGTAAATTGGACTGATTATGGTGAGATTCCAGTCGCAGGGGCAAGTGGAATAGCAAAATGGGCAACTAATTCTTGGGCACCAACAGTTACACACAAAGTTATAAATGGCAAGGATAAGTTTTTTCTTTATTTTGCTAACAATGGATCGGGTATTGGTGTTCTTACAGCAGATAGTCCGATTGGACCATGGACAGACCCTCTTGGAAAAGCTATGATTACAAGCAGCACTCCTGGAGCTAATGGTGTTGTATGGCTTTTTGATCCAGCAGTATTAGTTGATGATAATGGAGCTGGTTATATATATTTCGGTGGAGGAATACCAGGAGGAGACAATCCAACTCAGAATCAAATTGCAAATCCGCAAACAAGCAGAGTTATAAAACTAAATAGTGATATGATTCATACAGATGGAAGTGCAGCAATGATAGATGCTCCATTTATGTTCGAAGATTCAGGTATACACAAATATAATGGTAAATACTATTATTCATATTGTTCCAATTTTTCAGGTACACATCCAACAGGAACTCCACCTCAAGGGGAAATTGCTTATATGGTAAGTGATAATCCTATGGGACCATTTACTTATAAAGGTACTTTTCTTAAAAATCCAGGAACTTTTTTTGGAGTAGGTGGAAATAACCATCATGCTGTTTTTCAATTTAATAACCAATGGTATGTAACATATCATGCGCAAACTCTTGGAAAAGCTATGGGAATTACAAAAGGATATCGTTCTCCTCATATCAATAAACTCCAATATGATGGAAATGGACTTATACAGAGTGTGCAAGCAGATATGAAGGGAGTGTCACAAGTTGCAAATCTTAATCCATATAAGAGGACGGAAGCTGAAACTATTGGATGGAATGGCGGTATTTCAACAGAGCAAAGTCAGGCACCAGGAAGCATGGTGAGCAGCATTAATCTTGATGTTACAAGTATAAACAATGGAGATTGGGTTGCAGTATCAAATGCTGATTTTGGTCAAGGTGCTAAAACTTTTAAAGCAAATGTTGCGTCAACAGTGGGTGGAAATATAGAAATACATTTGGATAGTTTAGATGGAACTCTTATAGGTACCCTTAATATAAGTACTACAGGTGGAGCACAACAGTGGAAAGAAGTGTCTTGTAATGTAAATAGTGTTAGTGGTGTTCATAACATTTTCTTTAAGTTTACTGGAAATAGTACTAGCAACTTATTTAATATGGATTATTGGCAATTTACTAATTAAGGTGAATTGGAAATGATTACTGATGTACAATAAATAATTTACAGTAAGCTGTGTTTTAAACAAAAAATAATTGTAATTGGGGTTGATTTTATGAAAAAAATATATAATATAGCAGCTCTTTCATGTATTTTGACTATGCTGTTTCCAGTAGCAGCTTATGCAGATAATCCAATTGTGCAAAGTATTTATACAGCTGATCCTGCTCCTATGGTGTATAACGGTACTTGTTATGTATATACTGGACATGATGAAGATGGTTCAAAAACATACAATATGAATGAATGGAGATGCTACTCTTCAACTGACATGGTAAACTGGGTAGATTGCGGCTCGCCAATGGCTTATACTACTTTTAGCTGGGCAAAAGGAGATGCATGGGCTGGCCAATGCATAGCCAGAAATGGCAAATTTTATTACTATGTACCTGTACAACAAAAAAATGGTGGTATGGCAATAGGGGTTGGAGTATCGAATAGCCCAACAGGGCCATTTACTGATGCTCTTGGACATCCGTTAGCATCTACTGGTACTGGTGATATTGATCCAACGGTATTTATTGATGATGATGGACAGGCATATTTATACTGGGGAAATCCAAATCTCTTTTATGTAAAATTAAATCAAGACATGATTTCTTACTCTGGAAAAATTGAACAGGTGCCTTTAACTACAGCAGGTTTTGGGACACGTGCAAATAATCCAAGCAGACCAACTCTATATGAAGAAGGTCCATGGTTTTATAAAGAAAATGGATTATATTACTTAGTTTATGCAGCTGGAGGTATACCAGAATATATTTGTTATTCCACAAGCACTAATCCCACTGGTCCATGGACTTATAGAGGGGTAATTATGCCTACTCAAGGTGGCAGTTTTACAAATCATCCAGGAGTGATTGATTTTAAAGGAAATTCATATTTCTTTTATCATAATGGTGCCTTACCTGGAGGCAGTGGTTACACACGCTCTGTATGTGTAGAAAAATTTAAATATAATGCTGATGGAACATTTCCAACAATAAATATGACTACAACAGGTGTGCCTAGTGTAACCAAACTAAATCCATATGTTAAAAATGAAGCTGAAACAATTTGCTGGGAATCAGGTATTGAAACAGAGAAGTGTAGTGAAGGCGGAATGGATGTTGGATATATCGAAAATGGTGACTGGATAAAGGTAAAGGACGTAGATTTTGGCTCTGGTGCAGCATCCTTTGATGCAAGAGTAGCTTCAGCAGCTAATGGTGGGAATATTGAGCTTCGCCTTGATAGCCAAGCAGGAACTTTGATTGGAACTTGTAATGTTCAAGGAACTGGAGACTGGCAAACTTGGGTTACTAAGTCTTGCAATGTAAACGGTGCAAAAGGAGTACATGATTTATATCTTAAATTTACTGGAGGAAGCGGTTATTTATTTAACTTTAATTGGTGGAAATTTAATTCATAATAAGCTTCAATATGATGAAATATAACATTTTCTTTAAATTTACTATAAAAAATTTTTAATGAGAAAAGTATGCTAAATAAATTCAAAAAATTATATAGATAAAGGAGAGATTAAAATGAATAAGAAAGTAAAAAAAATATTATTATCTTTATTGACACTTTCCATAACATGCTTACCATTTGCAGGAATTTCTATGCCAGCTAATGCGGCAGCAGCTGCTAGTGATACAATAAACTTATCATCTAAACAGCAGCTTATTCGAGGATTTGGTGCAGCTAGTGTATGGTGCGGAGCACTTAGCGATTCTTATATGAATACTCTTTATAATACTGCTGGACTCAGTATTTTAAGAGTACGTATTGCTCCAAATGAAAATTGGAAGAATGGAGATTATAGTGCATGGGCAGATGAACTTTCAAATGCAAAAAAAGCAGTTTCAAGAGGTGCTATTGTTTTTGCAACTCCATGGACACCACCAGCTTCAATGAAGACTAATAATTCAACTATTCATGGTTCACTAAAGACTTCTTCTTATGCTGATTACGCAGCTTACCTAAAAGCTTTTGCAACTTATTTTGCTAATAATGGAGCACCTTTGTATGCAATATCTCTTCAAAATGAACCGGATTATGATCCGGATTATGAAGGATGTACTTGGACAGCAGATCAATTTCGCGATTTTCTAAAAAACAATGGGTCTACAATTTCTGGTACTACTAAAATAATTATGCCTGAATCTTGTAATTATAGTACTTCTATGTCAGATTCAACTCTTAATGATTCTAATGCTGCTTCTAAGGTGTCTATTATTGGAGAACATCTATATGGAGCTACTATTAAGGATTATTC
>JAEZKY010000374.1 GCA_023435985.1 Bacillota bacterium | reverse complement strand
GTAATCTATCCTTTGCTGGTGCAATATTGGTTGTTGTAATTTTACTACTATTCGTATCACATCCAATTATTGCAATAAGACCTGTAATAACAATTAAAGTGAATATTTTTTTCATAAGTAAAAATCTCCTTAAAACGTTAATTATTTTTTATAATTATTGTTTGAAATTTAAATATGACTTATTCGTGTTTTAAAAATTTAAAAAGAGAACAATTTTATTGTTTACTACAAATAATCTACAGCTTATATACTAAATTTGTTTCCATTTCATTTCTTTAAGCTCACCATATTTATCTGTGTACCTATCCCATAAAACTTCATTTATGTTCTCATCTGTATAATGACTAGGGAAATCATCTGTTTCCTCAACTTCCTCATCATTTACTTTTATTATTGTAACTTCTAAAATTACATATTCTTCTTCATTTACTACATCTGGCCCTTCTCCATACATTTCATCACAGACTTTACTATTTGGAATCATAAATATGCATCCGTCTCCTGTTACACTACAAACATTACCTTTATCCGAATTCCAACTTGCACATTTACAACTCATATATCTACCTCACTTACATTAAATTTTTCTTGCTGTTTGTATTCCATTCAGGATTTCTCTGTCTAGCAATATCTCATTGTCGCCACCTACCTTTTTCTTATTTTTAGATATAAAAATAGTACTTACATTTGTAAGTACTTTACTTTTTCTTAACTTTTTTTCCTTGTTCATATTCAGCATTTATTCTTTTCCAATTCCTAAACATAAGTATTAACCCGCATAATTCCAACATCCCTGTCATTAAAAAGAATTGGTGAAATTTAAATCCAATAATTAAACATATAATTCCAGCATACATGAATTTCATATGTGTATTAAACGGTCTATCACTAGATTTTTTAGCTCTATTTATTTGTGAACTAGTCTGCCTTTTTTTATATCCCATCGTGTCACCTCGTTCACTATTATATATCTATTTATGATATTCTAACAGTAATTTTTACCTTTTGTTTGCATTATTCTTAAAACATTCTTTTATATCTCTACCTTTAAATGGGTAATAATAAAAGAACAGTCTATTTTAACTGTTCTCTCATATTTATATGACTACCATCTTGAGTAACTTTTATATCTTGTGGCTCAGGATTAGCAGCTCCAACAGATTTTTTTCCATAATAGCTGACCATTTTATTAACTTTAACTAGATGTATATCATTTAATACTTATTAAATATAATACTTTATAAGTTATTTATTATTAATAATTATGGGAGGTATATATTAAGTGTCCTTTTCAAATAAATCTTCTTCCAACCGCCAGGCTAACGAAAATATGCTAATTAATTGTTCTGACATGGGAAACAACGCTATTGTTATGGCCGGATCTTCTGGTTCTATTCTTGTTTCTAGAGATAATGGCTTAACTTGGCATCCAAAAACTTCAGGCACTTCTAACGATCTTAATTCAATTGTCTTTGGAAATAATACCTTTATCGCAGTTGGCTCCTCCGGTACTATTCTTGTTTCTAGAGATATCGGTCAAACTTGGCATTCAAAAACTGCAGGTACTTCTAACGATCTTAATTCAATTACCTTTGGAAATGATATATTTATTGCAGTTGGATCCTTTGGTACTATTCTTATTTCTAGAGATAACGGATTAACTTGGCATTCGAAACCTTCGGGTACTTCTAAAAATCTCACTGGAATTGTATTAGCTAACGACAACTTTGTTGTATATGGATCTTCAATCACTATTATTTCTACAAATATTGGCCGCACTTGGCATTCTACTTAATACAAACAATTACCTAATTATAATAAACTTATAAAATTTATTATAATTTTTTCATAAATACTTGTCCATTAAATAAATATAATGATAAAGAGTAACGCTCATTTCCAATTTTGATGTGTTACTCTTTATTATGTTTTGCGTAAATCTTAAACTACTACTTGATTTATTATAATTACGTAGAAAAAAATCACACTCTCATTCATGAATAATGTAACCTTTTAATCTATTTTTTACTTTTTATTAATTCACATTTTATACATATCCATATAATATAAAATTATTGTATTTATATTATTGTGCTTTGTTAGTAATCTTTGGGTTATATACTATATTTGAACCTCTATCTCTGATAAATTTAATGCTTTTCCGCCGACCTTGACTTCAATAACATCTTCGCCTTCAGTTCTTAAAGAAACAATTATTTCTGAAGGCTTTTCCATTGAATAACCTTGTTCAATAATTATATGATTAGCATTGTCAGATTTAACTTTATCATATTTAAATAGATAGCATGCAAGAGCACCATTAGATGTACCAGTTGCAGATTCTTCAGGTATTCCATAGAGTGGCGCAAAATTCCTACAGTAGGCATTTGAATCATTAAGTGATTCAAGAGTAAAAATATGATAGCCAATCGTATTATATTTGCTGCTGATTTCTGACACTTTTTCAAAATTTGGCTTTATTGCATTAACCATATCTATATTCTTAATTGGTATAAGTATATCCCTAAGGCCTGTAGATACTACTTGCACTGGTAGTTCTTCAATCATTTCATTTATAGTAATATTCAATGAATCTGCAATTTCTTCCTTAGATATTGTTTGATGATAACTTGGAGCATTTTGGTTCATCATTATTGAAAAATCTTCTTTTAACTCCACACTTAAAATTCCTGCTTTAGTTTCTTGAAGGTACTTACCAGGTTTAATTAATCTTTTGCTTAATAGTGTACTAAATGTTCCTATCGTGGCATGGCCACAAATATCAACCTCTTCATTCGGTGTAAAAAACCTAACTTTAAAGTCTGCTAATTCTGATTTCATGACAAATGCAGTCTCACTAAAACCAATTATACCCGCAATTTTTTTCATACTATCTTCTGAAAAATCATCTGCATTAAGCACAACTCCAGCAGGATTTCCTCCCTCTATGCATTTTGCAAATGAATTTAATGTATAAGCTTTTACCTTCATAAATAATTCCTCCTGAATATTCTGCACAAAGTTTCTATTTACACCAAATATTAATTTAATGCATTATTATGAATACATTATAGCATGTTTTGTAAATATCACATTATTCAATTTTCAAACAACATTATATTTCATTGCTCTACCTCACTTTCTACATTCGAATATTTATTTTTTAATTTCACATAATAAAAATACTTAATAAAACAGTTTTTAAGGGGGTTAAGCTAATGAAAAAATCAGTAATTATATTCTCAATTTTTTTATTTTTATTATTAAATATTCTTATACTCCCCTCCATTGCTCAATCTAGATCTTATGAACAGGGAATTTATACAACAAACCAATTAAATTTATCTGAAAATACTACTCATACTATAAAAAATGATTCTACTAATGAATATGCTTTTGTGATAATTTTTGACTCTAATCAAATTGTACAGCAGCTTATACAATTAGAGCCTCAATCAGGAGAGTATATTTTAGAACCCATTGAAAGTGGATACTTACTAATTATAGTTGGTAAAGCTAAAGTTATTATATCCTAAAGGATATCGTTCAATAGTATTTTTATCGTTTGATGAGTCGGAAGGGGCTATATAATATGAATAAATTTATTTTTTCACTTTTATTTTTTTTATTTTTATCATTTGGTATTACTCCAGTGCCTTCTATGGCTAAAATTCGTGGTATTAAACAAGGTATCTATACGGTAGCTGACTTAAATTTATCTAGTAATACTATGTATACTGTTCAAAATAATTCTTTTAATGAACGTGTTTATATACTTGTTTTTGATTCTAAACCAAATTTTATTGAAGCTATACGCTTAAAACCCCAATCAAAAAAATACAATTTAAAGCCCCTTCAAGATGACTATATAATAGTAGTTGTTGGTGATGGTGACTTAATTATTTCCTAGGATAAACTTGAATTTATTTTTTATCATTTTTTCAACAAATGAAATTTTAAAATTGCGTATTAAAAAAAATCGCAAATTCAATTTCTTGAATAATGCGATTTTACAATACGTTATTTATTTTATTGATTTATAATTTAAGAATAATGTGCTATTCAATATAAATAGTCTATTTCTTGCATTTATTACACAAGTATATAGCGAAATCTAATGTTTCATCAGCAGCATCTAAATCGAAAGTATTTATTAATCTCATTACATAAATCTCATCTGAACTATGTCTATTTAATACTTTCAATAGCATTTTTTGCCCACATTGAATCCTTAAAAGCTGCTCTTCCTACTCCTATAAGGTCAGCTTTGCCTGAAGAAATTAATTTCTCTGCAGCTTCTACTTCTGTTATTCCACCTGTTAGTATAACTGGAATTGATACAACTTCCTTAATTGCTTCTGTAATTTCAGAAAAATATCCTTGCTCATCGTCTTTGCCTGGAGCAATATAACCGCAAAATCCTCCTGATATATCTAATATATCTATTCCGGCTTTTTGGAATTCTAAGGCTGCTATTTTACTATCCTCTATTGTTGTTCCGCCTTCCATATAATCACAAGCTCCAAGTCTAAGAAGAATTGGGAAATAACTGCCTACAGCTTCTTTTACAGCTTTTATTACTTCTAAATGAATTTTTATTCTGCCTAATACATCGCCTCCATATTCATCAGTTCTCTTGTTTGTTAGCGGAGAATAAAATTGATTTAGAAGATATGCATGAGCAGAGTGTATTTCTACTCCATCAAAACCTGCATCTTTTACACGTTTAGCTGCTACTTTAAAAGCTTCAATTATTTCTTTTATCTCTTCCTTATTAAGTTCTTTAGGAATATCTGTCTTTACACGTGGATTAATTATAGCTGAAGGACCTACATTCTCATAACCTGTAGTCTCTATATTGCTTGCGCTTCCTGCGTGGTTAATTTGCATTATTGCTTTAGAACCATTTTTATGAATAACCTCAGCTAATTTTTTTAAGTCTTCCATATTACAATTCTCTGCTATAGAAAGCTGCCCTTTATGTGCTTTACCTTGAGATGCTATATAACTATGTTCTATAATAATTAAAGACATATAACCACCTTTAGATTTTTCATCATAATAATCTAATAAGTCCTGATTCACCATTCCATTTTCTGATTTTGCAGTTGCCATTGGCGGAAACACCAATCTATTGTTTAATTTTAATTTACAGTTTTCTAAGCTTTTAAGTACATGTGACATTTTTATCACGTCTCCCTTTTTGGTTTATTTTAATACTTATTATAGTTAAACAACTTTGAATAAATTAACTTGTATAAGTTAATTGTGAAAATTTATCTATACTAAATTACAATTTAAAATGCAGCTCATGAAAGTTTTGTAATAGTCTTTTTATGAATAACTTTTCCAAAAATTCAACTCTATCTTACTTTATTCAAATCTATATTTAATATTCTAATTAATCTATAAATACCGATTAATTAAATCGCCAAATACAGATTAACACATACAGACTTTTAATGCAATAAAAATCAAAAAGAGTAATAAATAAAATTCCAGCAAATTCTGCGAATTTATTTATTACTCTTATTTTATTCTTCTAACTCAATTTTAATCCATTTAGATATTTCCTTTAAGGTTTTTTCGTTTCTTCGGTAATATGTATATTGACCAATATTTCGCGATTCTATGAGCTGCGCTTCTTCTAATATTGATAAAAATCCAGATATAGTTGATTGACTTAATCCAGCTGTCTTTCTTATGGAGCCTACACACACACCACCTTGAAAATCATCCATTATTGATAAATGTATTTGTGGATCAAAATTTTTCTTTGGATCTTTTAACCATAACAATATATTTAATCTAGTTTCATTCCCTAGTGCCTTAAAAATCTTTACTGCATCCATTGTTTTCATTCCTTTTAATGAATCTACTTTATATAACTAGATTAATAGTATCATATGTTTTTTGTAAAATGCAATATCTAAATATTTATACTTAAACATTAAAAATGTACTTAAGTTCTTTGCCTCTTTTCAAAGGCTATATTTTCAAACCTACTTATTACACAATAAATATCCTAATAAAGAGTAACGCTCATTTCCCCTTTAGAAACATTACCCATCTCCCCTTATAAACTTTCCTTATTTTGCAATGTTATAGTTGTGACGTCTTAACTTACTATTCTGCATTAATTATAACATATTTTGTAAAAATAGTATTATTCAATTTTCAATTAATATTCTTAATTAACATTCTATATTGTAAATAACCTAGGCCATACCGTGGAAACTTCTTAAGCAACTCACCAATGAGTTCATTTTCAGATTTATTTATATGTTCAATTATATATCTGTTATCTTCTCCTCAGTTTTATTACGCTAAAAAAGCACCTATATTTATAAGTGCTCAATTTTATTCTATTTCCAACTATTTTTACATAACTGATATACTTCATATATTTCTTGCTCCGAACATCCTTCAAATGCTCTATAGTTCCAGTCCCATCTTCCATGAGTTTCTCCGTAACTTCCACGGCTTCTTATTTTGGGATCTCCCATTACATTTAAATTAGGGTCTGTTCCTTTTACTAGCGAAATTAAATCTTTCTTATCCAAGTCAAGTTTCATATTTATATCCCCTTTGGTTTTATTACTTAAATTATATTCTAAATATTATATTCAATTACATTTTTCTTTCACTATTTTTAAAACACTCCATTATATCTTTATTACTAAATGGATCATAAGATAGATCCATTAGTTCACAATGTTCTTTGCAGCTTTTACATTCTGAAGGGGATCTAGCACACACAACTATTCCTTGGTTAAATTTAATATTTAGTTTTATTATCTTTCTATTCATGTGTAACTCTCCTTTCTATGAATTTTAAAATTTAGGCTATTTTAGGGCATTAAAAAAGAACCCTATTTCTAGAGTTCAAATAACTTTCTACATATACAATTCTATTTCTTTTATATCATTATTTTTAGTTGATTCAGGCTTAGATTTAGGTTTAGATATCCCTGCTTTTTCATATTCTCCACTTACAATAAGTCTTATTTTTTGTAATAACTTTCTTGCTTCTACATCATACAGAAGCTCTCTCTGTAAATCAGCAAATGAGTAAACTTCTTTCTTCTTAGCAAGGTTCCCTAATATCTCGCTTTGCCTTTTACTAAACATTTTATATGTATTTAGTATATCTCTTACATTTATCTCTTCCATTAATTTCTCCCCCCTTTATATATACAATTATACAAAAGTAGACATATAAATTCCATATATTATGGAAATATATAAAATAAACCAGCAGAGTAATAATACTATACCTATGCCAAAGGAGGTTATCACACCTCGCCTTTATTTATTTTTTATCCCACTAGTTATAAGCATAATAAAAATACCCCATATCGTCTACATACCTCCCAAGTGTGAACTTAGGACTTCAACTTTACAGGGTATTCTATATTAAAAGGGTTAAATGATATGAGTGATATCCAATTATATAATAAGGGGTAAATATTATTGGTTTTCACACACTCAATATAATATACATTACTACGTTTCATTTTCAGCCCTAAAAAATCGGGCTTAATAAAAACTTAAGATTTACGATAAAATTTCTTCATAATTTTATACTAAAAATACCTTGTATAGTTTAAAACTATACAAGGTATTTATGTATAAAAGGGTTTAGGGTATTGTGTGAGTGAATAATAACTTCCATGACACTGTATAGGGGATACATGCCATGGGCTTTTGTCTTATCAATATAATATACGTTGCTTAATAATAAAATCTGACTGCAAATATAAATACTTTTTAATTATTTTATTCCATTCCAGCACGTCCGCATCTTCTTCATGTACAATAACCACCTATTTCTTTTTCACATTCATTTTCTTTTCTAAAATGTCCACAGCTACATTTACTGCATTCCTTTAATTGTCCGCAAAAGCATTCATGTTCTTTATCATCTTTATATTTAATAATACATTTCATCTTTTAGTTCTCCTCTTTATAAGAATATTTGTTCTCATGATAACATTATATAACAAAAGCCACTCATATTTCTACAAGCAGCTTTTATGAAAAGGGAAGATTGGATGTTTTCTATGATATTGTTATAGCTCAGTTTTTTTGATAAATTATTCGAATTTTATTCCTTTTTTATTCAAATAATAATTTTTCATTACATGAATATTTGAATGATCTGTACATTTTAAGTATTATATGAATGCCTTTTTTATTTCTCCTGTTCTATAAGCTTTTTGATAGGAGGTAATTTTATGAAAAATGTAAAATTAAAAATCTTAAGTCTAGGAATTCTTTCAACTATTATTATTTCTTCGACTCCAGTTTTCGCTGCTACGAATACAAACAATTCAAATAAAATTACTAATCCAACTATTCAAAGCACAAATATAACTCCTAGTCAAAATGCTATTGTAAAACCAAAAGAAAATTTTAATTATGGTGTAGATGGTGGTCCAGGACTTTTTGACCTAATAGATTCTGGCGGTATAGTTCAAACCGGAGATGTTGGACTTGCTGTTGAGCAATTGCAATTCTTTTTAAAATGGCAAGGATATAAAATAAGCATAGATGGTAAATTTGGTTCCAATACAAATGATGCCCTTAAATCTTTCCAAAAGAAAAATAGCTTAAAAGTTGATGGCATTGCTGGTAAATCCACAGAAGATGAATTTTTCAAACTTGCCGATTCTTCTATAACACTTTATTGGGATTCAAAAAGCCATCATGCAACAATGATTGATGGATATAGCAGATCTTATTCAGCAGATTGGTAATACTAAAACATTATCTACTAAAAATAACTTCCCTAAAAGTATCATGGGAAGCTATTTTTTATTAATTAAGAACTTTTCAGCTCTTCACATATTTATATATGTTTAAAATAATTATTTAATTAAATACATAAACTTAGATATACTTTCCACCAACTCTTCTCTCTTTCTATAAGCTGTAGCTCTAGCCATATTTAACTTATCAGCTATTGCAGCCACTTCTTTCTCATCTCTATATTTTAGTTCCAAAAAACACTTATCTTCCTGATTAAGCATTTCTATATTAATTTCCATGCTTCGTATATAACTTTCCATCTCTCTTATTCTAACCTCAAGTTTATGCATACTCTTTATCTTATTACTTTGCTCTTTTTCAAGTTTAGTAACCTCTTTTTCCATCTCACTTTCTATATAACTTGTACCATTCATGCTTGTTTGAACTTTCTCCGATATTCCTACTCCATTTTGATATGGATCCACATTAATATATTTATGAACATTTTGGATACTGTTATCTATATCTTTTATTTGATTTTTTAATAGTTCCGCTCTTCTTCTTAAACTGTAAATTTCCTTTTTATATTTAAAGTACCTATATATCCCCACCTTCTATTTTCTTGAATAGCTCTTTATCCACGTCTTCGCCCTCCCTAAATATATTGATAATCCTTGTAAAATCAAATATAATAAGTATATGGTTGCATGGGAGCGAAAGCTCTCTTTTTTATTTGTCTACTTTATTTTAGGCTTATCCCATTCAATTGGTATGTTTGCTATACACATACATTTAGATCTCTTATCACTAAAAATACAATTGCCACAGTTATCCTCATAACTTTCACAATATTTGACTAATAATTTTATACAATATCATTGCTAACATATTTTTCATCCCTTTCATTCCAATCTATATAGTTCGTAACTTTTTAGAATGGCGTATTAAAAAAATCGTAAATCCAACTATTGAATAATACGATTTTACAATTTTATATTTTCTTTTAGTTATTCATAACTTAAGAACATTGTTTATCGGTTTTTATAAAAATTTCTTTTTTAAATATATTCTACAGTGGAAAATACTACAACCAATATTAAACACTCAAATTGTAATAAGATAATGCTTATAAAATGATTTAATATTGGAAATATTATAATAAATATCAATGTACATACTCCCGAAATACTCCATATTAAACCACATTTTTTATTAGTTAAAGCTAATGTTTCTGAATCTTTAGAAAAAGTAGTCTTTTTATCATCTAAAAAGACAGTAAAAAGCATTGCTATAGGTATAATTAAATCATTAAGTTTGTATTTATTTTAATATCCTTTTTATATCAACATTATTATTTTTAGTAATTGAAAGTTTTACTTTTCCATTAGCATTACTTCCTACAAGCTTAAATCTATACTCTCCTTTTGTTAACTTTATTGTTTTGTTTCCTTGGTCTGTTCCTTTTAATATATTTTCTATTTTTTTCTCTGGATTAACCAAAATCACCTTAAAATCACCACTGTTAACTTTTGAATCGTAATCTAATGTAATTTCCTCATCATCTGTTGATTTTAAAATCCAAACTGTATCAACACCAGAAAAACCACCATATTGGAATTCTATATTATTATCAGAATGACTACTAATATTATATGTTGTATGGGTGTGTTCTTCAGCTTCTTGTACAATTCTTTCATTATCGTTATATATACCATTATATATATCTTTCTTATTATTACTTGACTCGCAGCCGTTAATAGTGCTAATTAAAAATACTATACATATACTCAATACAAATTTATTTATTATGTTCAAATTTAGACTCCTCTGCAATCTATCATTGTTAGATAATTATACCATATTTGTAGATCTAATACTGTTGGATTTTCAAACAGCATTATTATTAACTAAACTTTTAACCATTGTAATCGACATTTGGATATTAAAACTGTACTTTTGGAAAGTATTGTATTTTGGAGCAACTATATTGGTATTAATATGTGTATATAGCCTGATGAA
>JAEZKY010000348.1 GCA_023435985.1 Bacillota bacterium | reverse complement strand
ACTCTACACTATATATCTCTATAATTCAATAACTGTTGTAATTGAAATACTAGATTTTTGTCTTTTTATCTTCTGTAATCCACGTTTTATTTAATACAATTTCTAGTTTTACATTTAATACTATCTTTATGTTGATATACATTGAATAAGCCTCTCCTAAATATAATATAAATCATCAACAGTCCAACTGGCCGTAATATGAGCATCTAGTGTTGAACTTGATAATGAAGTTACTAACGATACATTACCTGTTTCATAAATTCCTACAGAACCCAGCTTATTCCCGTTTATATCTGTCACTGGCACATAAATGCCAGATGACGGCCTGTACTCTTGTGGAATAATACACAAATTTGTTCCGGATGATATAGTCCCCCCTTTAATCTTTAAGTTTAGAGTTGCAATAGCTCCACTCCTTGATATTCTCGGCTTTAAATAACTCATAGACCAGCCATTTAAAAGAGATAAATCATATCGTGAAGTAGTTGAAAGCCTAGTCCAAGGCGCCCAAGCAGCCGAAAATGATCTCGACCTTACAAATACATTACTAGCCCAACCTGCGTAAGCAGTGTTATTAGTAATAATTAATTCTTGTCTTACTAATCCGTTTCCTATGTTAATAACTGACAATATAGCATGCTGACAAATATCAGCCCCTATAGTTGACGGTATGCCAGTACATATCCCATTGACTCTATAAGTTCCAGGAATTTCTATAGTATCAAGATTAGCATTTAAAACTGTATCCCCGACATGTCTATAGTAAGCACTGCCGTCCACTCCATCCAATAAGTCAGCATTTAAATTTGTTACAACTGATGTATTGCCAACAGACGAAATAGTCCCACCAATTGCTAAATTACCTGGTACTGATGTATTACCTCTCTCATCCAAAAGAGTCAACGTTCTAACTATTGATGAGAATGTCCCACCATATTGCCTTACATAAATAGGCTCATTTCCACCGTCTGCTGTTCCTAGTTCTAGGTAACCGGCGTCACTAGCAGTCCCGCACCCTCCTATTCTCCAATAATTATTTTCCCCCATAGCCCCTTGAATGCCTCTCATTAATGTTCCACTATTACTAAAAACTAAATTTGACGGCATGCCAGCCAATACATTATTTACAAACGCCGTTGTTGCTATTTGTGTGTCATTTGTTCCAAATGCTGCCGTTGGTGCTGTTGGTATACCCGAAAATGTTGGACTTACTGTATTTGCTTTTTCTAACAATTGATTATTAACACTTTGTATTTCAAATCCAAGTACTTCTATGTCATTCTTCGTTGCAACTACAACATTAGAATCTACCCTAAGTGTTATACTATCTTGATTACTCACCTCTAATAATATCTTAATCTGCACATCTTTCGAGCTTCCTTCTGAAATCATTGGTTTGTATGTCTCAGATACTTTACTTACAGCAAAAAGATCTCCATCTTCATCAAAAATACCAGCTTCTCTAATGTAAAAACCTCCATCAGAAGCTGGTATTATTGTTTGAATAACTATCCAATTTGAATTTGATTCATCTACTGAAATAGAACTTATCTCACCATCCCAAACTTTATTTATAAGAGAAATTTGATTCTCTGACGGTTCATGATAAGTTCCATTCCCATCACCAATTTGTAATGTCTTTAGATTAACTTTGGTACCTAAAACTACTGAATTAGCCAATTTACTCTTTCCTAAAGTAGTTAATATTGTATAAAAATTTTCTGCCAATTTAATTCATCTCCTCCTATATTAACGCAACATAAATCTTAATTTTTAATCTATAAGTTATTTTATATTTATCTAATACATAATTTTTTTCTAGTACGTATCAACATTAAAAGACACTCACATCTCTGCAAGTGTCGTAGTATAAACTTTATTTAATTTTATCTTACTTCAACTTAATTCATATATCTAAAGAACTACAGTTGCTGGTACTGTAATAGTAACTATTCCTGAAGGTGGAATATCACCAACATTAACTACTATTTTTGAAGCACTTGAACTTGGATCAACTGTACCTTGAGTAGTTGTTATTCCACTAGGCATAAATTGAATGTGATTTGGAGCACTATCATTAATTACTACTGCTTTCGCAGTTTTTGAACCTGTATTAGTAACTGCTATAGTGTACATAAAAGTATCACCCACCCATACAGATTTCACACTAGCTGTTTTTACTACACTTAATGTAGTATCAGGTACTCCATTAAATATAATCGAAACATCACCGCCAGCATTATTAGTATTATCACCTTTTGCATATGCAATATTAACTATTGCACTTGCTCCTGTGGTAGTTCCGCCATTATTACCACCGTTATTTGCAGTTACAATTACCGCACATGATGCACTTAAATTACTTCCATCAGTTGTAGTTGCAGTTATTGTTGCTGTTCCTGCACCTATAGCTGTTACCTTACCTGTTGAATCTACAGTTGCTACTGAAGGATCACTTGATTTCCATGTTACTCCTACTGCTGCTGGAGTTGTGGTAACAATCAATTGTCCTGAATCACCTTCTGATAAATCCATTGACGATTTATTTAATGATATTGATTCTCTCCCAATGCTGTCATTATATGGTTTTATTTCTCCATTTACTTCAAGCACATCAAAGAATAAATCCCCTTCATTTTTTTCTATTACAACTGAATGTTCTCCTGAACTAACTACTGGGCTTGTAAAAATAGTTGCCCATCCATGAATAAACACTTGCGGTGCTGAAAAAGTATATAAATTACCATCTATATATACATTTACATTATTATTTCTTCCATTAGAATAAGTTTGAGCATCTATCTTAAACTGATTTCCAATAAAATTAAACTTTATTAAAGACTGTTTTGATGTATCACTTGTCTCGTGAACTTCACCATTTAAGAAATTGCCGCTATCTCCATTATTAAAAACATCAAGATTTTCATAGATAAAATTCGCATTAGTATCATCATATGTGTTCCAACTATAAGAAGTATCATCTGCAAAAGCACTAATGCAAGTTCCCAGCGTAATAGTAAAAATCATCACAAACATAATCCCAAACTTTTTTAAATATTTCTTCATTTATCATTTCTTCCCTTTTGTTTAATAATAAATGAACGCGCGTTCTATATATTTATTTTAACTTTAATACCAATTAAATCCAACAATAATCGTAATACAAATTCATTTATATATAAGAATTTAAGTAAATTTTTACAGTTTAATATCTTTCAAAATTTAAGCTTTTCCATAAAACAGGCAACAAAAAAACACCTTTTAATAGTAATAAGTTATTGCTTATAATTTTTCTATGATGCAGTACTTGTACTAGAAGCACTAGCTATAATCTCTGTTTTTTGCGAATCTGTAATCCATGTTTTACTTACTGCAACCTCTAGCATTGCATCTGTTAACCTCTTTTGCTGGTATAAAAATAATAATCTTTCATACATACTAATTACCTCCTAAATTACTTTGAATTAGACTATCTATTTGTGTTTGCATATTTAAATTATCTATAATAAGATTGTTTATTAAATCTGCTTGATTTTCTATTTTACTCGGCTCTGGTATTGATGATGGAGTATAAGCTTCCTTTAACTCATCTTGAGTTGCTGTTTCTTCCCAATTTGTACCATTCCATTTAGGCTTTAACATTGTATTTGCTATATTCCAATCAATTTCAATTACACTTTCACCATGATTTAATACATATTCTTTTGGTGTTTTATCTTCGTTCAATTCTATAAAAGCAATTTTTAAGTTATGTTCATCTATAACTATACCAAACATAATACTTCCCCCTTATTCAACATAATAAATGAATGAACCTTGTAACCAATTAGTATTTACGGTTGACACTACATAAAGTGCGTTACCTCCATATATTGAAGCCGCACCATTCCATAATGCTGCCTTAATACTTGATGCAGTCCATCCTATAGGTAAAGTTGCAATTTTTATTTCAGTTCCAGCTACGAATTGAGTGTTATCAGTTTTACGTACATTAATATAAGCAATGACCATTTTCCCAATTTTCAATAGTCTACTATGCCAGTTAACATCTCCATCTGCATATCCACTGTCATAAGGTAAAGCTAATATTGTAGCTTCAAAATCCTTATCCATTAATATTCTGTACCATGGATTATAACTTCCACTCCAAACTTGTCTAGTGAAAATGTTATACGCATGTCTTATGTCATATAACATCTCTCTTCGATATGTTGTTCCTCCTTGAGCCCATGGCACAGAATCAAGTACTAAATCATTATCTGTAGAGTATCCGGTAGGAAATCCAGCTGTTGCCCCTCCTACATGATATCTACCTAAATCAGTAAAATCTCTATTAAGTGTCTGATTAGTAGCATTAATAGTCCTAGCCATTTTCCCACTATTTAGTTCATTTATAGCACCTGTAACTGTTTTATCTGTGGTTGTTCTATTAGAATCTGTATCATTCGCCTTTTCTGACAATTGTGCACTAACATCTTGAACCTTTGCTTCTAACACCTGCACATCATTCTTTGTAGCAGCCACCACATTAGGATCTATTTTTATCGTTACAGTGTCTACATTCAGTACTTCTAGTACAATTCTAATAACTAAATCTTTTGTGCTTCCTTCCGCTACTACTGGTTTGTAGGTTTCTGCAAGTTTGCTTATGGCAATCATATCTCCGTCTTCATCAAAAACACCAGCCTCTCTGATGAAGAAGCCTCCATCAGATGCTGGTATCACAGTTTCTACTACTATCCAATTTGAATTATTTTCATCTATTGAAATTGAGCTTATATTTCCTTCCCATACCTCATTTACAAGGGAAGTTTGATTTTCTGAAGGCTCATAATAAGCTCCTTTTCCATCTCCTACTTTTAGGGTTTTAAAATTGACTTTACTTCCCGAAACAGCTGAACTGGATAATTTATTTTTTCCTACTATAGTTAGCATTGTATAAAAATTTTCTGCCAAATTAAATCATCTCCTTACTTTGGATATATTATTATATTTTCTGAACCCATAGCCTGGCTTATACCAACTTCTATCTTTCCACTTGTTTCAATGTTCTTAGCAATCCAAGGATAAACTGTTAGGCATTCTCCTGTCATAACTGATAAACCATAGTATATTTCTGATTGAGTTGTTGAAATTAATTTGTACTCAACTCCAAGATGAGCTGGCTTAGCTATTTCTACTGAATCATATAGGCTGTCTAAAGCATATGGAAAACCTGTAGTTGTTAATAAGTTCACTTCAAAATAGTAATCTGAGTTATGCTGGATTACTTCAACGTTTGAGACAAAGCTTTTGCAGATCTGCCTTATTACTTCAACTGTTGTTGTTCCTTTTGTATTTAACTTTGCTAGTATTTTTGCTCTTCTTTCTTCTATGGATTTTGAAGTATTAGTTGTAATTCCTACACGCTTTTCCCAAAATGTTAATCCCCACTCAGTTGCTGTTTGAGGCAAAACCTGCAAAAATAAATCTGAAATATCTAAACCAATCTTATCAAGTACCTGTCCATGTGCATTAAATATTTCGTTAAAAATACTACTGTTCTTTATTTCATCAAGTACATAACTTTTTAGCTCTTCTGAGTTTTCAGCTGTAAGTATTCCTATTTCTCCTATGATGCTGCTTGTTAAAGTTGAATCTGAAGAATTACTCATAGGCTATTCCCCCTAGAGATGCCTTATCTTCATCAGAAGTGATTATATTTTTAGTATCTCCATTTATCTTAATTGATGTTATGTCATTTACTCCCGTAGTCATTACCACCGTAGCTTCAACTGTATTAATTTTTACAACTCCACCTACTGGAATCTCTTGAAAGTACTCCTGTAAGTTTGCTTTTATATTATTTTTAACGTCATCACTGTTAAAACCATTTTCTATAATAAGCCCTGCAATACTTACATCTATTTCTAATGGATTAACTGATACTACTGTAACTGTAGCTCCTATGGGAGCTTTTGCACTTCCCTTTCCATCCTCCGGAGCAATATAATCCTTTACGTTTTGTACGATTGTATCATCTAGTTGCGCCCCATTCTCCCCTGCAACTATTATTTTGACGGTTCCATTACCATTCCAAAGAGGACTTATTTTAACATATTCAACTCCTGATACTTGAAGTGCCCACTTTTCATAATCATATGCATTTCCACTGCTGCTTTCTTCTCTTTCCTTAGCTATAATTCTTTCTAATAGATTTTCACTGGTTTCAGTATCCGTTCCGCTAGTAGTTGGATTTGCATTGCTTACACCTGTTATTCCATTGATTTTAATTGGAATTTGTACTATAGAACTTGATGGAACATTGTATTTGGCTCCAAGTTCCATTGCCTGAATAGGTAATGTGCATTCTCCATTACTAATTTTTCCTTGAGAAGTCACCTTATATCTTAAACCTTCAACGGTTTGCACAATACTATTTATATAAATTACTGAACCGTCCAGGCCTGTAAATGTAACTTCACCTACTGAATATAAACCTTGTTTTCTCTCTAAACCGTGTCTTACTGCATCCTGATCTATAAATTTATCATAATCTTCCTCTGGAACTTCTGGTGCCGCCTCACCAAATACTAACTTTAAAATTGTATCTAAAGCTCCATAATATAGTGCTATTTTCTTGGCTGCAGGGGCAATAGCATCATATACGAAATATCCTTCACTTTTAGATATTCCAGAATCAATGTCATCAAGCATCTGCTCCCTTAAAACTTCTTCAGTATTATTTTCATACATCAATTGTCACCTCCCCACAATCGGTTATTGCTGTGAAAGTAATGCTTAAAACATCATTACTTTTATCCACACTAAAATTTCTTATGCTTAAAATATGTTCATTATCTTTTAAGCATTCTAAAGTTAACCTTTTTGCTTCACTTTCAGCTAAACTTTTACTCAAGCCTTCACCTATTAACTTATCAAGTTCCTGTCCATAATTATCACTATAAATTGGATATGTGTATCTGCTTGTTTTAATTGCTTTCCATATCCATATTTTTAATGCTTCTATTCCCTCTACAACTTGAAACTTACCATCCTTTAGCTGAAAATCATTTTTTTCAAAGTCCCATGCATATTCTCTAGGTATACTTACTTCTGTTTCTTGTGTTGGAAAAGAAGCAATTGCATCTGCTAAATTTGAATTAGCAGATGGTAATACATCAGCCATTACATTTCACCACCTTACAAAGTATTATCCAGGTTTGATTATCTTCTGTAGGCAAAATTGCAAGTTCATCTCCAACCTTGATTGTATCTAGCATGTTTATAGCTGTTCCAGAAGAATTTGTTATTGAAATCTGCCTTGAATAACCAGATAATAAATAATCAGCTATATAAAGATCATCTTTATATAACTGTAAATTATTTGTTTGAACTATTATTTCTGGTGGAGGAGCTATGACTTTACCTATCCCTATAGATGGTGGATTACTTTCTGCACCTTTCTTTTTCATTAGATTAAGCATTTTTATATACGGATCCATTAGCTATCCTCCTCTTGTAAATCCATTGTGTTACTAAAGCTTACAGTAAGCTTCATGGTATACTTTCCTGTACCACATTCCCAGGTATGAGTATCAGTATTTATATATACTGTTGCATCACTTAAAATGTCTAAATACCATATCTTAGTTTTAACTCCATAGCCTGTTATGCAGCTGTAATTGCCTAGAGCTTCAATTTCAATATCTTCTTCAAAGCCATGAAGTTTATTTTGTGCTACTGTATAAGGATCTTTATCATCTTCTACTGTATAAGTTGTTTGATACACACCATAACTTCTTACATAATCTGAATTTTCTACTTCATCAACGTAATTGGCATCAGAATCAAAGATCTTAACTCTATTTACCATGTTTTCTATAGAATCCTTATAACTCATGTCCATTAAATTATTATTATAAATATCCTTCTTATCTGATTGAAGTACATAATCTGAAATGACCTGCCCCTTTTCAATTACATTTAATTTATCAGATTTCATTATAGGAATATATTTTTTACCATTTTGTTTGCTTACTTCCATATAACATTCCATTATTATGTTATAGTAACTTTTATCTGGACATACCCTGTTAATAGATATGCCAGTTGATATTATATCCCCTGGCGTTATATTAACTTCCTGACACGCTTTAACTGTAATCTCCTCTGGAGTGATATCTTTTATATTCATACTTGTTGAGGAATTCATAATAAATCTCATATAATCGTAGCAAGTGAAAGTTTCTTCTTGATTTGAAGTATCTAAAGTCCTGTCTATAACTTCTCCTCTAAAGATTTCTCCATAATTTTCTTCAACAATACTAATTAAAGTTCCTGGTCCTATTTGTACTCTTGGCTGATTAAGATCTGTTGTCGAATAAGCCATGGTAAATGCACATTTTCTTGCCGGCTGATCTAATGATGCTGATAATTCAACACTTTTACACACTGGGGTTATTTCTGTTAAATTCCAGCCATCATATAGGCTATATATTTTAATCATATTTTTCACCTACCTTTTGAGGTTATATTTAGCTTTCATATCTTTAATCCTCCAATCATTAATTTCCTCCAAGGATATTGTTTGAATTTGTTATGCTGAAGCTTGACCCCCACTGACCTACTATTTTTTCATTTAATTTTAAAACTATATATTGTTTCAAATCCAAAGTGAAATATATATCTCCTGTTCCATCCTTTTCTCCATATTCAAAATTTTCAATTGAAAACAAATCATTAATATCTGTATCAGTTAAAACTACCCTTATAGGTTTCTTACTCTTTTTCCAGGCTTCTATTTGAGCTACACATTCAAAAGGAGTAGGAATATCCGAATATACACAAAATTCATATTCCTGGGCTGGAAAAAAGCTTTCAAAAGATATTTCTGAAAGCTTTGATTCTCCAAGTATATTTAATTCTCCAACTGATTCAACATTAATTACTGTATTGTTATTGCCGAGTTTAATTGAATAGTTATCTGGTGGTACAGGCAGCTGCAGCCAGGTATTATCTTGATTAAACCAAAATTCTATCATCTTTAACTACCTCCTAACCCATTCCAAGTGCTGTTTGAGTTAATTTATTTGCAAGAGCTGTTGCAATTTTGTCTATATCACCTTCTTCTCTGATCACTATTGAATCAGCAAGTTTTGCTATAGTTATTGCTAAACCATTTTGCGTACTATCATTCTTGGTTGTATTTGTACTTCCTTTAAGACCTAAACTGCCGGATTTGCCTCCACCAGATAAGCTACCATTCATATTAGTTTTTATTCCAACTGAAAGATCTTTAACCGGATCAGTCACTAAACGAGTATTAACTTTAATACCATTTCCCATGCCTTTCATGAAATCCGGCATCCAGGTCTCATAATCTGTTACATTCGCACCCTCTCTTTCGAGATACTTTAACACTATTTAAATAGTGGGATTAGACTATATCACACTCTTAAAATTAAGAGCCAATGCACTTCGCAATAAGGAATTTCACCTTAAAGCTACTCCCTTTCGAGATAGTCGTTACACCTTCCTATTTCTGGGCTTGGCACGTGATTGTCATATTTTGTGTAATAAAAAAGCCACTATAAAGTAGCTTTTAAAATCTCCTCAATTTTATTAAAATTATAATATGGAATTCTAATTAATTTAATTGAATTGTTTCTACAGAATTCTTCTTTAATACTATCAAAAAATTGAGTCTTATTATACCAAAACTTAGATTTCCCACGTTAGCAAGTTAATTAAAACTCACACCTTGCATTTGCAAGTTCACATTGTTTTTCAAAGAATCTCACGATCCTAAGCCGCTAATGTTAACGGTCCTTTATCTGGTACTGAAAAGTGAAGGAAAGACTTTATTTTATCTGCCACACCTGCAACTGCATCTTCAATGTAACCAACAGCTCCCTTTATACCATTCACAATACCCATTATCATATCTTTTCCCCAACCAAGAGCTGTTGTTGCAATATCTTTAAATACAGTGCCTATAGCATTCAATATATTTTTTACAATATCAACGGCTCCATTAAACACAGTTGATATAGTACTTTTTATAGTATTCCAAGCTCCTGACCAGTCTCCATTTATTATTTGCATTACAGCTTTAATTACTCCTGTTATTGCAGCTAATACTGTTGTAATAACGAGCTTTATATGAGTAAAGACAGCACCTACTACCACTTTTATAGTTTGTCCATGTGCATTCCAAAAAGACATTATTACATTTAAAACTGTTGTAATCACAGTTCTAATAGCTGTCATAACTGTTGTAATAGTATTCTTTATAAGCGGCCAATTACTTATTATAAAGCCTATCACTTTTCCAAAAATTTGAATTGCAAAAGTTAACACTGGTTTTAATATGGAATTCCAAACTGTCTGAATTCCTTTAAATACATTTTGAATTATATTCTTTATCTGTGGCATATGAGCTTGAATAAATGCTACCACCGACATAACTTTATCTCTTATCCCACCAAAATTTGTAGCAAATGCAACTGCGAGTAATCCAACTACTCCCATTATTATTTGAAGCGGTAATGGCAATTTAGTAAAGATTCCAAATAAAGATGAAAAACTCTTTGAAGCTACACCTTTAATTTTTTCAAAGCTTCCAGCTAGCCCCTGTAATGGTCCTGATACAGAAGGAATTAATGCACCTGCTTTTCCCATTGATTGTTTAGCTACATTCATGACATTAGACACTTTACCACCAATTCCAGCTGATTGTGCAATCTTTGGTGCTTTAGAACCTTTAGTTGATTTAGTGACTTTTTGAGCTGTTTCGGAAACCTTTTTTCCTACCCCCTCAAAAGATTTTTTGACCAAATCATTACCTGTAAAAGCTTTAAATAAATCTGATACAGTGCTTTTTACATTCATAATATCATCTTTTGCATTCTTAAAATTATTTATCATATCTTTAGCAGGTTTAGATACATTAGATATTGATTGAACTACATCTTGGGCTTTCTCTCTAATATTTTCAAGAGACCTTTGACCAGTGTTATCTGTAAATGCTTGTATCAAATTAGAAAAAGACGTTTTTACATTTCCTACTGCATCTTTTGTATCATTAAAGCTGCTTTTAACTTTACCTACTGATTCTGATGCTTTAGATATTGCTTGTACACTTTCTGATGCTTTTGAAGCTACTGGTGATAAACTCTCAATTGCCTTTTGAGCTTTTTGAGCTCCATCAACAGCTTTTCCTATTGCTTGTCCTCCTGCATTCAAGACTCCCGAGACTTTCCCTCCGTTTGATTTAGGAAATTTTTGAGATACTTTGGAAGCCTGTTTTCCTATAATATCAATAGATTTTTTACCCAAATCAGTACTTGCAAAAGCCTTATACAAATTCGATGCAGTGTTTTTTACATTTTCAATCTCATCCTTTGCATTTTTAAAATTAGTTTTCATGTCTTTAACCGTTTTTGATACATTAGATATTGATTTAACTACATCACTAGCTTTCTCTCCAATATTTTCAAAAGATCTTTCTCCGGTATTATCTGTACATGCTTGTATAAAATTAGAGAAAGCTGATGTTGTATTTCCTATTGCATCTCTTGTATTTTTAACGCTACTTTCAAGCTTATTTACTGATTCTGCTGCTTTAGATATTGCTTGCACACTTTCTGATGCTTTTGAAGCTACTGGTGATAAACTCTCAATTGCCTTTTGAGCTTTTTGAGCTCCATCAACAACTTTTAATAATGTTGAACTTAGTTCATACGGCATTAATCATCACCTCCTGAATACAAGGCTTCCATTTGTTTCATTTTATCTTCTATTTCTTGTTCGATAAAAGCACTGATGATAATCTTTTCTCCAAAACCTCTATTAATTGTTTCTGCCGGCCACTTATCATGAAGCTTCCAGCAGTAATATAAGAGGCTTACAGTTTCATCAGTGCTTATAAGTTTTTTATATCTTCTTTTTTATTTGATGCAGCTTCTACACCTGATATTTCTGTAACTGTATCTGCCAAAATATCAACTTCTCCAGGCAAGAATATTTTATTCATGAGCTCCTTTGGAGTTGGTGCCTTAAAATGTTTCATGAGTTCTTCTGATCTAAGCTCTGGAACACCTGCAAGAACTGTTTCTATCTTTGCCTGAGCTGTAGCAAATCCTTGAATATTTCCTTTCTTATCCACTTGTAATACACGTTCCTGAATTTCATTGTATCTTTCCATAGAAATAGCATTACATGTAAATGTAATTTCAGTATTTCCTAACTTAGCAAGTTTAATCTTTACTTCTTTTGATGGTATCTCAACCTTACCTGCATCTATCTTTAATAATTGTTCAACTAAATTCATAACTTTCATCTCCATTTTCAAATTTAATAAAATAGAAAGACCTCACTAATTATTTGAGTGAGATCTTTCATTTGTTTATTTTTATTATTTTGTTTTGATTTTAACTCGAAGTATGTCCACATTAGAACCTATAGCCTCTTCTATATGGTTTAACCATGACTAGATTTAGTTATCTTGTGGTTCTATTAAGTCTAAGAAATCATAGCCTGAAAAAGTGAACGGAAGTGATTCTTCAACATTCTTCTTAACTTCCCAGTCTGCTACTGTAAGTTCATCAAAAGTAACATCTTTAAGCACCACTCTTTCAGCTCCAAGTGCATCTGGGTCTGCTAATTTTGATATAATTGTACATACCGTCTGCTTTCCTTGCTTTATATTATCCTTCATTAAAATGCTCATTCTTGAAGTTACATGATGTAATTTCAATGTTCCTTTTCCTTCTATTCCTGTTACCTTGCTTCTCTTCCATAAGTCTCTTGTAAAATTAACATCTACCTTTGTTAAAGTAACCTTTGCTTGAAGAGCTGATACCTCTGATACATATTCTCCATTAATCCATACTTCTCCCCAAGTTCCATTTATAACGTTTTTTGCTTCTGGCATTATAACCGCCTCCTATATATATATTTGAAATTTAATGTCTTCAATTGCATCTAAGATAGTAACTTGTCCTCTAAGAAATACTTGAGAACCTGTGTTGCTTTCTTTTATTTCTTGATCCTTCATTGTTGAGATATCAATCCCTTGACTCTTTAAATAATTCTTCTGTTCATCTAAATCAATCTCAGCTCTATTTTGATCTTCAATGCTTCCATCTAGTAATCCATCTAAAACTAAGCTGTCAAAATATCCGTTGATTGCAGTAATAAGTAAACATTTGTGATCATAATCATTTGGATATTTACCAATATAATTATCTTCAGCTGTTGTTTTAACATCATCATGTACTAAATCCATTATGTCTACAATCTTGATTTTCTTAAAATCATCACCTTTATTTTCAATTGTTGTTACAAAGCTGTTTACTGCCCTATCAATTTTAACTTTTTTTCCATCATTAAATAAAATGAGCTGCCCTGCATCAACTGCTGCATCTCTTTCTTCTTTCTTTAAATGTGGAACATCGATTACTTCTGCAAGTGGAGCAAAAGTAGCACTTATTGTTAGTGGAGTTCCTGCCAGCATTCCTGCAATTCTTGAACAATATTCTGCTGCAGTATAAGTCTTATCTACTGTTTTTATATTATCAGTGCAAAAATTAATTATTCCTTCACTATCTGCTGGGCAATGTGGAAGTACAGCTTTAACTTTTATATCTTTAGTATCTCTTAGCTGTTTAATCCATGTAGCAAAATCGGTTGCTCTTGAAGTAATATTCGCCTCTGTATCAGCTTTACCATCTGAAGTTAACCCAATCCCCGGAATTACAACATAGTCCCATTTGATTGTCTCTAGATAATTTTGAGCTTCTAAGTAGTCAGCTGCATCTGCTGCTTCTACATAAGCAATAACTTGTTTTGGTGGATTTTGATATCCTATCATGGCAAGCTTTATCTGCTCCTTGCTAAAACTTGATAATCCTTCTGGAATCTCATCTATAGTTTCCATCACTATTGGATTGCTATAATTTGATGGAATAGTATCTTTTAATATAATCGCTACTATCCCTCTTTTTCCTCTTTGAATTGCAGTAATTCCTGCTTGTTTAAACATGATTTGAATGGATGGTTCTCCCATTTTCTATTCCTCCTTAAAATTTCAAATTAATTTTTTCTGCTTTAGGGCTTTGAGGTATATTAAAGGTCCTGTCTTGTATATAATCTATTTTGAGCTTTAAGTGTATTTCTGTATTCTTTGCTCTTCCCCTTGACTTTCTTATCTTTGCAGCTCTATCCAAAACCTTTATATATCCACTGCTAAAAATTTCTCGCATAGTATCCCATACTTCATTTTGAGCTATCAAATCAGCATTCATAAATTCATCCAGTTCCGGGAAATAAATTATTTTCATAGTTATTACATTCAAATAACTATTTCTATTAAAATCTTTCTGCCTGCTGGTAACATAACGAATAAAAAAAGAAGGTCTTGAAAACTCCTTCTCTGACTTTGATAAATATACTTTTGTGTCTGGGAATTTCACAGCTAACATTTCATTAATTGAGTTAATTAATTCATTAATCATGAACCTCCTCCTGTAATCCCTATATTTTTTAGTCTTGGTTATTACACAATCATCTGTCTTTTATTATGATTTTATAAAAATCACAAATTTTTCTTAGATTATGTGCTTTACCATTATTTAATTAAAACTCTAATGCAAAAGCTCCACCTCCTTAAGGCTCTATCAAATAAATTTATATACAAAAAGTACCTAGCCATAAATCTAGCTAGATACTTTTTAAGAAAAAGGGTATTAAGAATATTTGTGAGAGGGAACTATCTTCTGTTCCCACTTACTATTATAATGCTTATTATTATTCATTTCTTATAGTCATTCTCTAATTTTCCTACAATTTTTTTATAATTTCTTTGCAAAGTGTGTTTTCATTTGTTTATTACCGTAAAAATTTCGCCTCATTTATCTACTGAGCATCTTCTTCAGGCTTAAAAATAAAATGCAAAAACATACTTACAGATGAAATCTTGTATTTAATCTCAAAAGAAACTGAATTACTGTCTTTCATGAAATCATAAATATCTTTTATTTTTACATGCGCAAAATTTGCAATTGTTGCCATATCAATGTGATGAATTTTAGTCAGGTAACTGATTACCGCCTTATTTCTTTCATCTGGATTTATTTCAGGAATTGAATACAATGTTGCTAACAGCCCTTTAAATGGCCCATACTTTCCCATTGACATTGTATCTTCATATTTTGAATAATTATCGATTACAGAGGATTCCACTCCTAGTGCTTTAGATAAAATCTTTGTATTCATTCCAAATTTATTGATTAGATCATCGAGCATATCCTCTATTTTAGGACTTACCTTTAAATTATATTTATCGTCATCTTTAATTCTCAAATCTATTTCTAGCTCCTTTCTGCTATGTAATTAAATTAATATAACTAGATTTCTCTAATACTAGTTTATTTTGTTATACTTACCTATTTTTTATTCATTCTGCAACCATTTTTGCAAACAATTACAAAAATTAAACCCTCTTTATAAATTATTATTTATAGTTCTCCTATTATATTCCATCATTTATATGTAAACTGTAATATTTTTAAATATTCATAGGTTAATATAAAACTATAAATATTTGAAAATATGTTTGAATATTTATAGATAAATTGTTTTATAGAAACATATGTACAAAGAAAAATATATAAATATTTATAGGAACTATGCGGGTTCAAACGGTGCAAGAATACATTTAAAATATTTTTAATTCCTTAATCGATGATAAAAATTTACTTTAAATTTTTAAATGGTGTATAAAAATATAGAAGAGTAGAAATCTTATTAAATATAAAATTTCTACTCTCCTATAGCACTGTATATTATTTTAGGCAGGCCGATTAACTTGTTATTTTTTTGATAATGCCTTAACTGCTTTTTGATACTTTTTTATCCTATCGTAATCTTTTTGTGAAGGCTGCTTAATTCTTGATAAATCCATATTATGTTTTAAATCAGCTAACTTTACATGGCAAGCTATCTTATTGTTAATGATCCTATCTATAAATTCATCATAACTTTCATCTTTTCGCCTGCTTAATGCATCTAATGCTGTTAATACTTCATTTGAAAATCCCTCGTTTTTTAAATACTCTAATGTAATATCTGTATCTTCTATTACATCATGAAGAACTGCACATATTCTCTCTATTTCATCCTCTAGTGATAACATTACTGCAAGTGGATGCAGAATATATGGATCTCCTCCCTTGTCCACTTGACCTTGATGAGCACTAACAGCAATTATTATGGCCTTTTCAAGCATTCTATCACCTCCCAAAGCTTACTTTCAACTCTTTTTTAATATATATCAAAATTCTCTCTTACAGGCTATTTGCTATTATCGGTTTTATTCTACCATATAATTTTTGCTGCAAGCTATTATTAGCCTATTGTTCTTAAAATTTTCTTTAAAACTTTATATGAAACAAATGTTATTAATGCTAATGTAATTAAATCTACACTTAACATTTTAATTGAATTTGAAATTAGATATTCTTGACCCCTTATAGCCATATTTCTCCAATTTCTAAATACTATATCTAATAATATCATATTTACAAATGCACCTGCTCCTAAAGATAAATATATCACTATGATATTTTCATTGGCTTTAGATGAAAATATCTTACTTACTGTTTCCAATTTAGCCCTTTTTTCCAATACATTAAACATAAAAAACATAATCCCTATGAGGGCTATCAGAAATATTATTCCATTAAAAATCACACCTAAGTCACCACTATAAATTGGCTCTCCAAAAAACACTGCACTTAAATGCTGTGAATATTCATTTTTATATCCTTTTCCATATACTATGCTTCCAAAAATTTTATCCATCATAAGACCATATCTCCAAAAATAAGATATAATCGTTGCTAATTTATACCATATAAATATAGTTGACATGCCTAAAGTTATCATACCAAAATAAGCAATTATTGAATTAGAGAATAGTAAATCTATTTCAATCATAAGCAATATTCCTATTATCCCAAATAGCAGTAATCTAAGAATTTCCAATAAGATCACTGGAAAGAACCCATTTACAATTGACATGAGCTCGTTATTTCTCGTATATATGGTAGCCGCCATATAAATATACATTAATATATATAATCCTAAAGTTATCAATAGACATATTAATTCATTAAACTTTATCTGCTTTTTAGTATGCGGACCACTACATAAAAACATTGTTGTATTTCGTTTATTATTTCCATTTGCAAAAATATATATAGCTAAAAATATAACTCCTAATATAAAATATTGTTCTAGATTTACAGAGCTAAAATTATTTGATTCTGCTGTTCCAATCATATTTTTTATTCTCATTACACTATCTTCTAAAATACTATGTGCAAAAAATCCCCATGTTATAAGACCTATTAATATAGGAAACTTTGCTGCATTAAACCATTCATAAAGCAAGCCTTTATTTAAACATTTCTTCATAATTCTCCTCCTTGTCCACCTTATAAATGAATATATCTTCTAAACTTAGATCTATTTCCTCTATAAATAAAGGTTTTAGTTCTTCAAGACTTCTCACTAATTCTTCATCATATTCATCTGTTACAATTGTAAATACTCTTCCAACCTTGGATATTTTAAAGATCCCTTTGAACTTTAAATCTTCTTCATAAATTGGCCTATCAAATGCAACTTGAATTTTTTTAATTTTGTTTTTCATATTTTCAATTGAATTTTCATAAGATACAACACCTTCATCTAAAATTGCCACATCATCACATATTCTTTCTAATTCACCCAAGTGATGTGAACTTATAACTATAGTTGTATTATTTTCAACCACTTCATCTAAAAATATTTTTAATAATTTATTTTTAAGTATTGCATCTAACCCTGAGGTTGGTTCATCTAATATTAAATATTTAGCTTTAATTGAAAGTGCAAGCATTATAGAAATCCTCATTTTCATACCTTTTGACAATTGAAATATATATTTGTTTACTGGTATTTGAAAAACTTCATTTAGCTTATTAAATTTATTCTCATCAAAGGTATTATAGGAATATTTATAATATTTTAATATTTCTTTAACCTTAAATTTTGTCTGCATTATATTTTCATCTGCAACATAACCTATTTGTCCTTTAACTTCCACATTGTCATAAACTTCTCTTCCATCATAATTTATGCTTCCACTGGTTGATTTATATATTCCTGTTAAACACCTAAGAAGAGTACTTTTACCAACACCATTCGGTCCAATTATACCGAATATTGTTCCTTCCTTTATCTTTAAATTAATATCCTTTAGAATTTTCTTTCCTTCTATATCTAAGGATAAATTATTCACTTCAATCATTTATTATCCACCCCTAATTCAGAAAATATCTCAGATACAAGTTCTAAAAATGAATCCTTATCTATACCACTGTAATTTGCTTCTAAAATAATCTTTTTTAGTTCTTCTGAAATATGCTGCATTTTATTTTCATCTGCCTTTCTTTTAAAATTATCTACTACATAGGTTCCCTTACCTCTTAAAGTTTCTATTATTCCTTCTCTTTCAAGTTCTCCGTAGGCTTTACTTATAGTATTGGGGTTTATTGTGAGAAGTGCTGCCATTTCTCTGACCGAAGGTATCTTATCTCCTCCCTGCAAAGCTCCCTTTAATATAAGTTCCTTAATCCCTAGCTGTATTTGTTCATAAATAGGAGTGCTACTCCTAGGATCAATCTTCAGCATTTGCTAATCCCTTTCCTTCTTCCTTAGCTTTTCCACTTTCATTATTATGCTCAACATAATAATCAATTACCATTCCCTCTCCCTCATCAACCATTACTAAATCAATTAAATATTCATATTCAATTGATTTAGGAACATAGTCATTATATTGAGGTTGACTACCTTTAATCTCTAATCTTACTGGTTCAATTTTCTTTGGTTTATAAGGCAAAACTAAACGTTCTTGAAGCTTATTGTAATCATCAATTATAGAATTTTTTTCTTTATCATCTAGCTCTTCTATTTTTTCAATTTCTATTTTCTCAAAATTGATTTCTGAAAATGTTAATCTTTTTCTCTTTGAAAGACATTCCTCAAATTCGTTTGTCATATGTAATTGTCCGTCGTTATCAACTGCTTCAAGCTTATTATTTTCTAATTGCATAAGAACATCATTTACAGTATCGAAATGTTTTTGCTTCTGATACATTTTTCCATCAGTATTTATGCATAGCAATGATGTAATCACAATAAAAGCTCCCGCGCCAACTGCTATAATCGATTTTTTCATTTTTAAAATCCCCCCGACTGTATTACGTGTACTATTTAATGTAGTACACTATTATTATATCTATATATTTCCTAAATAGTCAATATTAATTTTCCTTATTTAAAAAAATGTGTCCATCATGCCTATAAAATATATTTTTACATTCTAAATAAATAATACTATAATACAATAAATGTTATAAAAAAATTCATTCAAAAAATATAGACTAGAAATTTAATTTTAAGGAGCTATTAAAATGAATTCTATTCAGAAACGTCTATTGATTATTTATTTACCTTTAACAATTTTAATCCTCATCTTAGATCATATGTATCCAGATGCCAAAATGGTTCTGCGTCTCAAGTATGCTATCATGATCACCCTTTTTTTATCTTCAGTTATTGTTAGCAAAAAATTTCTTGAACAGAAAATTATGGCTCTGTCTTTATTTTTTCTAGTAATCGGCGATTTCTTCTTGGTATTTTACTACACCTTAGATTTTAAAATAGATCTTTCTCCTATTGGTGCTGCTGGCTTTCTTTGTGCTTATATATGTCTAATTATTGCTTATCAAAAAAACTTTAAAATTGGCATTAAAGAAATAACAGCTGGAATTTTAATGCTGGCTATTTTATTGTATATATTTTTTTCTTTAAGCCCATATGTACATGGAGTTATTTTAGCAGGCAGTTTAATATTTTCTTTAGTGCTGTCTTATATGACTTGGACTGGAATCTGCACACTCTTTAGAGGCTATTTCACAAGAAAAGTATCTAAATTAATAGCAATTTCAAGTATTCTAATGTTTATTTGTGATATGGGAGTTGCATTTTCTAAGTTCTATCCAATTTACTCTAAGTCCTTTATTCCCTGGCTTCAAAATATAATATGGGCCGCATATATTCCTGGCTGGACTCTTTTAGTAGTTGTTATTGCTGATAATATTTTACTATTATAAAATACAAAGCCAAATGCATCGTAACAAAAAATATTATCATAAATCAATCAGAATAAAAATATATAATAACGAAAAAATATTTGACAAATAAAACATATAGTGTTAAATTATTAAACAATAACCTAAATCGTTGATAAGGAGATAAAACTATAAGTGCACTTGCAGAGAGTCAATGCTGCTGGAATATTGACAGATCGCATTATAGTAAAAGTAGCCTTTGAGAGCATGGGCGAACAAGATTTATGTACTTGATTTTATTCTTGTATTATAAATCATAAGTAATTCATGACGTTAGGATTACGTTACAAATCCAGAATGTATTTGCATTTTTAATGAGTGGGCTTTTAAGCCAATTAGGGTGGTACCGCAGGAATAAATCCTGTCCTTTGAATAGTAATCAAAGGACAGGATTTTTTTAATATTCAAAATATAGAGGGGGCAAAATTATGAATTTTAATTATGCAGAAAGGATGTCTAATTTAAAGGCATCAGAAATCAGAGAAATCTTAAAGGTTACTCAAAAACCAGAAGTTATATCCTTTGCAGGCGGTCTTCCTGCACCAGAATTATTTCCTATTGAGGCAATAAAAGAAGTCAATAGAATTGTTCTTGAAGAAGATGGACAAAATGCTCTTCAATACACTACAACCGAAGGATATGATCCTTTAAGAAAGTGGTGTGCACAAAGGATGAACGAAAGATTAGGCACAAATTTTGATTATGAAAATATATTGCTTACAAATGGCTCACAGCAAGCCCTTGATTTAACCGGAAAAGTATTTTTAAACAAGGGAGATTTTGTCTTATGTGAAAGTCCTACTTATCTCGCTGCAATTAGTGCTTTTAAGGCATATGAATGTAATTTTATTGAAGTACCAACAGATGATGAAGGCATGATTCCAAGTGAATTAGAAAATATTTTAAGTACCATAGAAAAGATCAAAGTAATTTATGTTGTTTCCGAATTTCAAAATCCAACCGGACGAACCTGGAGCATTGAAAGAAGAAGATTTCTTGCTAAAATGGCCGAAAAATATAATATAATTGTTATTGAAGATAATCCTTATGGCGAACTTAGATTTGAAGGTGAAGCCCTTCCATCTGTAAAATCCTTTGATAAAAGTGGTCATGTACTTTGCTGTGGCACCTTCTCAAAGATATTCTGTCCTGGATATAGAATTGGATGGATTGCAGGCCACAAGGATATAATCCAAAAATATGTACTAGTAAAACAAGGTACTGACCTTCAATGCAATACAATTGCCCAAAGGGATATTGCAAAATATCTTGAACTTTATGACATTAATGAACATATAGAAAAAATCCGAAAAGTTTATAAAGAAAGACGTGATTTAGCATTAGAAATTATAGATAAAGAATTTCCTAAAGGAATTAAGTATACAAAACCTCAAGGTGGTTTGTTTATGTGGATTGAACTTCCTGAAGATATAAATGCACGAGATGTTCTTGAAAAATGCCTTGAAAGAAATGTTGCCTTTGTTCCTGGTGGATCCTTTTTCCCTAATGGCGGCCATGAAAATACTTTTAGAATAAATTTTTCAAACATGCCTAATAACAGAATTATTGATGGAATCAAATGTATTGCTGAGGTTTTAAAGGAATATCTAAATAGCTAATTAAAATTAATGAGGATGCACGCTAACTTATTTTAATAATAAACTCGGCATCCTCCTTATAATATAAACAATAATTTATGTTTTTACTATATAATAGAAATCAGTTATAAATTTCTATTATACTCTTCTCTTTTTAATAAATATGATAGATGTTTTAAGCCTGTAGGCGGATAAAATTCATCATAAGTATAGCTAAATCCAAGGCTTTTCAAAAGTTTTGCTGAAGCTGTATTTTTAGGATTATGTCCTGCAAAAAGTGCATATATTTTAAGAGTATTAAAAGCATATTCCATAACTGCCAAACATGCTTCTTTGGCAAATCCATTTCTCCAATATGCAGGCTTTAAATGCACTCCTATCTCTAAAATGTTATTCTGCTTATCATATGTACGTAAGCCGCAGCAGCCTATGTTATCATTATCTTCTATTAAAAAAATAGGCCAATATTGAATACTATCATTTTTATAAATTTCTATCTCCTTTTTTAATCTTTGCTCAACTTCTTCCTTTGACATTTTACCATTTTTAGTAATAAGCTTTGTTACTTCTGGATTCCCCCAAAGTTCTAAGGCGCTTTCTATATCTTCTGTATTCCATACTGAAAATCCTAATCTCGGTGTAATCAGAAAAAATTTTTTTATTCTATCTACACTTGTTAAGCCTCCAACTTTTTCTTTTATTTCTAGTTCTTTTCCATTAAAATATCTCATTAATTTCTCATCCCTCTTAATATTTAAATTTCATCTTATTTATCAAATTATACCACACCTGATTACGATGAATCAAAACACTTCTATATATTGAGCTAAAGAGGACTTTTCAATTATTAACATCATTTTTTCTCATTATGCGCACAATAATTGTACATTATAAATATATTGTATTATTTATTATATCATGCTTCCAATTCATATTCCAGCTTTTGATAAAATAATGCATTTAATGGGAGTTATTTTGTAATATCATGCAAGAGATTTCTCTATTTCCCAACAGTTATTATATATTTATTAAATTTAATTAAATATGCTTATTAGATAACAAAACAATATATTTATAATGTTCTATATTTACACTAGTAGCATTTAAAATTGTCACTTAAAGGAAAATCCACTCACATTCTATTCATTTTTATATATTCATTCTAAAAATTGTACAAGTTTATAGTTGAATTACTCCTCTAATTCATATCTATGAAATTAGTAATACAAAAAATTATATAAAAACATTTACATATTAATATAGAAAATATAAACTAACCAGAAAGAAGAGGATAATAATGAATTTATTAAAAAATGTCAAAGTCAAACCAAAATTAATCGGAGCATTTATACTTGTTGCACTATTGATTGGAATTGTAGGTGGAATTGGAGTTATCTCCCTCAAGACTGCTGAAAAAAACTCTGAAAAAATGTATACCAATAATCTCAGAGCTGTTTATATTCTTACAGATATGCAGCAAAATTTAACAGAAGTTAAAAGTAATATCCTTGAATTACTATATGTACAAGATCCCTCCGAAAAGGACAAATTAGAAAAAAATATTACTGACAATAATACTCAAGATAATGAATACATTAAAGAATGTGATCAACTACTTACGGATGAAAAGCAAAAAAATATATACAATAATTTTAATAATGATTTGCAACAATATAGAACTGCACGGGCTAATATAATTAAACTAATAGACGCCGGAAATTATGAAGAAGCTGTGAAGCAATATAAAGACATACTTCAAACTTCTGATACAATACTTAACAATTTAGATCAATTAATAGAACTTAATTTAAATGAAGCTAAAACTTCAAATGATATCAATGCTTCGTTGAATACTAAAGCTAACACTACTATGATTTTAATTAGCATTTTTGGCCTTATATTATCAATCATAATAGGATTGATACTTTCAAAAGATATACATACACCTCTAAAAGTAATACAACTTTTTGGTGAAAAACTTGCAAATTATGATCTTTCATATGACTTTAAAGTTACACGTGGTGATGAATTTGGCCAAACTGGCGCATCCTTATTCAAGGCTCAAGATAATATTAAAGAGCTTATAAAAACAATTATTGAAAATTCTCAAAACATGAGTGCTTCTTCTGAAGAACTTTCAGCAACTGTTGAAGAAATCTCTTCAAAGGCCTCAAACATAGATGAAGCTGTAAATACCATCGCTAGCAGCATGCAGGAATCAAGTTCTGGTACTGAAGAAATAAGCGCATCTATTCAGGAGGTTAATTCAAGCATTAACATACTTTCACAAAAAGCAATGGACGGAAGCAATAATGCTAATGGCGCTAAGAATCGAGCTACACTGGTTAAATCTAATAGTAAAGCAGCCATTGAAAAAGCTAGAGAAATTTATAGTGAAAAACAGAATAATATGAGAAAAGTTATTGAAGATGGAAAGATAGTTGATAATATAAAGGTTATGGCGGATACTATAGCAAATATAGCTGAAGAAACTAATTTACTTGCACTTAATGCAGCTATAGAGGCAGCTAGAGCTGGTGAACAAGGAAAAGGCTTTGCTGTTGTAGCTGAAGAAGTTAGACAGCTTGCAGAGCAATCCTCAGAAGCAGTACAAAATATTCAAACAACTATAGTTGAAGTACAAGAGGCCTTTAAAAATAGTATTGATACTGGAAGCGATATATTAGATTTCATTAATAAAGATGTACATGACCAATTCATTGAATACGAAAATACAGGTATTCAGTATTATGATGATTCAGATTTCGTAAGTAATATGTCTGAAGAAATTGCCGCTATGTCTGAAGAAGTTACCGCTACTGTTGGACAAGTTAGTGAGGCTGTACAATCCTTAGCCGAAACAGCTCAAAGTTCCAGCGAACATACTGAAACAATAAAAGAAAGCATAGATGAAACTACTCAAGCTATTGAACAAGTGGCTCTAGTCGCTCAAAACCAGGCAGAACTTGCCCAAAAACTAACTTCTGTAATTCAAAAATTCAAACTTTAAACTCAGTAATATTTTATTTATATCCTGAATTAATCTAATAACCTTAAATATACTTTTTCACTACGCCTAAAGATTTTACTAAGTATCACAAATTAAAGGCTGCTCTTACTTAACTCCTTTTCATATTTCAATGAAACGAGTAAAGTTTAAAGCGGCCTTTAATTTATAGCTCTATTAATTTATATTCTCATCTGCTGGAAATATAATTCCACCTTTTTTTCTTGCTATTGTTTGAACTTCACTAACTATTAGACTGTGTTCTAACATTCTATAGCAGCCTTCTAAATCATTATTTTCTATCATATCTGCAAATTCAATGAATTCATTAGCCATACGATGCTCATAGTTATTTTCATTTATTACTGTACTAGTTCCATCGTTCTTTATTAATTCAAATCTTTCGCATACATTTGCAGGAGTGTCCTGATAAATACAGCCTTCATCACCTTGGATATTATTTGCAATTGGTGCTCTGCAATCCTTTGCTCCAATGCAGACACATTTAAAATTCCCATAATCCAATAATAATACGCCTGATGTATCTATACCTCTTTCAACATTTGCATAATATTCAACATTTTTAGGTTTTCCAAATAAACCTACTGCATAATGGATATTATAGATATTTAAATCCATTAATGCCCCTCCTGAAAATTTTGGATCAAAAGCTGGCAATACATTTCCTGCTTTAAACTTATCATATCTACTTGAATATTGAGAGTAATTACATTGAACAATTTTAATATTACCTAGTGTAGGAAGTAATTCTTTTATCTTCTTATAGTTAGGAAGGTATTGATTAGTTATTGCTTCAAATATAAATAACTTTTTTTCCTTAGCTAAATCACTTAAAATTAATGCTTCTTTATATGTAGATGTAAAAGGCTTTTCTAAGATAACATTTTTGTTAGCCTCAAGGGCCTTTTTAGCAAACTCAAAATGTAAATTGTTAGGTAATGCAATATAAACAGCATCTAAATCACACTTTAGCATTTCATCATAATCATAAAATATTTCTTTAATATTATATTTATTCTTGAGTTCGGTTATTATCCCTTCACTACTTTTTCTACCACAAATGGCTGTTAACTCTAAATTTTCTAAAGGTGGATTAATTGATAAAAAGTCTTTTACAATCATTCCTGAACCCATAATCCCTAATCTCATGTTTTTCCTCCTTTTTTATCGTAATTATAAGTTATTATTAATAATATACCAAAGATTTAAAGCTTGTAAACTTTTAATTTTAAATCTACATAACAAATAAGTTTATCATTCATTAATAGTTTATCAAATTCTAAATACAAGACCACCAAAATATTATTTTTTTATTAAACCTCATTAATTTCAAGCGCATCTTGAAATTGAAATTTTACTATAAAAATAACTTTTTAGTGGTCTAGTTTATAAACTTTTCCAATATATTATGATAATTCAAAGGCTCCAGTATATAATTGATAATACTTACCTTTTTGTTCAATTAAATCATCATGATTTCCTCTTTCAATAATCTTTCCTTGGTCTAAAACCATAATTACATCAGAATTTTTAATTGTAGAAAGTCTATGTGCAATTACAAAAACTGTTCTTCCTTTCATTAGCTTATCCATACCATCTTGAACAATCTTTTCTGTTCTTGTGTCTATACTAGATGTTGCTTCATCAAGTATTAAAACTGGAGGATCAGCTATAGCAGCTCTTGCAATTGTTAGTAACTGTCTCTGACCTTGTGAAAGACTTCCTCCATCGCTAGTAAGAACTGTATCATAGCCCTTTGGAAGATGTTTTATAAATTGATCTGCATTGGCAAGCTTTGCTGCTGTGCGAACTTCTTCATCCGTAGCTCCTAATTTACCATATCTTATGTTATCAGCAACTGTTCCTGTAAAAAGATGTGCGTCTTGAAGTACTATTCCAAGAGAGCTTCTTAAATCATCTTTTTTAATTTTATTAATATTTATTCCATCATATCTAATTTTTCCATCTTGAATATCATAGAAACGGTTAATTAAATTAGTGATTGTGGTCTTTCCTGCACCTGTAGCTCCTACAAAAGCTATCTTTTGTCCAGGTTTTGCATAAAGCTTTATATTATGAAGTATGATTTTTTCATCATTATAACCAAAATCCACATCATCAAACACTACTTCACCATTAAGTTTTGTATACGTAATTGTACCATCTTCATGAGGGTGTTTCCATGCCCATATTCCTGTACGCTTTTTAGATTCAGCTATTGCTCCATTTTCATCCTCTGTTGCATTAACTAAAGTTACATAACCTTCATCCATTTCCTTCTCTTCATCAAGAAGCTTGAAGATACGCTCTGCTCCAGCTAGAGCCATAATAACAAAATTAAACTGTTGAGACATTTGATTTACTGTCTGGCTGAAGGTTCTTGTTAATTGCAGGAATGCCGCAAGACCTCCAAGGGTAAAACCTCCAATAGAACTTATTGCAAGAATTGAACCAACAATTGCTACAGAAACATAATTTATATAACCTATATTACCCATGATAGGCATTAGGACATTCGCATACTTATTTGCATTGTTTGCGCTATTAAAAAGCATATCATTGAGTTTATCAAAGTTAATTTTTGCTTCTTCTTCATGGCAGAAGACTTTTACAACTTTTTGTCCTTCCATCATTTCTTCTATATAACCATTAACTGCACCTAAATCCTTTTGCTGATGTCCAAAATATTTTCCACTCTTGCCACCAATAAACTTAGTTACTTTAAACATTAATAATATAATTAATATTTCTACTATTATTAATGGAAGGCTTAAAATAATCATTGAGACAAGTACACCTATAACAGTTATAATGGCTGATAATAGTTGTGGTATCCCCTGACTTATCATTTGTCTTAAAGCATCTGTATCATTTGTATAAAGACTCATTAAGTCTCCATGGGCATTAGTATCAAAAAACTTAATCGGTAGTGTTTCCATGTGTGAAAACATATCGTCTCTTATCTTTTTAAGAGATCCTTGAGAAATTATAATCATCATACGACTAAATGCATAAGTTGCTATAACTCCAACATAATATATTAATGCCATTGTAGCTATTATTTTAAGTAACGGTCCAAAATCTGGAGATACTGTATTTAACAATGGTGTTATATAATTATCTATCAAGGTTTTTAAGTACACTGTTCCAATTACATTTGCAAGAGAGCTTATAATAATTGTTATAATTACCATGCTAAATAAAAATTTATATTCTTTAAGTATATATATTAATAGCCTTTTTAATGTCTTTAAAGAATTTTCACTCATCTTAGCATGACCTCTAGCCCCGCCTGGTCCACGCATTGCTCTAGGTCTAGCAGTCTTATTACTTTGACTCATTATTATCAGCTCCTTTCACTTGGGATTCATAAACTTCACTATATATTGAATTTGATTCTAATAATTCTGCATGTGTTCCAAATCCATCTATTTTTCCATCTTCTAATACAATAATTTTATCTGCATCTTCTATAGAAGAAATACGCTGTGCAATAATAATTTTTGTTGTATCTGGAATTGTCTCCTTAAAGGCCTTTCTAATTAATGCATCAGTTTTAGTATCAACAGCACTTGTGGAATCATCTAAAATCAATATTTTAGGCTTTTTAAGAAGAGCTCTTGCAATACATAGTCTTTGTTTCTGTCCTCCTGATACATTACTTCCGCCCTCTTCAATATGAGTGTCATATTTATCTGGAAAATTTTCTATAAATTCTTCTGCTTGAGCTTGTCTGCAAGCTTCAATTATTTCCTGATCGGTTGCATCCTTTTTTCCCCATCTTAAATTTTCTTTTATTGTCCCAGAGAATAATACATTTTTTTGTAATACCATCGAAACTTCATCTCTAAGAGTTTCTATATCATAATTTTTAACATCAATTCCGCCAACTTCAACAGTTCCGCTCATGGTATCATATAATCTTGGTATAAGTTGAACTAATGTAGATTTAGAGCTGCCGGTTCCGCCTATAATCCCTATAGTTTCACCAGAATTTATCTTGATATTTATGTTTTCCAATACACATTTATCTTTATCCTTGCTATAAGAGAAACTAACATCTTTAAAAGAAATAGTTCCATCTTTAACTTCATAAATTGGATTCTCTGGATTTATTAAATCGCTCTTTTCATCCAATACCTCTATTATTCTCTCTGCTGATGACTTGGACATAATTACCATTACAAACACAAAAGACATCATCATAAGACTTATCATTATATTAGTTGTATAAGCAAACATACTCATTAATTCGCCTGTTGTCATACTAGCGCCAACAATCATCCTTGCTCCAAGCCAGGATAAAAGCAAAATACAAGTATAAACTGCAAACTGCATAGCAGGTCCATTAATTATTATTAATTTTTCAGCTCTCATAAAATATTTATACAAGATTTCAGAAGCCTTATAGAATTTATTTGTTTCGTGTTCTTCCCTTACATAAGCTTTTACAGTCCTTATTGCTGTTAAATTTTCCTGTACGCTTGCATTTAAATTATCATATTTTTTAAAAACTTCTTGGAAATATGGATGCGCCTTTGTCATTATAAAGTACAATGCAAACCCTAGAAAAATTATTGCTCCTAAAAATACTAATGCTAATTTTGCATTAATATAAAAACTCATGGCCATTGCAAAAATAAGCATAAAAGGTGCTCTAACAAACATTCTTATCAGCATTTGAAATGCATTTTGTACATTTGTTACATCTGTTGTAAGTCTAGTTATAAGTCCAGCTGTAGAATATTTATCTATATTTGAAAAAGAATATTCCTGAATGTTATAATACATTGCTTTTCTTAAATTTCTAGCAAAGCCTGTTGAGGCACTTGCTGCATATTTTCCTGATAAGGCACCACATGAAAGTGATATGAATGATATACAAATCATTATTACTCCGTAAATATATACATATTTCATATTTCCTTTGTTTACTCCATTATCAATGATTGATGCCATTAATAGTGGGATAATTGTTTCCATCACTGCTTCTAATCCAACATATACTGGAGTCAAAACTGTATCCCTTTTAAATTCACCTATGTAACCTACTAATCTTTTTATCATAACCTTCCTCCCTTTGTTAGGTTTCTAACTAATAGTTTCTCAAAAAAAAATTGCAGTCAATCAGCAACTTTTTCAGACAATCTATCAATTAAAGAAATTAATATATTCATTTCAGCCTCACTTAATTCATCTCGTAATGATTTCTCAAATTTAAGGATAAAATCATATATATTGCTTTGGGCTTCTAAGCCTTTTGTGGTAAGTATTATCTTCTTAAGCCTTGCATCTTCAGAAACACTTACTCTTTCAACAAATCCATTTTTTTCCATAAGCTGAAGCACACTAGTTACAGAAGAACGCCTGATATCAAGTTCTTCTTCAATATCCTTTTGAAATATATCTCTTTCTTTAGATTTAAAATAAATAAAACCGAGAATCCTTCCCTGAACACCTGTTATCCCATATTGTGATGCCTCTTTATCTATTTTTCTATGAATTCTCTTATCTAGTATATTTATCTTTCTTCCTATATGTACCTCTTTATCCATGCTCATACTCCAATCACTTTGTTAGGCTTCTAACATTATTTAATTATAATTCTTGCTAAAAGCTTTGTCAATATAGTTATTATTAACATTTTACATGTAAACGAATCACATTTTACACTTCTACAGACAAATAAAATTTCAACATCGAAGGACTTATAAAATCGTTAATATCTGTATATAGATATACAAGGGGGGATTTAATTATGAACAAAAAAATAAGAAAAATAATCACATGTACTCTTACGATTAGTGCCTTATGCACTACTTCGCCTGTAACGAATCTATTTACTATAAACGCTTATGCATCATCTACTGACGGTACTAAATTGAAAGACATTGATTTAAATCACGGTCATATTGATTTTTCATCTAGTGATCATTCTTATGAGGTGAATGTACCACAGTCTATTGATGAAATAAAGATTACAGCCTTGCCAAAGCTCTCCACTTCAACAGTTGAGATTGATGACAGTACCGTTGATAATTGTAATGGCTATGCAGAAACAGTGGCTTTAAATAGCGGTAAAAATACAATTGATATAAAGGTTACAGATACTACCAATAATAAGGCAGATACTTATAAACTGCATGTCTATAGAGGTTCCAACGATGATGATACTTATTTAAATGATCTTTATTTAAGTGATGGACATATTTCTTTTAATAAAGATAATTCTTCTTATTATGCATCTGTTGACTCATCAGTTGATACCACAGAAATCACAGCTAAACCAGAAGATGAGGATGATACTGTTACAATTGGCGGTTATGAGATAAATGAAGATAACAATTATGAAAGAAAAGTAACTATAAATAAAGGAATGAATACTTTTGAAATAAAAGTTAAAGATGAATCCAGTGATTGTGAAAAAGTATATACTTTAAATATATTCAGAGGATATAATGAAGATACTTTAAATACATCAAATAAGAGAAATCAATGGGTATATGTAAATGGACACATGCAATATATTGATGCTTCTGGAAACCCGTTAAAAAATACTTGGTTTTGGGATAATAATATAAAGAAATATCATTTTTTAAATAGCAATGGATACATGCATACAGGCTGGCTTTATTATAATTCTCGTTGGTACTATTTAAATCAAAATGGCATAATGCTGACTGGCTGGCAATATCTAAATGGCACCTGGTATTATTTAAACTATTGCGGTGAAATGCTAACCGGCTGGTTTAGAGATAAAGATGAAACCTGGTATTACTTAGATAACAATGGAAATATGTTAACTGGCTGGATAATTAATAATGGTAAATACTATCACTTAAATAATAGCGGTGCCATGGACTATAATGAAGTTATTGATGGATTCAGATTAGGTTCAGATGGAGCTTGGATTGGAAGATGAAATAAATCGTCCTTGAATTTAGATACTACTATTTTAAAAAAGCTTCATTAAAAACAGTAATTGGGAGGTATATACATTTCTTTGCGTATTAAAAAACTCACGCAAATAAGCATTAAATATAATAACCTCCCATTAATTTTACTTAGTTATCAAATGTTCATTACTATTTTATAGTATATTTTAAATTTTTATTCAGTTACAATTACATCAAATGAAGTTTTTGTTCCATTAACATCTACAGTAATAGTGGCCTTTCCTGGCTTATATGCTACAATTTTAGGCTGAATATTTCTATAAAATCCATTTTCCATACTCATATCGACTCCAGGATATGCAATTTTTTCATCTGAACTGCTACATACTACTATTAGATTTGGAAATGATGAACTTTTATAATCAGTACTCTCCACCTCAATTGCACCCAAATATATGGATTGATTAGTTTTACAGTATAATGTCTTACCTTCAATTGTTGCCTTGTGCTTTGTACTATCTAGTTTATAGACACCTTCATTTTGAACTACTCCTCCACTTGAGGTTGAGTCTTCTGAATCTACATAAGCTGAATCCATCATCTTACTGTCATCTAAATTAACTTGATAATTGTCTGTAGTAGACTTGGTTGTAAGTGCACCTTTTACCCATAATTCATCATTTTCATTAGTTATACCTTTTATAAACTCCCCATCATTCCCCAAAAGATACTTTGAGCCATCTCCTCCAACATATTCACCTCTTTGCAGCACTCCATCATCATCAAATACATATATGTCTCCATCTATATTCCATCCACCACTAGCAAAAATGCTATCAGTCACTTTGAAATACGTATTACCATTCTCATTGAACCAGCTAAAATCTGGTGCTGATACCATTTTTTCTTCTGAAGGTTGCTTTATCTTAACACCTTCAGATTTAACTTTTGCTGGAAGGCCATTATTCAACCACCTTCCATTATTATCAAATTCATATGTTTCATCTTTTATAGTTAATTTATTAGTAGCCATTACTCCGTTATCCTGTAAATAATACCACCAGGCTCCATCTTTAATCCATCCCTTTTCCATGTAACCATTAACTCCAAAATAATACCATGCTCCATCTATTTCTTTCCAACCTGTGCAATAGGCATCTCCTTCTGTATACCACCAGCCAGAACTATTCTCTTTCCATTCTGCTGAAACACCTATAGGCATTATTGCAATTATCGATACTGAAATAAGAAGACCATAAATCAATTTTTTAATCATAACTCTTTATTACCGCCTTTTCATAACTTCTCATTTATTTCAAGTCAATTTATATAATTGAATAATTCCGTATCTACAAAATTATTCAATTATATAATAATAATACCATCTTATTTTCTATTTGTATGTAATTGTTTAGGTACAATTTAATAAGATTTCAGCAAAAAAGTTCAAAACTATTTGCACACGTTCTCCTTTAACATTATTTTATTTTCTGCCATATTTTTCATCTTATTTTTGCAAATTTAATATTTTTATCATGTAAAGGTTAACTTTATATAAAAAATCATAATTTAATTTCTATTACACTTTTTACTCTTTTTTACTTTTTTTGTATTTTTTGTCTTGCAAGACTGCAAAAAATTATCGTATATTATAAATGGATTAAAATTTTTGGTATATTTTTCAATTACCTATACTAAAAAATACTATGAAACTTCAGGGGGAGTCATTATGAAATGGTTTAACAACTTAAATATGTCTAAAAAACTAATACCAGCATTTATTACTATAGCTTTATTTATAGCTTTGGTTGGAACCGTCGGAATAAAAAATATACAAACTCTAAGTAAAAACGCAAAAAATATGTACGAACAAAATCTTACGTCTATTCAGAAATTAAATAAAGTTAAACAGGATACTTTAGAAATAAAATATGATATATCAGAAATATCAAATCTTGAGAACAAAGACAATCAAAATCCTAATTTAGAAAAGGAAATCTTCACTTATGCAGCTGAAACAGATGCTATTCTTGGTGACTATGAAAAAAATTTTTTAACTGAAGATGAAAAGGATTCCTTTGAAAAATTAAAGAATGATTTGAATGAATTTAGAAATATCTACTCTGATGTAATAAAACTCTCAGATGTAAATAATTTTGAAGTATCAAGAACTAAACTCGCACAAATTTCCATAGTTCAAACTGATTTGTTTAAAGACTTTGATGATTTAATTCGAGCTAATAATGATAAAGCATTTAATGCATATTCTCAAAGTGAAAATACATTCAATTCCTCATTATTCTTTTCAATATCTATAATAGTTTTAGGTTTAGTATTAGCTATAGCAACTGGATTACTTATATCAACAAACATAAGTAAACAGTTACGAAAACTCTTAAAGCTTGCTGAAGCAATTGGCGAAGGAGATTTTACAAAAAAAATAGAACTAGATAATAATGATGAAATCGGAAGAGTTTCTCAAGCATTAAATAAAGCCGTTGAAAATATACAGGAACTTATAATACAAATAGCCAGCAGTGCTGAAATGATGGATTTATCTAGCGGAGATTTATCTGCTACTACTGAAGAAATTTCCTCGATGATGCATTCTTCAAGTGAAGCTACAGAAATAATTGCTCAAGGCGCTCAAGATTTAAGTGCTACCACAGAAGAATTACATGCTTCAATGGATGAAATAGCTGTGAATACCTCTAACTTAGCTGATAAAGCAGAAGAATCAAGAATCTCTGGTGATAAAATAAATACAAGAGCTATTGAAATAAAAGAAAAAGCTGCTGAAAACATAAAACAAAATAATGCTATATATGAAGAAAAGAGACTGAATATCATAAAGGCAATTGAAGATGGTAAAGTCGTTGAAGAAGTTAAGCTAATGGCAGAGTCTATCGGAAGTATAGCCGAACAAACTAATCTCCTTGCTTTAAACGCTGCCATAGAAGCTGCAAGAGCTGGAGATCATGGAAAGGGCTTTGCAGTAGTAGCTGAGGAGGTAAGAACCTTAGCTGAGCAATCCTCTGAAGCAGTAATACAAATTCAAAGCATGGTCACTCAGGTAAGAAATGCTTTCAATGCATTATCATCAAGTGGACAAGATATTCTTGATTACATGGCAAATAACGTAAAACCAAGTTACACTTTACTTTTAAATACAGGTATACAATATGAAAAAGATGCAAACTTTGTTAGCAGTATAGCTACAGATATAGCTACTGCCGCAAAACAAATGAGTGAAACAGTAAATCAAGTGAATCAAGTATTTGAAGGTATTTCTGAGCTTGCAGAAGAATCAGCAGCTAGTTCAGAAGAAGTATTGGCCAGCATAAATGAAGTTACAAAAGCTTCAGCTCAAGCTGCTGATTCTACCCAGACTCAAACCGAGCTTGCTCAAGGATTAACTCAATTAATAAAGAAATTTAAAATTGACATTGACTTTTAAATAAAAATTAGAGATTGTTGTAAAAATGTGAGTATTTTTGCAACAATCTCTTTTTTATATTAATAACCTTATAACGCTTTTCTGTTTCCATCTTTATCATAATCTTTTCGCAAATGTTTTTCAGTATAAAATATAGATCCTAAAACAAGTATTACAGTCACTATTCCTGATATTTTTCTACTTATACTTGGATCATCTTTATAAACAAACGTGATTGTTGCAGAAAGCAATAAACATATGATACCACTTACAATCATCATCATAGCACTAAACTCATTACCTTCCTTCCAAGTTTCCTTATTCTTCATAGAAAAAAAAGTTCTATATCCAAAAATCCCATTTACTTCTTCCGGTGCCCAAAGTTTTAGTGCAACCCCACATATTATAAATATAATACTTGGTAATGCGTTCCGTATTAATCCCATAAGTTTTGCCTCCAAATTATATCTTAGTCACTGTTACTCCTAACCATATTTCTCTTATACCAAAATCATAACCCACTTATTTTTAGAACTAATAATTTTATAAATAATAAAAGCACATAGCTATTATAACACAATTTGTAATTTTTTCTATACTAAAAATATAGAATGCATTCTCATCTTTTTATTGGAAAATACAATTCTGCTGTATCATCTGTAATAAGTCCAAATTCAAATCCATGAGATTTATAATATTCTATTATTTGTGGAAGAGCTTTGCAGGTATTCTTATTCATATCAGTGCAGTGTAAGAGTAACATTACCCTATCCTTCTTATCGCTGCCCTTTATAGCTCTTGCATACAACTTATATGGTGAAGTTCTTGGGTTTAGTCCATCACAGTTATCTATGTTCCAATCATAAACCCTAAAATTATTATCATGTAATTTTTTCAAATAACTTTTGCTTAAATGTTTATAGCTGCCGCCCGGAAATCTGATTATATTGGGTTCAACTCCAACCACCTTCTTTATTTCAGCGCGGCATTCAATCATCTCTTGTATAAATTTATCCTCATTGCAATAAATTCTTCTAAAATTATGAGTATAGGTATGAAGTCCTATACTATTTCCTTCTTCATAAATCCTTTTTACTATATCCTCTCTACCTTCAATTTGATTTCCAATAAGAAAAAATGTTGCTTTAACTTCATTTTTCTTTAATATATCTAAAACATTATTTGTCACTTTATAACTAGGTCCATCATCAAACGTTAAATAAATTATCTTCTTCTTATGCTTAGAAATCTTTCCATTTTCTGCTTTACTTTCAGCATTTACACTTAAGTAATCAGCTGCCATAACAGCTCTGACAGTTTCCTGAAACATAGAAATAATAAAAAATATACTAAAAACAAAAATTAAAATATATCTTAATTTATTTTTCATTTTATCTCCTCCAATGCAACCTTCTTTATTTTTCATTAGATTATTTTTCTTTTTTATTATTTGCTATTTTCAAGCCTTTATTTATGGTAATTTCAGATTTATAATAGTGTTAAACCTTTTTATAGTAAAATAATAAACTTATTTTACATTTTGGTTATTTACTCTATATTTGATTTAGTTTTATAAGCTATATTATTAGAAAAATAGGAGTGATAAATTTTGAAAACTATAATTGAATTAATTAATAATTACGGATATATAATTTTGTTTTTTGCTTTAGCTCTTGAATTGATTTTACTTCCATTACCTGGTGAGCTAATAATGACTTATTGTGGTTTTCTTATTTATGAAGGTAACATGGACTTATTTCCCAGCATACTAACAGCCACTGCTGGTGTGACATTTGGAATAACAATATCCTATATAACTGGTAGTACATTAGGCGAGCGTTTTTTTCAAAGATATGGTTCGCATTTTCACCTTGGACCAAATCGTTTAAAAAAAGTTTCATCATGGTTTGATACATATGGTACTAAACTAATTTTCCTAGCTTATTATATTCCAGGAATCAGGCACCTTACTGGTTATTTTTCAGGTATAACAAGACTTTCTTATAAAAAGTTTGCTTTAAATGCATATTTAGGTGCCTTTCTATGGACTTCGACTTTTATCTTATTGGGTAATTTTCTCGGATTAAATTGGTATAAGTTTCATAACTATTCAAAAGAATTTACAACTGTAGTAATTTCACTTGCTGCTTTAATTTTATTAATTCTTTATATATACAAGAAACCGCAAATTTCTGTACTAAATTTACCTTATAAAACTATGAATTTGCTTAATTCAATTGGAAAGATAAAGCTCGCACTCTTTTCAATTGCGGCTATGCTTATAGGTTTCTTTGCTTTTTACAAATTTGCTTAAAGAAATTTTTAATTATAAAATTTGTTCTGTTCTCTCAATAATATCATCTTGTGTCTGCTTAGATAATACATTAAAGAATGCACTATAACCTGCAACTCTGACAATTAAATCTCTATGTTTTTCTGGATTTTTTTGTGCATCAATTAAGGTATCTCTAGAAACTACATTATACTGAACATGAAAACCTTCTAATCGATTGAAGAACGCTCTAATTAATAAAATTAACTTCATTCTATCTTCTTCCTTGGATAACATTTGGGGTGTAACTTTCTGATTCAATAATACGCCTCCAGTAATATCATGTGTCGGCAATTTTGAAACTGATTTAAATACTGCTGTAGGTCCATTTTTATCCATCGCGTGAGATGGTGAACATCCTTCCGCTAAAGGTTCTCCTGCTTTTCTCCCATCTGGAGTTGCTAAGGTTCCAGCCCCTTGCGGTACATTAGCAGATATGGATGATGTTCCCGCATAATAGCCTCCTCCAATTGGCCCCCTTCCATACCTAGTATTTTTATATTTCTTTATTTCATCAATATAAACTTCATAGGCATCTCTTAATAATAAGTCTACATAATCATCATCATTTCCATACTTAGGTGCATTATTAATTAAAATTTCCTGAATCCTTCTACCTTCCTCTCCCTCATAATTATTACTTAATGTATCCCATAATTGTGCTGGAGTAAAACTCTTATCCTCAAATACACATTTTTTAATAGCTGCAAGAGAATCTCCAAGGTTCGCAATACCTACCTGTAAATCACTGATAAAGTCATATATTGCTCCGCCTTCTTTTAGATTTAGTCCTCTTTCAATACAATCATCTGTTAACGCAGAGCATAACACATCTGCTGTAACC
>JAEZKY010000233.1 GCA_023435985.1 Bacillota bacterium | reverse complement strand
GCATATGCTAGTCCATTTAATTCTACTGAAATAGATGAAAGCTCAAAACTTACACTTGATTTAAATAGCGATAGTAAATTTGATATATTTAAAAATCCATGCGCATATGGCTATTCATGTTATTCACAAAATAAATCAATGTTTACAGATGTATTGTTCTATGAAAGTAATGCTTTTTTAGGAAATGACAATAATATAATTGATATAAGAACTGGGGATGTATGGATAAAAAATAATGGCAAATGGGCAATAGATACTACAAAAAATATAGCTTCAGTTATAGGGACAGATAAGATTGTATTTAATGAATATACAAATAAAATATTTTATATTAAGGATAATGATACAGTAATACCTCTTTATAAAGAAGAAATAGATGTAAATGAATTTAAAGAAGTTAAGACCTTAGCAATTCATGGCAATCGTGAGGTGTTAGATAAATTTAGTGTAGATGAAAATGATAATCCTTTATTTGATGGGAAAAAGATAGTAGCAGATTTTGATACTTCTGCAATAGAGGCCGAAATTGCTGATTTAAATAATAGAAGTGTTATTGGCAAGAAATTATACTATGGAACCTTTAAACTCTCTTCACAACAAACCAACAACTTATCAGTCAATTCTATTATAAATTTTAACACTAGATATAATGGAAATATTGATATAGATAATTCGATGTGTAAAATATCCTTAAAGCCTGGAACCTATAAGATAGACTATAATTTGTTAGTTCATGGAAACGGTCAAATGGATTCATGCATTATAGTATTGGATTTGAAAACTAATATCTCAAGAACTATATGCCCAGTAAATCCTAGAACGACTAATTCTGTAGGAGATGCTTTTTCAAATCTTGAAAGTTCTTCAAGTACATTGGAAGTAAATAATGAATCTGTAATTTATGCTGTTATTTCTGGGAACGTAGGAGTGACTGCAATAAATTATGAATTTTCTTCTATAGTAATAGAGGAAATCGGAAGAAGTATAATTATAGAGCCAGCAGAAGAGGCAAAGAAAAAAGATTTTGAATATGGTATGTTTAGATTAAGTTCTTCACCAACAACTATGGCTGCTGGGGATCTTATTAAATTTAATACCATGATATATGGTAATATGACAATTAATCCTACAACATGTGAAATATCTTTGAAGGCTACTAAAAAATATAGATTTAGCATTAATGTCAGCGGTGTATTCCATAATACAGTTTTTGCTTTGTATAATACAACAACTGGTGCTGTTATTCAGGTGTTATATGGAGCTGTTAATGATACTGATTATAACTATTTATCTACAGCAGATTTTGTATATGAACCTGCAGCGAACTGTACTGTTGCAGTAAAATGTTATGCAATTTACGGTTCATTTTCTTCAATAGTAGAAAATAATACTCAGATAGTCATTCAAGAAATAGCTCAGCCATATTACTTTAATTATTATAAAGATAGCATAAATTCAGCAGTGCTATTTGAGGGAAGTGCAAATACTATTGGAATTTATTCATTAACTGATGATATTACTAAATATGAAAAGCTAATAGTATATGCTAGTTGTAATAATTCCGCTGGTGAAAGCAAAATAGTTATGAAATCTGAAACAATAGATGTTAAAGATATAATATATAATATTGGAGATAAATACGCTATAGGTCATATTCCAACGTCAGTTAGTGGTATATGGTATTATTCTATTTTATATGGTTTTACTGATAGTACTCATTTTAGAGTAGGTGGTGCTTATACAGATGGTTCAAATATAATAAGTTGCCAAATCCATAAAATAGAAGGCATAGGATATAATTACGAAAATCCTTATCAGGATGTTATTACGAGTGTTGATGAATTCACACTCACAGATACTGAAATAGATTCTGATATTATGTCTATATGGAATGGGGTGGGACTATAATGGCTAAGGTAGAGATAAATTCAGAAATTATAAATCTCATTAAAAAATACCTTGCTAGCTTTAGTAAATCTCTTGTATCTAGATTTTATACTAAGTTAGATATAGATAAAAAGATGGCAGCAATAGATGCTAGAAGTGAGATAGGCAGCCAATTGGATTATGGATTATTTAGAATGTCAGCTGATACATCAATTTCATCAGTTAATACTATAATTCCTTTTAATACAAGAATGGACGGTAACATAGATATTGCAAATAATAAGATACAATTAAAAGCAAATAAGAAATACATTCTAACTGGTGTTGCGAGAAATGTATTAGTATCAAATTCAAATGGATATTTTAATTTTTCTTTTTATAATGAAACAACTGCTAGTTTTATTGGACTTCCTGGGAGTAGCACAGCTAATATTGTCATAGGGCAGCAAACAGCAAAAGCATTTATTGAAACTACAACAGATTTGGAAATAAGCTTAAGAGCATCAGCTTTAACTACATCTGTAACAACTCAATATGGACATTCCTATATAGAAGTGCAGGAAGCATCAAGGACTGTTGTATTAGATCCAGCACAACAAGTTGATAAAGAGTTCGGAATACAAGACACCCCAGTAGGTCATATAATGTCAGTTATGGGGATTAATGCTCCAGAACATTATCTTGTGTGCGACGGCTCAATTTACAATATACTTGATTATCAAAAGCTTGCAAATTATTTTTTAACTGAATTTGGAAGCATAAGTTACTTTGGAGGAGATGGCATTACAACATTTGCTGTGCCAGATATGAGAGAAGTTGTTCCAGTAGGTACTGGGAAAAACACAACTTTTAATATAGAATCACATGATACTTATAATCCTGGTCAATTTAAAGATGACCAGATGCAAAAAATAACTGGTAATATCATTGGTGATAGTGGTGCTACAAATAAAGCTTATAATTGGAATACAGTAACAAAAGCAACTGGCGCTTTCACATCAAATATAATGAATACAATATCAAATGGTGGTAACTTAAGTTTAATATATACACTTAATGCTTCCAATAGCTTTGGAATAGATTCTTCTTTAGTAACTAGGACAGATGAAACAAATTCAACTCATGGTAAGCAAATTGGTGTGTTATTTTGCATAAAGTTTGAACCAACTTATTTTATGAATTATTCACCACAATATGCTGGATTCGATATAAAGACATTATTTGATGGTACAGCTAATATCGCTGGAGATTATGTTTTGAATGATGATATAAATAACTATCAATTTTTATATGTATATGGAGATATAAATAATGGATTAGATAAAAGCATGACTGTAATTGATGTTTCATCTATAAGTCCTACTGAAACACTTAGTTACTTTCAATATGAGTCTGGATATTATAATATAAGATTCACAATTAGTGAAAAAAAATTCACGTATATTGATTTTACAATAGGTTCAGCTTGGGCTTCGTATAAAGCTAGAATAAGCAAGATAGTAGGGGTAAAATCTGGTACTCTAAACATAGAAGATTTTACTATTACTGATGCCGAAGCTGATGCTGGAGTAGCAGAAGTATGGAACGAGGTGGGAATATAAAATGGCTCAAATAAATATAAAAGATGCAATAATTAATGTAGTAGAAAAGTACCTTACAAGTTTTGGTAAAACGTTAATAACTAAATTTTATACTAAAGATTCAGTTGATGGAAAAATTGATACCGTAACAACTTTAGCTAATCATGATAATAGAAAAGTACTTGATTCACTTACTAAAGATGAAGTAAGTGGTAATTTAATGTTTGAAGGAAAGCCTATATCAACATCTGGTTCTGTAGCTTCAATTACTGTATGCGGAGAAGCCATATGTGGAGAGGCTGTATGTGGATTTGATTTAATTGATTTATCTAATTATTATACGGCTGAACAAGTAGACCAAAAGGTTTTTACGGCTTCCAATAGTGCTAAAGTTTTAGTAGAAAGCGCTATTGGAGATTCTTCTATTTCTACTAATAATACATTTGCGGAAATAAGTGACTCTATATTTTTAAAGAAACAAGAAGTAGTAGATGCTTTATCATTTTTTAATATTAGTTATTTGACAAAATATAATGATATAAGCTCTTATGCGGAAGCTATTAAAACTATAAAAACTGATAATACCATAAAATCAACTAAATTTAATATGCAAGCTGGGCAAACTCATCAAGAAGTATTATCTAATCCGATAACAGTTTTTCAGCTTGCAACATCTGTAATAAAGTATATTCCAGGATCAACTGGAATAGTAAATTATTCTTGTACATTTGATAATACGGATTCTAGTAATTTTGATTATCCAGATACAGTTATATTTGACGGTTCTATGCATTTGTCGGATAAAGCAGATACCTATAATTATTCTAATTCTAATCAATTAGAGAATGGAGTATTAAATATACAAGATATAGATATTTCAAAGTTTAATACAGTAGATAATATAAATGCTATGAATTTAGATTACACAATAAAAGGAACTAATTCTCCAGCAGTAGTTAAAGCTTCTGGGGATATAGATATAAAAGACGTGTTAACTATAAATAAAATAAATTGGAATGTTGATATATCTGAAGGAGGAATTTTAAAACTTGCAATTAGTTTTAATAGTGGGGCCGCATGGCTATATTATGATGGAGCAGCTTGGAATACATTTGATATAGATATAGATTTTAAAGCAAATGGAATGACACCAGATATAGTTAATAATTTAGATAAAACAATCCTAGAATCTGCTAGAAATAACAGCGATAAAATAAGATTTGCTTATTATATAGAAAAACAAAATATAGACGATGTAGCTAATAATAATGATATAGAAATAATTGTAGACATGAATGGAACAAACGTAATAGCCCCTCAATCTGATTTTAGCTATACATTGGAAAGTGATAATAAAACAATCACTTATACAATAAATAATTCTGGAACATATACGTTTGTATATGCAGATAAAACTATAGGGGTGATTTAATGATAGGACAAGTTCTAGCCATACCAGATAATGGTTGGAGAAGATATGACAATTCTGATACTAGAATAATTTATAATGGTACAGGATGGGGTGTTTATTCTGACGGTAGTAACTATGGAGGAACAGATACTAGGTCAAGAGTTACTACTACAAACATTACTTTTAAATTTAAAGGCACAAAAATAAGATTAATTGATATAGAAAATTATGATTGGTCAAATAGTATAGTAGTTACAATTGATGGTGTTGATTATAACACATCCTTATATAGAGCATCCGCACAATATAAAACTATATATTTTGAAAAGTTAGATTTAGTAGATGGAATTCATACCGTAGTTATAAAATCAAATGAAGCAAATTACTGGGGTATAGATTGTATAGATATAGATAATACTGGAGATATGTTGGGTACTGGCGTATCATTAACTGCACCAGATGTTGGCTGGAGAAGATACGACGATACAGATGCTAGATTTAATTATTCTGGAACATGGACAACTGGTTCAAATGCTGCAAGATATAATGGTGGAAATCAGTTTACTTATCTAAAAAGTGCTTATGTAAGTTTTAAATTCTACGGTTCTAAATTAAGAATTATATCAAATAAATATACTGATAGAGCTCCATATAATATATTATCCATTGATGGAGTATTGTATAATGTTGAAACTTATAATTCTACACCAATGGAAGGTCAATATGTAGTATTTGAAAAAATAGACTTATCAAATGGAATACACGAAGTAAAATACTATGCTTCTGACAGTTTTATTGATGGAACTAATGTAATAGCATGGGATGCAATAGACATAGACGACATAGGTGATTTAGTAGGTTCTGGTATAAAATTAGCTGCTCCAGAATCTGGTTGGAGAAGATATGACGATAGCGACAGCAGAATAAGATACGTTGGAACTTGGTTGACTTTTAACGACATATATAGATATGGCCCAGGTATGCATTATACTACTACAGTTGGCAGTTATGTAGAATTTAAATTCTATGGTACTAAACTTAGATTTTTATCATCGTTTGATAACACAGAACCAAATTCTAATTGCATAAACATTGCAATAGACGGAACATTAATTGGCACATCCAATCCTTACAATGCAGCTAACCCAGGCATAAGTCCTGGAGTAATGTTTGATATTCAAGGTTTACCTTTACAAATTCATACTGTAAGAGTCGAATGTACCGTAACAACTGGATTTAAAATAGGAGTAGACGCTATAGATATAGACTCAACTGGTTATTTAATACATCCAATATTAAACCAAATAAACAGTATTAACACTGCGCAGACTGGTGTATGCATACCTTGTAGATATACAACTTTAGCTAGTGGTCAAGTTGGGTTCTTTAGTGAACTTGGAATATGTACAGCAGACGAAATACCACTCGCTGGAACAGCGATTCCAGACGGGTTGTTCTATTTTATAAAAACTGATAAAGGATTCTGGATTGCAGATAGAGTTATACAGACTGGAATAAACTGGGATACATTAAATGCTGCTAAATTTATAGAAGGTATCTCAACCCAAATAGAAGCCAATGCACAATTATCATCAAATATCAATAAAGGATATATCGCATCAGCTTCAACAAATGGAACTGCTGGTTATGAACCATATGTAGCTTTTGATAAAAGAGTAGATACTGGTTCTAGTACTTGTTATTGTTGGGGTATAAACACAAATGCACCAAGCTGGTTAGCACTTGAATTTCCATCTCCAGTTGCAGTAAACAAATATTCTTTTACTGGACAATATCAATTTCCAAATAGAACACCCCAAAATTGGACATTTGAAGGATGGGACGGAACTAAATGGAATGTTTTAGATACTCAAACAAATGTAACTGACTGGACAAATTTAGTTTATAAAACATTTGCTTTCAGTAACAATACTGCTTATAAAAAATATAGAATAAATATTAATGCTAACAATGGTGACACTGGTGTTACTGCTATAGGAGAAATGAAATTATATTTATGTAATAATATCACTATTCGTAGTTTATCTGGTGGAGTTGCTTATATAGACTCTAATGGTAATAAATCATCAGCAGACAAATCATTAGGAGGATGGCCTTCGAATAATGAATGGGATAAATATATAGTAGCCTCAGATTTAAAAGGTAAAATAATAGCTGGAGATAATAATATTTGGCATTGGGACATAGCGAATGGGGCTGGTAGACAAACATGGTTAAAAGATACTCCATACAATGCAAATTCCAATAGAAATTTAAGACCTTATTTGACTGGAGATTTAAAAACAATGAACCTTGCATATGGAAGTGGTAATATTATTACAAATTTGGGCTTTAGACCAGTATTAATTTATATAGAGTCAGATATAGCAAATGAGGTGATTTATTAATGATAACTGATAGTTTACAAGCATTTTGGAATTTTAATAATAGTTTAACAGATAGTGTTGGTGGCAAAGCATTAATCCCTCAAACTGCATCTGGAATAGCATATCAATCAGATGCAGTTAAATTAACAAATACTTTTCTTCATTACGACGGATTTCCATTTAACTCTACTGGCTATACAATTGTAGTTCAAGTATCTAATTTATCATTTTCAACATCATCTAACTGCGATGGGATTGTAACAACTGGTGTAGGCCCAAACAGTGGAATAGGTTCTAGAGTAAATGGTATAAGTCTTTATTCTGGTAATATTGTTGCTTCGTTTAATGGAATGGGAGATGGTGCAACAAGGTCAGTCCCAATGACAAAATTAATAGCTAATAAATGGAACACTTTAGTTTTTAGATATGATGGTGTTACTACTGATATGTTTATTAATGACATCAAAGTAACATCAGCCCCAGGAAATAACTTATTAAACAATAATCTATATGTAGCAGCAATGTTTGGAACCCCAATGTATGCCGCTGGTTTAACAAGTGGATATGCAAATGGTTTATATAAAAATCTTGCTATATATATTAGACCATTAAACGATAATGAAATATTTAATTATAATACTACTAGAGCATTAGCTGATATAAATAGTATACAACCAGGTGCTAAAATTCCTGGAATATATACAGCTGGAAATGGTACTCTAGGAGGTTTCGCTGGATTTGGATTATCATCAGATGATTTAAGTTCTATACCAGATATACCTTATACTAGTTCTGCAACACCATATGGTAAGTTTAACTGGATTTATGTTGGTAAAGATTATCTAGGTAGAAAGAAATTCATTGCTGATAGATATGTTCAAAGTAATATTTCATGGGACGTTCTAAACACTGGTGGTATGTGCAGTGAAAAACAAATTGATTTAGGATTTGGAGATAAAACCAAAACCTATATAAGATTATTGACTGGTGGTATAAGTTCAACAGATACAGACAACGAATGGGACAAGATTATAGTTGGTTCAAATCTTGGTGGAAATATAACTGCTGGAGATGATAATGTTTGGCATTGGAATGTTGCCGTAGCAAACTGGACAACAACGTCGGTAAGTAATAACACAGCTAGAGTTTATAGAGGGTACAGCGGTCTGTCATATTGGAATGCAAATACAACATCAACAGTAGCCAATATGGGTTTTAGACCAGTACTATTAATAGAACAACCTCTATCTTTAATTAAATTAGAAAACCCTAAATTAAATATAATAAATAATAATTTCGATATTAATATAACATCAGATGGTATAACCCATGAAGATAATAAACCTATAAAATATAAAGTAAGTATTATAAAACCAGATAATTCTATAGTCATAAAGCATGATTATGATACTGATTATAGTGAAACTCCTTTTAATCTCCCTACAGTACCATTTAATCAAAATGAATTTGATAATGGTAATAATACAATAGTTATCGATGTTACAGATATTAATGGGAATACTAATACTTGGACGTTTAATATAACTAAAACCAGCTTAAATAAAATATTAATTATTGACGGAAACAATTTGAAATATATATTAAATAATAATTTAACGTTATTGGATTCAGATTATGTTGATTTAGATGAAAATAAGTTAGTTAATTATCTGATGATTAATGGCTCAGATAAGGATATAAAGATAAATAATTTAAAATCCCAATGTGAAAATATTGATAATTTAAAATTACTAATTTTTAATACAAATGTGATTAATCAATAAGTAATTCATATGATGTTAACAGGAATGTATCTTCTAACAATGTTAATATAATAAACCATGTTTCAGTTTAATAATCTATTAATATAGGGATTAATAAGATGAATTGTAACTCTCAAAAAAATTAATTGGCAGCATAAACATAACTTAAGTGATAAAAATTATACCCAGCAGAAAAATCATACTTTCTGTTGGGTATAATTTTATTCAAAAGAGCAGTTATCAGAATACATGACAGAAAAATTATAATAAAAAACCTTTCTGAAAATAGTAATGACAAACTATAATATATCGGTAGTATATTATGTACAGAAGACGATTTAATTAAGATTAAAGCGTCGAGCATCATAGTCGAAACAGACAATGGTGAAAAACTCTGCAAGATATTTTAGACTTACTTTCTAACTATACTGATGCCATTAGCGCATATTGTAAAATAGCAGAATGTGGTCAAAGTTATTGTGGAGATATAGATTCTGATGACGCATAAAAATAGTGCAGAATATAAACGGAATCTAATCTTATAATCAAAGAGGTGATTATATGTCATATCAAGCAACTAAATGGGCTGACAGAACTGCTACTACAGCAGGAACACTAATTAATGCTGAGCATTTAAACAATATTGAAGATGGTATTGTTGCTATTGAAGCTTCAGTAGCGGATTTAGCATCTACAGTTCAAAAACTTGATTTAACACCAGAGCAGCTTGAGGCATTAAAGGATGTTGCAACTAGCTTAAAGCAAGTTCAAACTGAAGTAGGTTCATTGCAAACTAGTTTAAGTGAATTAGACACAAAATTTGAGGCTCATGTTCACTCAAATGAAGTTGGTGATACTACTGGTAAAGTTACTACTGACCCTACAAGCGGTGCTGGTAATGGATCTGGTACAGGAAACTCTGATGGAGATACTACTGGTACAACTACAGATGGATCTGGTAGTGAAACTGGCACTACATCTGGTAATTAAGGCCATAACAGCATTACAGATGCTGGATAAAAGGCAAGAGTGTCATTTAAAAACTAAAAAAAGCAGTTGGAATTATCCGGCTGCTTATTATTGTATTTAAAATGACTTTAACTTTAGGTTACGCAAATAGGCTTATTTAAAATAAGCTTAAAATAATAAAAATATTTTAGAAAGAAGAGATAATATGTTAGATATAATTAATAATTCTATTTCAAATGTTAACTTTGGTGAAATAATAACAACTGTTGTTATTGCTGCATTAGGTACTTTCATTGCAAAGGTCAGACCTTATGTAAAAGAACTATTAGATAATCTTGTTAAATATATACTGGTTAAAATAGAGTCAAGTCAGTATGAAGATCAATTTAAACAAGCTTATGATATTTGGAAACTCGTAGATGAAAATTTCCGTATAGGAGCTGAGATTACAAAAGAATTCGAAAGTAAGGCTGAATATTTTGATAATCTTCTTTTGCAGAAGTTTCCGTCACTTAGTCAAGGTCAAATAGATTATATAAGGCAGGTAGTTGCAGGCAATGAAAATTCAGCTAAAGGTGCAGCTGACAGCTCACAAGCTCAGAGTGATGTGGTGACAAAAGCAGAAACTGATAAATTACAGGATAACGGCAAGCCACAGGAAACAGATGGGATTCAGGGAACTGATAAGTCAGAAGAGACTGATGGGTCACAAGCTCAAGCAAGTGAACCAGAAACTCAAACTGAGCCTATACAGGCTTAACATTAAAATTAAGGGAGGCTTTTTATATGTCATTAATTAATGGAATAGATATTTCAAATAATAATGCAAATGTAGATATAAATGGTGTCTATAATAATGGCGCTGAGTATATTTACTTAAAAGCTACAGAGGGCAGCAATTTTAAGGATTCTTGTATGGATGGATTTTATAATCAGTGTAAGGCTGCAGGTGCAAAATCTGGAGCATATCATTTCCTAGTGGGTACAAGCTCACCTGAAGATCAGGCTAAAAATTTTGCTGAAAAAATTCAAGGTTATGAGTTTGAACTTATGCCCTGCTTAGATGTAGAAACAAATTTCGATGATCTTAATGATTATGTTCAAAGGTTCATAGGAGCCTTTTCCATGTATTCTGACAAGGAATTATTGCTATATACTTATACAGGCTTTTTATCAAGTTTAAACAGCACATCTTTGAGCATGTTTAATAAGGCATGGATTGCTAATTATAACAACTGTGAAGATTTAGATAGTGTTGCAAGCGATGTATTAGCTTCAGCAGGTGTTGAGATTGTCGGCCATCAATATACAGAAAACGGAACCTTTGGTGTATTTTCAGGAGATTTAAATGTCTTTACAGATGGCGTAATAAGTTTAGAATTTCAGACACCTAAAGGAGCCTGGAAGCTTGATTCTAAAGGCTGGTGGTTTGAATATGAAGATGGAACATATCCTAAAGATTCATGGGCTAAATTACCTATAAAAAATGATGATTCTAATATTGCCTGGTTCTTATTTGATGAAAAGGGATATATGCTTTATTCCTGGCAGCAACAAGGCGGCAACTGGTATTACCTTGGCGGCAGTAATGATGGAGCAATGAAAACAGGCTGGCTGTTTGATGGTAAATACAGAAAGTGGTTCTATTTAAATGAATCTGGAGTTATGCAGACAGGCTGGCAGAAAATCAGTGACAAATGGTATTACTTACAAGAAAGTGATTTCACAGATTCTGCTGCTAATATATCATATGTACAAGGTGAAATGAGAACTGGCTGGATTAATTTAAATGGAAAAGATTATTTATTATATAGCACAGGTGAAATGGCACATGATACTGTAATTTATGACTACACAATAGATTCAAACGGAGTTGCAACTAAAAATTAATACAAAGAGCTTCAGGAAAATAAATTCATATTTAATAATTATTGCATAGTCGAAATCGACATGTTAAAATAATATAAAGAGAAGTAGCTATCTAGTAGCTACAGGCAGCTAGAAAATCTCTAGCTGCCTTTTATTATGCGAAAGGGGAATTAATTTGACTTTTTTAAATTTAGATACCATAAAAGATAACATTATAAATACTGTCCTTGATACCTTGAGTAATAATGCACGTACTCAAAATGAAAAAGATGCACTAAAGCAAGCTTTAAGCTCAAAAATTAAGGAAAACACTTTAATATCTGAAACGCCTTCTGGAGATATAACAATTGATGCAGCTTCAATAAATGATGTAATGAACAAATTATATATTGATCTCCTTACAACCTATGGTGTTTTAAATAATATAGGAGAGGAATTATCAAAGTATAACGTAAGTTACTCTTCCTATATAAATTATGTAAGTTCACGTATAAATGAAATAAACGATGCCTTAGAAGCCTGCAGGCACTCTCTTACAAGTATTTATATGCCAGCTTATCACATTGAAAGGTTTAGAACAGCTGATAGTTTTGATACCACAAGAAGTCTGCAGAAAACAAGGTATGATGGTTATTTTCCAAGTTACTGTTACTGCAATTATGAAAATAAAGAGCATAAACTGACGCTGCCATTATTAAGACAGGATAATTCATTAAGATATGATGATAAAGTTGAAACAGCCTATATTACACCTTTTTTTCAACTTGGCAGAGGCTTTGTTAATTTAGAAAATAATGAAACAGATATAGAAAACTGCTTAGATGACAGTGAAGCTGACTTTTGGAATACCAGCATACTTTCAGACAGTAAATTAGAAGTAAGCTTTTTAGATGAGAAGCCTGAAGTGCTTTATGCTGGAGATGGGTATTATTATGACATAGACAATGGAGCTGTATGTGAGCTTGAAATAAACTTTGAAAGCGTAAATACAGTAAATGAATTAGTCCTAAATCCCTGCTGCAATTACCCAATTAGAATAGTTGCAGTAAGATACAAGCAGACAGATGATGAGGATGAGCCCCTTACAGAATTAGTATGGCCTGAAAATTCGCAGGAAATGCTTCAAGATAAGTTCACCAAAGCACAGGTGAGCTATAAATTTCCAGATATTTTATGCAAAAAAATTTATATTTTATTTGTTCAGGAGCATTATTTAAGAAAAACTTATGTGTACAATCCTCAGGAAGTTTATAAAAATTCCTTATGGTTTGATAGCAGAAATAGTGTTAAACCTACGGTTCTAGAAGCAGAATTCCAGCCTAATTATGGCGATAGAAAGTTGAATTCGACTTTATGGGATAACGTAAACGACAAGATAATAACAAGTGAAAATAAAGATCTTGCAGCCATGATAATAGGAAATGAAAAAGATAATAGAAAAGTCATTAAATATGATTATAACTACGGCTTTTACTATATAAGCTGCTATAACAACCACTATGACAGAGCAGGCTTTTATGTTTCAAAAATGATTGATCTTGGAAACAACATACGAACAATTAAGATATATACTGATGAAGTTCATCAAAGGGATACCCTAGATCACTATATAACTGATATTGAATACTATATTGCAGGCTCAGAGAACCCAACTATGAATGACTGGATTCCAATACTACCTCAAGGTGTTACAGAAATAAAATCAGAACTCTTAGAAATTACCGGTGGAGACTACGCTTATTTAAGATTTCAGACAGATGAAATTTTAAGTGTTATGAAAAACGGTGTACCTATTGATCTTACAAAAGATAATACTATAGTTTTTGAAAAAGATTATTCTACAGATCCTGATGGACATTATTATGCAGTTCAGATATATAACTATGATTTTGATGCTGTTTATAGTGTAAATTACGTTCCTCTTGATGGATCAGATATGTTAGATTTAAGTCAAAAATTAGCAACATCAATTGAAAGCTTTGATGGCAGCAATAAGACCTTTTTTACCCTAAGCAATGAACCCTATATAGATGAAACAGATAACTACTGCAGCGTAAAACTCACTGATGTGAGCAAAAACACTACAGGTACAGAAATAGAAGTTCAAAATGTAACAGAAGCATCAAATCAAAGCGTCAGCTACAAGAACTTTTCAGGTGATGGAAGTTATCAATACTATGTTTACAAAAACACAATATATTTCAATAAATCTATTCCTAAAAATTATATAGTAGATGTTTCTTACAGGCATCTTATTTCTAAATTTAGAATTAAAGCTATATTTAGGAGAAATTCAACAAAAGACGGATGGCTCACTCCAATTTTAAATGAGATAAAGTATGATATTGAAACTTATTAGGAGGTAAAAAAATGAATGGATATGAGTATAGACAAGATAATGCTGCCTTAGATTCAAGACTTAAACAGGCAGTTGCAAAAATACAGTTTAAATACCAAAACGGACAGATAAAAACCCAGACCGATTATGCTTATGAACTTAAAAATGCCATCTTAGAGTTCTATAAAAATCTAGGAAAACCCACTATGAAATTCATACCAGCATCTACAGTTCCTTTTTATGAGGAATATACAGCTATGATTGAAAATGCGATAAATGATATGAATACTGTAATACAAGGCTGCAGCAGCAATTATGAAACTTTAACTTCCAGCAAACAGAAAACAGAAGATTCCATAGATATACTTGTAAATAGAATTGACCAGATAGCTGCAACAACTGATTTTATAAAAAATAAAATCACAGCAATAAGAAAAGCTTCAGATATAATTATTTCTGATGATTTTAGCGATGGCACTTCAGGCTATGAAGCAGAAAATTCCTTCATTGATACTTCTTCAAATGCCCTAATGCTTGGAGTAATCAATAGTGACTCTGTTTCAGACAGCAATTTAGATGTAGAAATTCTAAGCACCTCAAACGGCTTTCCTGGAAATACCCATGAAGTATATAACACTGTCGGAACTATAAATAATAAGTTCACCTTTAAAGGTGAAAATAACACCCATATTAAGTTATCTGCTATAAAAGAAAATACTATGACTAGTAGCGGTGCTTCCTCATATACGGCTACCAATTGGTTTGAATTTGAAATGTATAATATTTCAGATTCAATTAAAGAAGATACCTCAATGATAGGTTTTTCATATACTGAGGGCATAAAGTGGATAACAGATGATGATACTCTTTATTTAAATTTAAAATTAACACTAAATTCCGAAAATAATTCTAATTACGTGGTCATAAAGGGCGCACCTAAAACCAATGAATCTGCTAATCCAATATTACATAAGGTAATAATTTCAGACAGCTTAGGTCTCCTTCAAATCATAGAATTAAATAGAGAATTAGTCGGAACTCTTGTAATCCCATTTTCAAGCCAGAAAGTAAAATATGTAACCTTTGAGCTTGCTCAAACTGAATTTGTAACCACACAGGTATGCAGGCAGTATGGTGTTAACATTGACCCTACAAGAGTATCAAAATATGACAGTGATGAGCTGCAAGGCTATGTTGAAGTTGAAGCTCCACTTCAAAGCATTGAACTTCTTGGTCTTAAATATGATAAAAAAACTAGAAGCATAATTTATCCAACTACAGCTGACACAGAAAGCTTCTTAGATGATGCCTACGTGAAAGCACAGCTTTTTTATAATACTATAAGCTCAGATGGAACTTTAATAAAAAGAGAGCCTGTAAGCGCTAATAGATACAGCATAGGGGTAAGTGCAGTAGACATTAGGTATAGAAAATATGTGCAGGCTGGAACCTATATTTCTAAGACTTTCACTACTTCCAGCATAATAAAGCAGCTTACCTTTAGTTCTGATGACTATATTCCTGCCTCATTTAACGATTATGTAAAAGCTGGTGGAGATATAAATGACTTCATTAAATATTCTATAAGCTTTGATAATGGAGGAGAGTGGCACCCTATATATCCACGTCATAAGGCCTCAAGCGGCTCCTGCACTATTATTGTAAATTCTGACTGTGCAGTATTAAATCGTAATCCAAATGTCGCTTACGTAGATATGCTGACTTCACCAAGCAGTTTCATAATAAAAATAGAGCTTTCAAGACCTGAAGATATTATTGATGAAACACCAATAGTCTACAATTACAATTTAGATATAAGCGGGAAGGAGAGTTTCTAATATGATTAATATGCAAGAATATCAACTTAAACAAAAAGATGAAGAGTTTTCCATGGAACTTTTAAAAGAAGGTCATGGTGCAACTAACTATCAGGTTAATAAGAGAATAACTGAATTCTTTGAAAACAAAACTCCAGGGCTCCCTTATTTTAAACCTGCTCTTTTAAAGAAATACACAAGATCTGATAAAAAAGACTATAATAACATGTTTAAAAACATAGAAGAAGATTTAAATAACGCTTTTAATGTGTACAACACTCAGACTAATTATGAAGTTCTAATTAACGGAGATTATGATATGCAGATGGAAGAAGCTAATCATGCCTTAGACAGCTTAATCCTTCAAACAGAGCTTTTAAAGAAATATACAGAGACTAAAACTGCTTATGAACCTTATATAATAAAATTTAATGATTTATCTATGGTTAATACGCGGAATTTAATTGTTAATAATATTCCTCAAAGTACAAGCGAAATAGATTATGATATATCGATTTTAAGAAACGAACTAAAATCCGCTCCAAGCGATAAAGTTGACATAAGCACTTCTGGAGCTATAAGCATCACAAGCAGCAATGCAAAGGTTACTTTAAATAAAGATATATCCAAAATTCTAAGTGAAGTGGTTACTGATATGATTACAGTATCTACAGTGACCCCAAGCAATGAGCCTGGAAGCCTAACCCTTCAAGTTGATTTTACAGAAAATCATGAAGCTTCAAGAATATGTTTAAATGGCTGTAGTATATATAACACTACAATTAGATTATTTATATCAGAAGACGGTACTAACTTCCTTGAAAAAAGCAATACAGCTGGTGATTCCAGCATGTCCTGGAGATTTAATGCCATGAATATAAAAGCATTTAGAATTATCTTTCAAAAAACAAGCTTTGACTATATAGATAAGGATAACGAAGAATATTACTGTTATTATATGTTCTCAAATCTATCTGTTTATAACGATAAATATAAAAATACCAGCGTATTTACAAGTAAAGTAATAGAAATGGAGCAGCCAGTATCAGATATTACAGTAGATCCAATTCATGAACTTCCTCCACACACTGATATAGCATACTTTGTAGGCTTTGAAAATAAAAACAATGATGTGGAGTGGAAGGGTGTTGATGCAGGCAGCAGCGTTGATTTAGGTCTCCTTGCCAGTGAAAAAGAAATTCTAACTTATGAAACAGAAGCCTATGACTTTTCTGAAATAGCAAGATACGATGAAATCAACAAACAATATTATTTTAAAGTTTATGCTCTGCCTGATAATACAAATTTAAATTCTATTTGCCTAAGAGCTGGCCATTCCCAATGGCTCATTGAAAGGCTGGATGTAAATGATAAATATCAAAATAAATATACAGAATATATTAAAGCTGATCCTGATAAAGGTATACCTGAAGACAAGCAGGTAATACATGACGCTGTTCCAACAGATAACATATGTCATACAAATGATTACTCAAAAGCAAGGGTTTCAGATATAGCCCCTTTAGATTCCACAATTATGGATATAAGATGCGAAAGGGTTAATAATTATTTTGTAATGAGCCAGTATGCAATATGCGAAAAAGAAACAATAATAGAAAACAGATATATCACTTATGATTTTGATCCTAAGACTGAAACCTTTAATTCAATAGTTTTAATAAATGGAAGGCAGATCTTCCCTAAAAATAATAAATACAACTTCAAATTAAATGCTGGAGAAAATTTAATACAGATAATGGTTTTATTAATTAATCATGACTTAACAAACTTAGACAATGAGGATAAAACTAAGGATGTAAAGAAAATAAAGCATAATTTCAATTTATTGGCTTACTGCAGTGAACTATATGCAGGACCTGAGATGGAGAGAATTAATTATAACAGCCTTATAAAAAATATAAGCAATCAATCACTAAAATACTATGCTGTGAAAAAAGAAGATATAAGCAGCCACCCTACAGATGGATCTAAAAGGATAAAACAATATAAGAATGTTATAGTAACTGTCTTTGACTTAAAGAATAAAGCTGAAAAAATTAAAGATCCACAAAGCTATGACGAAGAAAACCTAGAAGTAAACGAACCTGAAACAAATGATTTAGCTATGGCAGATTTAGATAATAACACTAATGAAAAAGATATGGGGGATTCTCTTGTAAGCGGCCCTATATACAATGAAAACAATGAGGTAGTTAAGCCATCAGATGATGGAAGCTATCCTCCATATCATTCTCAGGAAGTTTATATGAACAATACACCATACTTTAGAATGTATATTACTTATAGGCACATGCTTAATTCAACTAAGGAATACATTACAAACGCCTGTGGAAATTCAAACGTAAGACTTAGAGTCA